>JBCDFC010000278.1:0-6007 GCA_039178805.1 Pseudomonadota bacterium | reverse complement strand
TGCAAGAAACGAACGGAGGTTCTTTCCCCGATTGTTGCGAATTCGTGGGCTGCATCGAGCCTAAGGTCGAGATGCAGCAGATTCTGCAGGGTGCGGCTTCTGGTCGAATCGTTCGGATCGAGCACGATCCGGCCGCCGCCCTGCGTCGCGAGGGCGAGGCTCGGCAGCGAGGCTTCCAGCGCGGGCACCTCCCGGATGATCCGAGCCGGGTGCGCTTCGGCCGGGGCGGAGATGAAGCGAATGTCGATGTCCTTGGTGCGTTGCTTCACAAAATCCGCGTCCCCTTCGGAGACCACCGCGCGGATCACGGGATCCTTGAAGGCGCTGACATAGCCCAACAACTGGCCGCGGGTGAGATAGCGACCAGGCAGGTCCGTCGTCTCGGTCAGTGCGATGCTGCCTGCCGTCGTCGCGCGCACCGTCAGGTTCGTCTCGCGTTCGCGGGCAAGCTCCAGGTCGGCCATGGCGTGCTCCAGCTCGCTTGCGGCGATACGCGCCGCCGCCGGATCGCTGACCGCAAGGCTGTCGCGCCGCAGGGTCGTTTCGGCCACCGTCGCCTCCAGAAGCGCCACACGCGCCGCAAGCAGCGGATCGGCCATCTGCACGAGTGGCTGACCCGCAACCACCTGCTCGCCCTGCGCCACCAGCACCTCGACCACCACACCGTCGCCATTGGCGTGGACGGCCCCATCCTCGGGCACCCAGACCACGCCCTCGGCTATGGTCGAGTAGGGCAAGGGCACAAAGAGCAGCGCGCCTACGATCGCGCCGAGCGACCCGAGGACGACGCCCATGGCGCGCGCACGTCGCCCCCGGAGCTTGGGCGAGGCCAGAAGAAACCAGATCTGCTTGGCAATGGGGACGCCGAAAATGAGGACCAGCGACCAGATCGCCAGGATGATCCCCAGCGAGAAAAACTTCGACGACACGAGAAGCACGATCGCGATGGTGATGAAGATCCGGTAAAGAAACGCGAGGACGCTATAGGTGACGAACCAAAACGGCTCGCCCGGCGCATGGGCCGGATTCTCGGCCTCCTTGATGCCCAGCATGTGCTTTTGGACGAGGTAGCCGATGTAGCGGTTCGACCGGTTGCCGAGGTTTGGAATCTCCAGAAGGTCGCTGAGCACGAAGTACCAGTCGAAGCGCAGGAGCGGGTTGCCGTTGAAAAATAGCGTCGACAGGCCGCCAATCAGCATCGTGTTGAACGCGAAAGCGCGCACGAGCCCGGGCTCTGCATTCACCCAGACGACCATGGCCGCAGCGGCGAGGCCCAGCTCCACGAGGATGCCTGCCGAGGCAACGAAGGCCCGCTTCCACTTGGAGGGGAAAGACAGGCTGTCGGACGCGTCGACGTATGGCACCGGCATGAAAACGAGGAACATGATGCCAATCTCGTGGACCTCGCCGCCCCATCGTGTGATCGCGTAGGCGTGGCCAAGCTCGTGGATCGCCTTCACCACCGGGTACGTCACGAGGAGCAGCATGAGGCTCTCGGTGCTCAGGACCCGGTCGAGCACGTTTTCGGTCAGCCCGTCCCAGTTCAGCACCGCCAGCGTGCTGCCATAGGCGAGCAACGCCAGATAGGCGACAAGCCCATAGATGGAGAAAAGAGGGCGCACCAGCGGCATGGTGATCTTGAGGAAGCCTTCGGGGTCGAGCATCGGAATGCGCAAGGCCAGCGGATTGAGCACGCTCATCATCCGCTTCTTGAAGCGCTGTTTCCTGCCGCGTTTGACCATCTCCTCGATGTCGGGCGCCTCGTCCGAATGCAGCACGTCGGCTGTGTGAAGCTGGCTCAGGAGCTGCAGGATTTCATCCTGCGTCAGCGCGTCCTCTTCGTTGAGCGCACTGCAGGCCGTCTGCCAGATCTCGTCGAGGGTGCGCTGCCCGTCGAGCATCGACGCGATGAAGTAGCTGGCCCCGGTGAAGCGGTGGAACCGTCCCGAGCTCCGATCCTGAAGCACGTACCAGGTTTGGCCGCGATACTCCGTCCGGAAAAAACGGGCGTGGCTGCGCAGGCGCGGCCGCTTGTCCTTCACGCGGTACCAGTAGCTGCTGTGGAAGCTCTTGGACATGGCGCGGGATCAAGGGCTGAAGCGCCACGCCATCAGGCGGAGCCAGTTGCGCAGGTGGCGGGTCCAGACTGCCACGAGGAGCCGCTCCTCCACGTCGATGCGGGCAACCCCTTCCATGCTGGGCCGGACCCAGTCGAGAGAGCCGTCGGCGGCGGGGTCGAGCGATGCTTCCACGCGGAAGAAATTGCGCCCGTCCTGCTGTGCGGCCACGGGGGTGATCTGCGTTACCGTGAGGGCGAGGGACTGATCCGGGCTGGCAGCGAGACGTAACTCACCCTCCTGCCCGGCCTCGACCTCCGCGATATCGGCCTCGTCGACCTCGAGCGCCACGCGAAACGCGTCGAGCGGCGCGATGCGAAAGAGCTCCTGACCGCGCTCGACGGCAGTGCCCACGGACTGGCTGAGATCCCCGGCCACGACGATGCCGTCGAACGGCGCCGCGATACGCGTACGCGAGAGCTGCGCATCGATGAGACCGAGCTGGGCATCGGCTTGGGCAATCTGGCTGCGGATGATGTTTGCCTCGGCGCGCTGCCCTTCGGCGAGTGCACGGCTGAATTCGATCTCACGCTGGCTGCGCGCGGTCGTCCAACGCAGCCGCTCCAGCGTCAGGTCCTGATCGTTGAGCGTGGCGAGTATCTCTCCCTCCGACACCCGCGCGCCGGCGCGTACCGTCTCCGACTGGATGTAGCCATTGAAGGGCGCGACCATGGTCCGCTGCACAGCGCCTTCCACCCGGGCAGGCGCTGGGACCTTGAAGTCGGTGTAAGTCGTCGCCCCGAGCCACACGAGGATCGCGAAGGCGATCGTCGCGAGTTTGCGGCCGAGGTAGCGCGGCCCAAGAAGCAGCGACACCTGACGCCACAGTGCAATGACAGCCTTGGTGATCAGCCACCGGTCATTCTTGCGGCGCTCTGCCAGCACTGGCGCGACCATGCTGCCCACGACATCGCAGAGCTCGACAGTATTCTCGTCGAAGGGCATCCCCTCGGGCCGTTCGAAGGTCAGTGCGCCGAAAGGCGTCTCATTCACGAGGAGCGGAATGGTGAGCACCGATCCCGCCCGGTGCGAACGGGCAAGCTCCTCGTGGTGACGCGTCACACGGTAATCCCACGTCTCTGGCAGCGGGAAGAGGACGATGTCCTCCTGATCCATCGCCTCGTCCATCGCGAGCCCAAGGTCGCGCACGAGGTTCATGCGTGCTCTGAAGTCCGAGACATGGCTCATCGCCGTCACCTTGCAGCGCTTGCGCCGCATGAGACCGAGGGCGACCTGCCCGCAATCGAGGCGACCAGCCAGTTCGGTGACCAGCGCCGAGGCCGCATCGCTAAAAGACTTGTTCTCGAGAACGATCGAGACGAAATCGAGCGCTTCCATCGTGCGCTCTCGGAGAGCGGTATCCGTCGCGCTCTGGTCGCGGCGCAGCAAGGCTTCGAGCCACCCCGTGCCCCAGCGCAGCTGGCGCAACGCCTCAACCGAACGGTTTCCACCGGCCCCGATGGTAACCGCGACCGTTCCGTAGATCTTGCCGTCCATTTCCACTGGCAGCGCGAGTGTCGCCTCCTCACTCTGCTTCGCCTCGACGACGACGCTCTGACGCTTGGCCATGGCTTCGTTACAGGCATGCATGAGATCAGGTGACACGTCATCGTCGCGCGGCCATGTGGCAAGCGGTGTGAAGGGACCGACATCGGGCTCCCCGAGGACCACTACGGATGCGATAGCACCAGACAGATGGCGACACTGCAGACCGAGCCACGCACGCAGGAATGACTGTGCGGAATCCGCTTCGTGGAACTGAGACCAGAGGGATTGATCCAGCACGGCCACGCTGCTCGTGCGCACCTGTGCAGACCCGACCTCTTTCTTGGTTTCACCTTCCATCGTCTCTCCGCCTCTGCCCACCGGGGGACAATGCGCCCGCCGAAACCGCACAGCCTAAGCAAGCATAGGTGTGCTTCACCGCGCAAGCTTGGGGCCGCGTCCCACGGTCGAGAAGCGGCCCCTGCGTCATTCCAGTAGCACCCTCAGGAGGCCCCTAGGGGCGGAACAATCCTGCAAAGCGCTGCATGAGCGTGTTGGCCATGCCCCGCCAATGGACGCTGCCTCCGTCGGCTCCCGGTGCGCCCTGGCTGAGGACGAGCGGAGCGTCCGCAGCGGCGCCCTGAACGGGGCCGTTGGGCAGTGCACCGAGGCCCCGCGCCGTATCGGGATCGACGAACTCACCCGTCGCCTCGTCGAAGACGAGCGTGGACGGCGGCGCGAAGCGCGTTCCGGTTTCCAGCGTCTCGTTCATCACGTGACCGGGATCCAGAACATCTATGTGGTCGAAGCCGAGGGCATGCCCAAGCTCGTGCGTGAGCGTGCTCAGCAGGTCCATCCGTTACACGGCGGGGCTATCGCTCGCGGCGCGAAGAATACCCGCATCATCAAGCTCGAAGGCATCCTCCCCGGCGGGAGTGACATCCACAAACCAGCCATGACCTGCCGCGTTGGCGTCGATCCGGATGACATCGCCATCCGTCTCCGCCAGCACCAGTCCGCCGAGATCGGTAATCTCGATGGTGACGTCCTGCAGGGCTCGTGACTGCTCCGCATCGACGTACTCGCTGTCCTCCCAGAGGCCGCGGGCGGCGGCCAGCCCGGCCTGGGCCTCGCTCAAGGTAAGCTCGTCATCTGGCTCGCCCAGACCTTCGGCCGCATAGGCAGCGGTCAGAGCGACCATTTCCATCTCTTCCGGGCACTTCTCCGGGGCGGGGATGGTCTCGATGAACGGCGCGACCTTGCCACGCAGTGGTTCGCCATTGGCGGGCACGGTGATGAAATCGACCCTGTCAAAGGCGATCGCGAAGTCGCTGAGCTTGCCAGCGATGAGGTTGTCGCGATCTTCGGGGTCAAGTGCCCGCTCGATCTCGATGTCGCCGCCATTGCCATTCACGTTGTCCGCACCGGCTCCGCCAGCGAGGGTGTCGATCCCGCGACCGCCTTCGATGCGGTCGCTTCCGTCACTGCCAAAGAGCAGGTCGGTTGGCTCGAGGCTGACCCCGGTCTCGCCGTCGGCACCGCCGCCGAAGATCCGGTCGTTGCCATCTTCGCCATCAACAAGGTCGATCCCATTGGAGAGGAAGAACTCGTCGTTGCCAGCACCGCCGAGCGCGAGATGGAACCACTGGGTGAACTCATCGGCACCTTCAACCACGAAGTCTTCTTCGCCGGCGTCGAGTCCCATCCAGATATCGTCGTTGCCGTTGCCCCCGTCCACGAAGTCATCGCCACCGCCCGACAGGATCGTATCGTTCCCGTCGAGACCCATGATCGCGTTGTTGCGAACATTGGCACGGATGCGGTCGTCAAACTGCGAGCCCACGACATCCTCGAAGGCATCCGACGAGAAGAGCCGCAGCGAACCGTTCAGATCGCCGAAGATAACATCGTCGTTGTAGCTGCGAGGTTCGACGTTCTCGAGACGCAAGTCGATTTCGTGCAGGTAGCCGCTGAAATCGAGGACATCCCCGGTGTCGTTGTCGAGACCTGCGGGCACATCCGTACCCTTCACGCCGTCTCCGTCATCATCCGGGTCCTGGATGTTCGCGGGGAAGATCCCGGCCTCGACCAGACTGTCGGAGCCGAGACGCTCGCCGGCGAAGACGTAGTTGTCATCGCCCGCGCCGCCCCAGGCCCAATCGTCGTCGCGTCCGCCTTCGATCACATCACCCCAGCCGGAGGACACGTCGAGGAGACGCACGCCCGTGGAGGAGAACGGATCGAAATCAGGGGACGTCACGAGGTGGCTCTCGTTTTCCTTTTCCGCGTCTTCGACGTTGATCTGGATGACCTCGCCACCAAAGAGGCGGATCCGAGCGTTGTCGCCCGTGAGGACATCATTGCCGTCTTCCGCATGGATGTGGTCGGCGCCATCGCCGCCCACG
>JBCDFC010000277.1:0-6020 GCA_039178805.1 Pseudomonadota bacterium | reverse complement strand
TTGCCCACAGCCGTCGGGAAGTCCGAGTAGATCCGCCGATGCGCTTTCAGCCGAGCGGCATAGGCCTGGATCGCCTCGGTCGAGGCCAGCATCTCCCAGCCGGTGATCAGATCCTGCTGCGCATAGCCCGACCACTCATAGGTGATGACGGCGATCCCCGCCCCCTCGGGCGTCGTGATCGCCTCCATCACATCTGGATGCGAGAGCGCCTCGGCAAGCCCATGAAGCTGCTGCTCATACTCCCGCTCATTGACCGAAGACGAGATATCGAGCCCCAACACCAAAGCGAGCTTGCACCCCAACGCATGCGCCGGGGCTGGCAGGGCAAGGGCTGCGACAAGCGCGAAGCTCGCCGCAGCACCCCGCATGCCGCGCCAACTCACCACGCGCCAGTGTTTGGCATCGAGGCCCAGGGTTCGGCCTGGGGCAGAGGATTGCCGTTCTGCAGGAGCTCGATGGAGATGCCGTCCGGCGTCTTGACGAAGGCCATGCGGCCATCGCGGGGCGGGCGGTTGATGGTCACACCTCCGTCCATCATTTTTTGGCAAGTCGCGTAGATATCGTCGACGCCATAAGCGAGATGGCCGAAGGCGCGGCCGAGGCCGTATTCCTCCTCCGAGCCCCAGTTATAGGTCAGCTCCACCGGCTTGTCGGGCTCACCCGGCGGGCACATGAAAAGAAGCGTGAACTTGCCCGCTTCGCTCTCCATCCGCCTCGTTTCCTCCAGCCCAAGGTACTCCTCGAGCCAGCTCTTCGTCTTCTCCAGATCGTGCACGCGGACCATCGCGTGTAGGTATCGCGTCGGCATGGGTACCTTCCGTTTTCCACAGGGACCCTTCGCTTGTCCCCGCTCGAATTTTTCTATCCACAGGACAGTCCACCGCCAGGCATGCCATGGAAAGGCACCTCGATGACGGAGACCGACTGCACCATGAATGATATGTCTCAGGACGCAGACCAACAGTCCGAGATCGCGCGGATGCGTGCTGATGCGCAACCGACGCGACGTGCCGTTGCGGAAGGTCTCGAGGCGAAGCTCTACGAGGCGATCCCGGTTCTCGATAACGGCTTCGTCCGGGTCATCGATTACATGGGGGACGACGCGGCCATCGTGCAGGCGGCGCGCGTGAGCTACGGCCGCGGGACCAAGACCGCGCGCGACGATGCTGGGCTCATCCGCTACTTGATGCGCCACTGGCACTCGACCCCCTTCGAGATGTGCGAGATCAAGCTTCACGTGAAGCTCCCGGTGTTCGTCGCGCGGCAGTGGATCCGCCACCGCACGGCGAATGTGAACGAGATCTCGGCCCGCTATTCCATCCTCGACCGTGAGTTCTATGTGCCGGCGCCCGAGCATCTGGCCGCACAGTCGAGCAGTAATCGCCAGGGCAGGGGCGCCGTGCTCGAAGGCGACGCCGCGGCGCGCGTGCTGGAGCTTCTCCGGGACGACGCGTCGCGGTCTTACACGCATTATGAGGAGATGCTGGATCCCGATGGGCCGGGTCTTGCGCGGGAGCTGGCGCGCATGACGCTGCCGATGAGCATCTATACGCAATGGTACTGGAAGACGGATCTGCACAACCTCTTCCACTTCCTGCGGCTCAGGGCCGATGCCCATGCGCAGTACGAGATCCGCGCCTATGCCGACGCGATCGCGAGCGTTGTGGCCGAATGGGTGCCGGCGAGCTGGGCGGCCTTCGAGGACTACCGGCTCCACGCAGTGCAGTTTTCTGGCAAGGGCATGGCGTGCCTGCGCCGGATGCTGGCGGGCGAAGCGGTGACCCAGGAGACGAGCGGGATGTCGCCGGGCGAATGGCGCGAGTTTCAGGCCGCGCTTGAAGGCTGACTAAGCGGCCCGCTCTCAACGATCCGCTAACTTAACCATGAGAGGGTTCTGCAACCGGAGAAACCGGAGGCAGATCGCCATGGACGTGCTCGTGCTACTCGCAATCGCGCTCGCCAGCCAGGAGGCTGGACCCGTCGCCGAACCATCGCCACCCATTGGTGCTGCGCGCCTCGTCGCGTGTTTGGCGGAGCGTTCGGCGGGCTGCGGCTGTGTTGCGGAAGAGGGTCAGGAGGGCGCCGCGGTGCAGTGTCTGCCGCCACCGGTTTCTGAGGAAGATGTTTCGGTGCTGCACGGTCCAGCGGTAGATCAGTATCGGATCCAGAACTGACTTGGCCGGCGAGGATCGCGGCGATCGGTGGGCGCGCTAATCCGGAAGCCCCGTTACGCCGGACGTTGCGGCATCGGGAACTGGCTGGGGACCAGGCGCGCCTGTGCCGGGTCGCGGGAGAGGGCGGCCGCGAGATGCTCGGCCATGCGCTGCCCGATTTCCGTCAACGCAACCTCCTCTCCTGGCGTCCGAAGGGTCGCGTAGCGCAGGCGGAAGGCCCCATCGGCCTCTCGTTCTACGGAAACACCGATGACAGCCGCGTCTTCGGAGACAGCGAGTTTGGGAGAGCCGAGCGCGAGCCGCATCGTACCGCCGAGAAACGGGAAATCGTCCAGCCGGTGCGCCTCGGCCACCGCGTGCACTTGCACGACCTCCGATGCCCGGAGCGCCGCGCGCATCGCGGCGACTGCCGGTGCCGATCCGCCAGCCCCGATAATGATTCGCTCAGCGAACCGGTTCTCGAGGCGTTGAACCGGCGGGTTGAGGTAGCGGTCGCCGAAGCGCGAACTGGAAAGACCGTGCCCCTCGCGCGATAGGCGGTGAAGGGGCCAGCCGCGATCATGCCCCGCGATGGCGGATAGCAGCATCCCCACGGGCTGCGGTGCGATCCACAGCATGACGCCCGCCTTGCCAATGAGCGCATCGACGGCTTCGGCGCCCTCTAGCCGCATCGCAGGTCGCCAGTCGGGGCGTCGCGCGAGCTGGCACCAGAGCAGCGGCTCTTCGACCATCCTGGTCGCAATCCGCTCGGGAAGAGCCTCCGGCGCCTCGCCATTCGGCAAACCGTCAACGAAGAGGCGGCCGATGAGCTTTGCGCCCTGACGCCCGGCCTCCGCATTGAGGCGGATGGCGGCGCGCCCGATGAGCGACAGCAGCCACGGCCAGCGGCGTTCGGGCAGGAGGCGCACGCCCAGCCAACAGACCGCGACCATCGCGATCTGCCGCGCGTCGACATAGGTGAAGAAGGGTTCCTTCTCCTCCTTCGTGGCATCGGTTTGAGCGGTGCTCTGGGCCGGTGCTGTGGGACGATCCGTCATGAGCGCTCTCCCAAAGCCTGCCCAAAACCTGGCAGGGTGCCGCGCACCCCACGGGCGCGTGCGCGGATCCTAGCCCTTCAAACCCATCGACCAGAAGTCTGCCTCCAGGCGGCAGGCGCCGCGGAACAGGCGTTGGAGATCGGGCAGACGAGGGCTCGCCTCGATATTGTCACCAAGTGTCCTTGCGGCAACCTCTTCGATGAGGCTGAGCACAGCTGCGCAAACCTCCTGGTTCTCCGCCCCCGCATAGGTGCCGATCCACTCGGCGTAAGGATGGTCCTCTGGCGGCCCACCGGTCTCGACCGCGAGCCGTGCGCCGATCTCGCCATAGCCGAGCACGCAGGGTGCGAGGGCCACGAGAAGATCGAGGAGATCCCCCTTCAGCCCCGCATCCGTCACGAAGCGCGTATAGGCGAAGGTCGCCGGCAGCTCCTCGGTCGCTTCGAGCTCGGCCAACGGGATGCCCTCCCGCGCGCAGGTCGCCACGTGAAGCTCGATCTCTTCGTTGATGAGCGCGTGGAGCGTCGCAGTCATCGACCGCATCTCGCCGATCCGGTCCGATTTCACCACGGCGAGCGCCCATGCCCGCGAGAAGTGGATCAGGAACACGTAGTCTTGGCGCAGATAACGAAGATAGCTCTCGCGCGGCAGGGAACCGTCGCCGAGCCCCTGCACGAAGGCGTGCTCGACATAGGTCTGCCACTCCGCTGCTGCTGATTGCTTCAGCGTCTCGAAGAGGGTGGGTGCGGGCGTGGCCAGCGGGGCGGTCGCTGTCATGACGTGCTCCATAGCTTGTAGAAGTGGTGGACGGGTCCATGACCCTGTCCGACTTGAAGGGTGTCTGCCTTCGCGATGGCGCCGGCGATAAAGGCTTTGGCCGCCTCGACCGCCGCGCGCAGCGAACGCCCGTGGCCAAGATAGGTCGCGATGCTGGAGGCCGTGGTGCAGCCCGTACCATGCGTGTTGCGCGTGGCGACCCGCGGGGCGTCGAGCCACACTGTCTCCCCCGATGCCAACAACAGATCGGGGCTTTCATCGGTCTTGAGATGCCCGCCCTTGGCGAAGACGGCCGGGGCGCCGTTCGCGAGGAGGGCTTCGGCCGCTTCGGCCATCTGCGCGCGGTCCTGCGCCTTCGGCAGACGGGTCAGCACCTCCAGCTCCCACAGATTGGGCGTGACGATCGTGGCGAGCGGCATCAACCGCTCGATGATCGTGGAGACAGCCGCATCGTCGAGGAGCCGCGCACCGCTGCTCGCCACCATTACCGGGTCGAGCACGACCGGGGGCCGATTTCCGCGCGCCGCCTCCGCCTCCAGCGCATCGGCGACGGCAGCGGCAATCTCGGCCGTGGTGAGCATGCCGAGCTTGACCGCATCGACGCGCACATCCGCGAAGACAGTCTCGATCTGCGCGCGCACGAAGTCGGTGGGGACGAGGTGCACGCCCCGCACTTCCTGCGTGTTCTGCGCGGTGAGCGCGGTAAGGGCCGCCATCCCATGCCCGCCATTGGCAGCGATCGCCTTCAGATCGGCCTGGATGCCCGCGCCGCCGGACGGGTCGGAGCCTGCGATGCTGAGGATGTTCGGGATCATGCGCCCCGCCCCTTTCGGTGTTGTGCCACAGTTGCCAATAGAGCCGCCGCCGCCGCTTCCGGATCCTCGGCTGCACAGATGGCGGAAACGACGGCGATCCCCTCAACGCCGGTGCCGAGGACCGCGGCGGCATTGGAGGCGCCGACACCGCCGATCCCCACGGCCGGCACGGGGCACGCTGCACGCGCGGCGCTCATGCCCTCAACGCCCAAAGGCGGCTTGTGGTCGGTCTTCGTCGTCGTCGCGGCGAACGGCCCGATGCCTGCGTAATCGACGAGACCTGGATCGATGGCGGCTGCGAGAGCGGGCGTCTCGACCGACAAGCCGAGTATACGGTCCGGGCCGGTCATGGCGCGCGCCTCCGCCGGCGGCACGTCGTCTTGGCCGATATGCACGCCATCGGCATCGGCGGCCTCGACGAGATGCGGACGGTCGTTGAGGAGGAACGGGATGCCCGCGGCCCGAGCGAGCGGGGCGAGAGCGCAGGCTGTCTCGAGATACGACGCGTCATCCGCGTCTTTGTCGCGAAGCTGCAGCATCGTGATGCCCCCTACCAGCGCTGCGCGCACGACCGGGATGAGGCCCCGCGGCCCCGGCTGCTCCGGGTCGGTCACAAGATAGAGGGAGAGGTCGAAGGACCGCCGCTCGGCCAACTGTCTAGCCCCGCTCACGGTCACGCCGAAACCACCTGGGCCTCGTCGGCGAGATCCTCTGGCGTCACGGTGTGGAGATGGTCGAGGAAGGCCATCTGAAAGCTCCCAGGGCCTGCCGCCGCCCGGCCTGCGCGTGCGCCCGCGACCGAGAAGAGCGCGCAGGCGCCGACCATCGCATCGAACGGATCGTCGACCGCTGCGAGGAAGGCGCCGGAGAGCCCGGTCAGGCTGCAGCCCATGGCGGTGATGAGCGGCATGATCGGGCTGCCGCCATAGATGAGGACCGCGCGCGTGCCGTCTGTCACGAAATCCTCGGCACCCGTGACGGCGACGACGGCGCCACTTCGCTGGGCGAGGGCGCGGGCGGCTCCTTCGGCTGCGTGCACTGTGTCAGTCGCGTCCGCGCCCCTGCCCGAGCCGGCGCCATCGGCCTCCTTCTGCCCGATCCCGGCGAGGGCGATCACTTCGGAAGCGTTTGCCCGGATCGCCCGCGGCCTCCGCGCGAGGAGCACACCGCCCGCCTGGCGGCGATACTGTGTGGCACCGACCGCAACCGGATCGAGG
>JBCDFC010000276.1:0-6068 GCA_039178805.1 Pseudomonadota bacterium | reverse complement strand
GGCTCTAAACTGGGTTGGGGGGGGGGTTGTGGGTGGGGCCCGTTGGCGGGTCGCGCCCGGGCGGCGGGCGCCTCGCCCCGCCCACCCGCCTGCCCGCCCAGGCTAAGGCTCGATTGGCGAGACCGCGGCGGAAAGAAAAGGAAGCGCTATGTCTCGCATCGACCAGAACCGCGCCTTCATTCCACTCGGCATCGCGGTCCTTACCGTCTCGGACAGCCGAACGGAGGCGGATGACCGTTCTGGCAATACGCTGGCCGAACGCATCGAGGCTGCCGGTCACAGGCTGGCAGCGCGCGCGATCGTGACCGATGACCGACCGGCCATAGAAGCCAAGTTGAAGGATTGGATCGCGACGCCCGAAATCGACGCTGTGCTGAGCACCGGGGGGACGGGGCTCACTGGGCGGGATGTGACGGTCGAGGCGCATCGCGCTGTCTACGAGAAGGAGATCGACGCCTTTGCGACGGTCTTCACCCAAATCTCGATGGCGAAGATCGGTACTTCCGCCGTCCAGAGCCGTGCCTGCGGCGGTGTCGCGGGCGGCACTTATCTCTTCGCCCTGCCCGGCTCACCCTCCGCCTGCCGTGATGCTTGGGACGAAATTCTTGCCTTTCAGCTCGACTATCGTCATCGCCCGTGCAATTTCGTCGAGATCATGCCACGATTGGATGAGCATCTACGCCGGAAGTAGTCCGACAACGCTTTGTTCACGACGATGACGCTATTGACCATGAGACCCTTACAAAGAGGTGGCGGGTGACCTGGCTCGAAAGGACACATGGCGGGACGCCGCCGCTGCTTGATGCGAATTACCTTGCCCGGCTGACGCGGCATCTTGGTGAGGATGTGATGGCCGAGTTGCTGGCCGATGGCGAACTCGAACTCACGGACCGTGCCCGGCAGCTTCGCCGGGGGGTGGCCCATCGCGATGCGCGATCCTTGCGCGCCGCAAGCCATGATCTGATCGCGGTGGCCGGTCATCTGGGGTTGAGCGCGCTTTCGCTCGCCTGCGTCGATCTCAACCGTCAAATCGCTCGGGCGGAACCCGATGAGATCGATGGGCTCTGCGCCCCGGTCATCTCCCTTGCCGAGCAATCGATCGAAGCGCTCGGCTCTGCACGCATATCGGGCGACGTTCCCGGCGGGGAGTGAGGTTGCGCGCTGCCGCGCCATTCCTCGAAACGGCCCGGGCTCCGACCAGCAGCCGCAACCGGCTGCACACCCATCAAGTGCGGTGCGCCGCCGCGCCGCCATTTCCTGCGAGGCTGAATGATGAATGACGGTGAGAGCGAGGGCAGTGCAGAGGGTGCAGCCGAGGGCGGCGCGACGGTGGACCTGCACGTGATCGCGCCCAACGTCCTTACGGAGTTCATCGAAACGCTGTCGGAGGCCGATGCGGCCTGGGTCGCCTCCAACGGGTTCAAGGGGCGGCTCGGCCAATCCCTCGCCATGCCGGGCGCGGATGGCAGCATCGACCGTGTCCTTGTCGGTGGCGGCACGGCCGAGGATCGGCGGCGCACGCGCTTCGCCCTCGGGCAGTTCGCCGCCAAGGCACCCGCGGGGACGTATCGGCTCGCGACACCCCTGCCCTCGGACGAAGCGGAAGAGGCGGCGCTCGCCTGGCTTCTCGCCCGTTACCGGTTCGAGCGCTATCGCAAAGGCGGGGAGCAGGAAGAGGCCGATCTGATGGTGCCGGACGGCGTCGACGGAGAACGGCTCGGCACGATCGCCGAGGGCGTCTTCTTCATCCGCGACCTCATCAACACCCCGGCGAGCGATCTCGGGCCCGAGGGCCTAGAGGCCGCGGCACGCAAACTTGCCGAGCGCGACGGTGCTTCAATCGAGGTGACGACCGGCGACGCGCTCCTCGAGGCAAACCTGCCCCTCATCCACACAGTCGGGCGTGCAGGGGCCGAGGAGCCCCGGCTAATCGATATGCGCTGGGGCGATCCCGGCAACCCCAAGGTCACGCTGGTGGGCAAGGGTGTCTGCTTCGACACGGGCGGGCTCAACCTCAAACCGACGGGCGCCATGGCGCTGATGAAGAAGGATATGGGGGGTGCGGCCAATGCGCTTGGCCTTGCGCATATGATCATGGCGCTCGATCTCCCGATCAGCCTGCGTGTGCTGGTGCCGGCGGTCGAGAACTCGGTTTCGGGGAACAGCTTCCGACCCGGCGACGTTCTGACGAGCCGGGCGGGGCTGACCATCGAGATCAACAACACCGATGCGGAGGGTCGGCTGGTGCTCGCAGACGCGCTTGCCCTCGCCGCGGAAGAGAACCCTGCGCTGATCGCGGATTTTGCGACGTTGACGGGGGCTGCGCGGGTGGCCCTCGGTCCGGAGGTCGTGCCCTTCTTCACCGATAGCGCCACACTTGCCGATGAGCTGACGGAGGCAGGGCGGCAAAGCTCGGATCCGGTCTGGCGGCTGCCGCTCTGGCCGGGCTATGAAACGGATATCGAGCCGGGCATCGCTGATCTCGACAACGCACCGTCCGGCGGCATGGCAGGCGCAATCACGGCCGCGCTGTTCCTCAAGCGCTTTGCCGGGGAGATGGCCGAATGGGTGCATTTCGATCTCTACGGCTGGACGCCGAAGCCGAAACCGGGCCGGCCGAAAGGCGGCGAGGCACAGGCGGTCCGGGCGATGCTCTCGGTCATCGAGGCGCGCTACGGCGAGAAGGCATAGCGCCGGGCCAGTCGGCGGTGGACCTGTGACGGGTGGGCTGGACACCGAGGACTGGGCGCTTCCACCGGGGTTCGATCGGCGGCTGACACCGGCTCGGGCAGATCTCGCCGCCGATTGGCTGCGGGGCCGGATCAAGGCATCCCAGTTCACCGTGGGCGAGAGGATGACCATCGGGGCCCCGGTCGCCGATCTCAGGCCACGGCCCGACTACGAGGCACGCATCGACACGCAGCTTCTCTGTGGCGAGACCGTCGAGGTTTATGAGCGGTGTGCGGACTGGCTCTGGGTGCGGTGCCTCACGGATGGCTATGTGGGCTATCTCGATGCAGCCGCTGCCGCACCTGCTGGACCGCCGCCAACGCACCGGGTCGCCTGCCGCGCGGCGCTTCGCTTCCCGTCACCCGACATCAAGGCACAGGCGATCCGGCTGCCCTGGCCCGCGCGCGTCAGCGTGGTCGAGAGAGTCTCCGGGTCGGGAACCCGTGGTCTCTTCGGGCGGCTGGCCTCAGGCGGCTATGTGACCATGGCGCAGATCGCTCCCATCGAGGCCCTAGCGTCGGACTGGGTCGCGGAGGCCGAAGCGTTGACCGGGGTGCCGTATCTGTGGGGCGGACGCAGCGCCGATGGGTTGGACTGCTCCGCCCTCCTCCAGCTCGCACTCGAAACGGCGGGCGTTCCCTTCCCACGGGATAGCGACATGCAGGCGGCCACGGCCGGCGCTCCTGGCGTCGACGCCGTCGAAATGGGCGCCGGCCTGCTCCGCGGCGATCTCGTCTTCTGGCGCGGGCATGTCGGCGTGATGCAGGACGACGAGCGTCTCCTCCACGCCAATGCACATCACATGGCGGTCGCGAGCGAGCCGCTCGCCAAAGCCGCAGCTCGGATCGCGGAGGCAGAAGGGCTCGAAATCCTGTCGATCCTTCGGCTAGACCCTGCCAAAATGCCTAGGGAGAATCCGAGTGCGAACTATCTGCGAGGATCGTAGCGTGCTGCTCCGACATCTGGCCGCCCTCTCCGCTGTTGCCGCGTTCGGCGTCGTCACAGGTTGCGCCGCCGTGACGCCTGAGCCCGCGCCGCCGCCCACGGCGCCCGCCGTCCCTATCGATCCCGCACGCTTCACCGAAGGGGAGTTCGCAACCTTCGCGGCATGGCAGGCCGCCTTCCGCCGGCGGGCGGAGGCCGAGGGGATCTCACCGGCCACGCTCGACCGCAGCTTGAACGGGCTCCAGCCCGACCCCGTCGTGCTGGAGCGCGATGCCTTCCAGCCCGAATTCACCCGCGCAATCTGGGATTATCTCGACCGCGCGGTCTCGAACACGCGCATCTCGAACGGCCGCGCAGCAGCGGCGCCGAGAGCCGCACTCCTTGCCGAGATCGAGGAGCGCCACAGCGTCGACCGAAACGTCGTCGTCGCGATCTGGGGGCTGGAGAGCGCCTATGGCGCGAATTATGGCAACCGCCCCGTCATCCGCTCACTCGCCACGCTTGCTTGGGACGGTCGCCGCCGCCGCTTTGCCGAGGAACAGCTCATCGCCGCCCTGAAGATCGTGGAGGCCGGGGACATCTCGCCCGGCGCGATGGTGGGCTCCTGGGCCGGCGCCATGGGGCACACGCAGTTCATTCCGACGAGTTTCCTGGCCTACGCGGTCGATCACGAGGGAGACGGGCGCCGGGATATCTGGGATCCGTCTGCCGCCGACGCACTCGCCTCAACCGCAAACTATTTGGCGCGCTTCGGTTGGGAGAAGGGCGTGCCCGCGGCAGTCGAGGTGCGCCTGCCCGAGGGCTTCGACTATCTCCTTGCGGGCGGCAAGACGCGCAAGACCGCGGATGGATGGCAGGCGCTCGGCGTCCGAACGGTATCGGGGCAGAGCCTGCCGCCAAGCAACGGGATCGAGATCCTGCTGCCCGCCGGTGCCTCGGGGCCTGCCTTCGCCGCCTATCCGAACTTCCGGGTGATCAAGCGCTACAACAACGCGACCTCATATGCGCTTGCCGTCTCGCATCTGGCGGATCGATTGGGCGGCGCGGGCCCGTTCGTTGCCCAGTGGCCGCGAGGCGACCGCGCGCTCAGCCGGGACGAGACGAAGGAACTGCAGCGCCTCCTGACGGCGCAAGGCTACAGCACCAAGGGCGCGGATGGGATCGTGGGCCCCAACACCCGCGGTGCCGTACGCGCCTGGCAGGCCGCCAACGGCCGTATCCCCGATGGCTATGTCTCGGGCCGCCTCCTCGAAAGCCTTCGCGCCCGGGAGGGCTAGCCCGGCCCACAGACGCTGCGACAACACGGCCAATGTCGATTTTCGCTCAAAGGCCGTCGCAGCGTTCGGCGCCAGATCGCCCACCCTGTAGCATCACCCTCCGATATCCTCGCGATGTGGGAGTGGAAAGATGCGCAAGCAGGCAAGGGCGGTTGTCGTCGGTGGTGGCGCGGTCGGCTGTTCGATCGCCTATCACCTGGCCAAGGCCGGATGGACCGACACTCTCCTGCTCGAACGTGACGAGCTGACCGCAGGCTCCACCTGGCACGCGGCAGGCCTCCTGCCGTATTTCAACATGGGCTACGCGACGAGCCACATCCACGACTACTCGATCAAGTTCTACAAGACGCTCGAGGAAGAGACGGGGCTGAACGCCGGTTTCTCCGTTGTCGGCAATCTCCGCATGGCGCAGAGCCAGGCGCGCATGGATGAATACATGGTCTATGCGACAACGGCCGAGTCGGTCGGCATCCCATATGAGTGGCTGACGCCCGATGAGATCAAGGACCGCTATCCGCTGGTCCGCACCGAGGATCTGGTGGGCGCGATCTACCACCCGACCGACGGCTACATTAACCCCGCCGACGTGACCCAAGCGATGGCCAAGGGCGCCCGCCAGCGCGGCGTCGAAGTCGTGCGCAAGGCGCAGGTGAACGGCTTCCGCCGCCGGAACGGCCATTGGATCGTCGAAGGCCACACGATGATGGAGAAAGGCGGCAACCTCATCGCGAATGGCGAGGCCTTTGAGATCGAGGCCGAGGTCGTCATCACGGCCACCGGCAACCACGCACAGCGCACCGCGGCCATGGTCGGCTGCTACATCCCCGCGATCCCGGTCGAGCATCAGTACATCGTGACCGAGCCCGACCCCGCGCTCGTCCAGTGGCGGAGCACCAATGGTGAGCATCCGGTCCTGCGCGACGCGGACGCGAAATGGTATGTGCGCGAGGAGCGTGGCGGCTGGATCCTCGGCCCCTATGAGCGCAACGCCCCCGCCTGGGCCGTGCATGGCGTGCCCGAGACGTTCCGAGCCGATCTCCTACCCCTCGATCTCGAGCGGATCGAGGAGGAGTATACGAGCTTCATCCACCGCATCCCGTCATCAGAGGAAGTGGG
>JBCDFC010000275.1:0-6147 GCA_039178805.1 Pseudomonadota bacterium | reverse complement strand
GGCTGCGCATCTCGCTCGCCGTCGGCGTGATGTCGGGGTTCATCGCGCTTGGCGTCGGCATGGCGATCGGGCTTGTCGCGGCCTATGCGGGCGGGCGGGTCGAGACGGTGATCATGCGCGTCGTCGATCTGCAGCTTTCCTTCCCGGCCGTTCTCGTGGCGCTGATGCTGGTTGCGATCCTGGGCCAGGGGATCGACAAGATCATCCTCGCCCTCGTCGTCGCCCAATGGGCCTACTACGCCCGCACCGTCCGCGGCTCGGCCCTGGCCGAGCGGAGCAAAGAGTATGTGGAGGCCGCGACCTGCCTCGGCTTCAGCCATGGGCGCATCCTTTTCCGCCATATCCTGCCGAACTGCATGGCGCCGCTGATCGTGGTGGGCACGGTCCAGACGGCGAGCGCGATCAGCCTCGAGGCGACGCTCTCCTTCCTCGGTGTGGGCCTGCCGCAGACCGAGCCGTCGCTCGGTGTCCTCATCTCGAACGGGTTCGAATACATGCTGTCGGGGCGCTACTGGATCTCGATCTTCCCAGGGCTCGCGCTCCTTGCGACCATCGTCGCCATCAACCTTGTCGGCGACCGGCTGCGCGATGTGCTGAACCCGAGGCTGCAGCGATGAGCCCGGTTCTGGAGGTCGAGAACCTCGAGACCCATTTCGCCATGCGCGCGGGCACCGCACGGGCGGTCGATGGGGTGAGCTTCGCCGTCGGCCGGGGCGAGGTGTTGGGGATCGTGGGCGAATCGGGTTCTGGCAAATCCGTCACCGGCTTCTCCGTCCTCGGCCTCGTGGACCCGCCGGGCGAAGTCGTCGGCGGCTCGGTCCGGTTTCAAGGCGAGGAACTGGTCGGTGCCGCGCCCGAGCGGCTGCGCGCGCTCCGCGGCTCGAAGATCGCGATGATCTTTCAGGACCCGATGATGACGCTGAACCCGGTGCTGCGCATCGATACGCAGATGATCGAGGCGGTGCGCGCCCATGGCCGTGTCGGCAAGGCCGAGGCGCGGCTGCGCGCGCGGGAGGCGCTGGCCCGGGTCGGCATCCCTTCGCCCGATGAGCGGCTCCGCGCCTATCCCCATCAGCTTTCGGGCGGCATGCGGCAGCGGGTGGCCATCGCGATCGCCTTCCTCAATGCCCCAGACCTGATCATCGCGGATGAGCCGACCACTGCGCTCGACGTCACGATTCAGGCGCAGATCCTGTCCGAGGCGCAGAAGCTCTGCCGCGAGGCGGGTACGGCGCTCATCTGGATCACGCATGATCTGGCGGTGGTGGCCGGCCTCGCGGACCGGATTGCCGTGATGTATGCGGGTCGGATCGTCGAGCAGGGCACGACCGACGACGTGATCGACCGCCCGCTGCATCCCTACACGGTGGGGCTCCTCGGTTCGGTGCCGAGCGCCAACCGCCGGGGCGCGCCGCTCGTGCAGATCCCGGGCATGACGCCGGATCTGACCCGCCTGCCCGAGGGCTGCGCGTTTCGTGCCCGCTGTGCCCGCGTCTCCGCCCGCTGCGGCGAGGCGCCGGGATCGTTGCAGCACGCCCCTGGCCATGGCGCGTGCTGCCACCACCCGCATCTGGCGGAGGTCGAGGCGTGAGCGGCGCAGCGGTCGTACCCGCCGCCATGAGCGGCTTTGTCGATGACTGGCGCATGTCGCCGGGCAGGCGCGCAGGTGGCTTCCTGTTCCTCACGGGCATGAGCGGCATGGCACCCGACGGCACGCTCTCACCCGAGCCCGAGGCGCAGATCCGCGCAGCTTTCGCCCAAGTCGGTGCTGTGCTGGCCGAGGCCGGGCTCAGTTTCGATGCGGTGGTCGATGTGACGTCTTTCCATGTGGGCCTCGGCGGCCAGCTTGAGGTTTTCAAATCGGTCTGGTCCGAGCATTTCGCCGCGCCCTATCCGGCATGGACGGCCCTCGAGGTCGCGGGGCTCGCCAGCGCCGGGGTCGTGGTGGAGCTTAAGGCGATCGCTTACGCGGGTGCGGGGCCATGAGTGGGGCCATGAGCGAGGCCAGGAGCGCGGCTGGGCGGATCGACCCAGCACCTGAGCCCATCCTCGAGGTGCGCGGGATCTCCAAACGCTTCGTCAAGCGCCACGATGCGGCGGGGCGGATTGCCTATCGCCTTGGCGTGGGCCCGGCAGAGGAGACGGTGCACGCGGTCGATGCCGTCGATCTCTCCGTCATGCCGGGCGAGGTTTTGGGCCTTGTGGGCGAGAGCGGCTGCGGCAAGTCCACCCTCGGCCGCATGATCGCCGGTGTGCTGCCGCCGACCGAGGGGCGCATCCTGTTCGAAGGGCGCGACGTCTCAGGCCTTACTGGATCCGACCGGCAAGAGGCCAAGCTCGCGGTCCAGATGATCTTCCAGAACCCCTTCGCGAGCCTCAATCCGCGCAAGCGCGTGGCGGAGATCGTGGGCGAGGCGCCGCTGGTCCATGGCCTCGTGAAACGGGGCGAGCTTGCGGATTATGTGGACGAGACGCTGACCAAGGTCGGCCTCGATCCCGGGCTGAAGCGCCGCTACCCGCATCAGTTCTCGGGCGGGCAGCGGCAGCGCATCGGCATCGCGCGGGCGTTGGCGGTGCAGCCGCGGTTCCTGGTCTGCGATGAGGCGATTGCAGCGCTCGACGTCTCGATCCAGGCGCAGGTCCTGAACCTTTTCATGAAGCTCCGGGCCGAGCTCGACCTCACCTATCTCTTCATCAGCCACGATCTCAGCGTC
Organism: Pseudomonadota bacterium; assembly: GCA_039178805.1. Classification (GTDB taxonomy): domain Bacteria; phylum Pseudomonadota; class Alphaproteobacteria; order Rhodobacterales; family Rhodobacteraceae; genus Thermohalobaculum. The sequence goes on along the minus strand of JBCDFC010000275.1, from coordinate 3,433 downwards.
GTCGCCCACATCGCGGACCGGGTCGCGATCATGTATCTTGGTCGGATCGTCGAGCAGGGTCCTGCGGAGGCGCTGTTCGAGGCGCCCAACCATCCGTACACCCGCGCGCTCATCGCTGAGGTCCCGCGTCTCGACCAACGCCGCCGCCAGTTCGAGCCGGTGAAGGGCGAGATCCCGTCACCCCTCCATCCCCCGCCCGGCTGCCATTTCCACCCCCGCTGCCCGCATGCGTTCGAGACCTGCGCGGCCGAAGCGCCGGCACTGAGGAGCATCGCGCCGGGTCGGAGCAGTGCCTGCCACCTCGATACCGCATGACCGAGAAGGACGAGGCAGGGACGCAGAACCCTGGCGAGAGCGACGACCCGGCACGGCGCAGGCCCGACTACACCATGCCCCAAGGCAGCGCCGGCACCGCGCTCCCGGCGCGGATCCGCTTGGCCGGGTCGGAGCATGAGCCGCTGGCGCTGCTCGCCACGATCGCGATCGGGATCGTCGGTGCCGGGATCGCGCATCTCGTCGCCCTGCCGCTGCCCTGGCTCTCGGGCTCGCTGCTGGCGGTGGCGGGCGTGGCGACGGCGGGCATCCGTGTACGCGGTGGGACGGTCACCTTCCCGCTCAAGCTGCGCTTCGCCTTCGTGCCGATCATCGGGGTCGCCATCGGCGGGGCCTTCACGCCGGATCTTATCGCCGAGGCGCCGGGCTGGTGGATCACGCTCTTAGCACTCGCGCTCTTCCTCCCGCTCGCGCATCTCATCGGATTTCTCATCTATCGCAATGGCTTCGGCTATGACCGAGAGACATCGTTCTTCGCGGCGATGCCCGGCGGGCTGATCGAGGCGGTGGATATGGGGGAGCGCGCAGGGGCGGACAGCCGTCTGCTGACGCTGCTGCAGTTCTCGCGCCTCATCCTCTGCATACTGCTCGTGCCGCTCGGCATCACGCTTTACGAGGGCGTGGCAGTGGGCTCGGCCTCGGGCATCGCCTTTGGTGAGGGGGAGCCGCCGCTCGGTCTTGTCGATGCCGTCGTCCTGATCGCGGCGGGGGCCGCGGGGCTCTACGGCGCGCGCTGGCTTGGCATGCCGGCGGCGATCATCACCGGGCCCATCTTGGCCTCGGGTGCGGTGCATCTCGCGGGGCTCACTGAGGCTGACCCGCCCGGCTTCCTCGTGTCGCTCACACAGCTCGTCGTCGGCACCTCGCTCGGCGTGCGCTTTACGGGCTTCCCGCGGGCCGAATTGTTGCGCGGTATGCTCGGGGCCGGGCTCAGCGTCGGAACCGCGCTAGCCCTCGCACTTGCGACCGGTCTCGTGCTGGCGGCGGCGGTGGGCGAGGACGCGGAGGCAGTGGTGCTCGCCTTCGCACCCGGGGGCGTGGTCGAGATGTCGCTCGTGGCGCTCTCGCTCCAACTCTCGGTCGTCTTCGTGAGCGCGCATCACGTCGCCCGCATCCTGATCTGCGTCTTCATGGCCCGCTACGCCCATCGCTGGCTGGTGAAGCACCGCGGCTGGAACGGCTGAGATTGGCCAGCGAGACGCTCCATGGGCTGCGCGAACTGACTTGGTTCCGGTGGATCGCCGGGTCAGGCACGGCGATGACGGCGGTCTCGGGCGGGGGCGGTCTTCCCGCTACCGCGCGTGCAGGCGGATCGGGATGTCCTGTGCTGGCCGTGTCGTCAGGCGGGCGACGGGCCGCACGCTTCCAGGCCTCAGCGCTTCGATGTTGTAGCGGCGGAGCATCGCGGCGATGATCAGCCCTGCCTCCATCATGGCAAAGGCCACGCCGACACAGAGCCGGGCACCCTGACCGAAGGGCAGATAGGCACCCTGCGGCATCGCGCCCTCACGCCCAGGAGCGAAGCGGTCGGGGTCGAATTTGTCGGCATTTTCCCAAAGCGCCTCGTGTCGTTGGATCACCCAGGGGCTGACCAGCAGCATCGCGCCCTTCGGCAGGTCGAGATCGCCGAGCCGTCGACGCTCAGCCACTGTGCGCGCGAGGAAGGTGACGGGCGGGTATAGCCTCAGCGTCTCCCGAAACACGTTGCGCACGAAGCCGAGGCGCTTGACGGCACTCACCGTCAGCGGGCTGTCGCCGCAATGCTGGTCGACCTCAGCGCGCACGCGATCGGCCATATCCGGCGCCTCGGCCAGGATGAACAGGGACCAGGTCAGCGCGCTCGCCGTCGTCTCATGCCCTGCGAGGAAGAAGACCGCGAGCTGATCCAGCATCTCTTCGCGCGTGAAGCCCTTGCCCGTCTCGGGATCGCGGGCGGCGATGATGTCGCGGGCGATGTCGTCGGGCTGATCCTCGGGCGGAAGCGCGAGCCTCTGCGCCAGCATCTGATCCACGAGGCTCCGGATCTCCGCCGCCGATGCTTGTGCAGCGCGCGGTTGCCGGATCTCGGCGCCCGATGGGGTCAGCAGCAGGTGGCGGAGCGAGACGCTCGCGCAGGCCTTCTGAAACCGCGCGAAGGCTTCGAAGACCCGGATCGCAAGGGCGCCGGAGAAGCTTTTGGAAAAAATCGTGCGGAACATGATGTCCGCCGTGAGATGGCTGAGTTCCGCCTCGAGGCTCAGGACCCGGCCCTCAGCCGCGGCGCGATCGAAACGGGCCTCCCCATCCTCCATCGCGGCGGCCATGTGCCGGAACGCCTGATTGATGCGCATATGCGCGAAGGCCGGGTCGATCATCCGGCGCTGACGCTCCCAGAGGCTCCCATCGCTGATGAAGATCCCGTCGCCGACAAGCGGTGCAAGGGCGCCGACCATCAGCTCGTTCTTCGGGTAGAAGGCACGGGCATCGCCCATGACTTCCGCCACGAGCGCCGGATCGCTTACGATGTAGATGCCGCGCCGCGAGTAACCGGGCCAGTACACTGGCGCGCGATAGGCTTCGCCCGGCAGCAGCGTGATCAGATCCCGCTCCATCTTTGCGATGCCGCGGAGGAGTGCCCCGAGCGGCGACGCAGGGTAGGGCGCGGGCGGACGATAGAGCGGCGCAGTTCCCGCCGCGCCATGGGCGAGGAGCGCTGGATTGAGGGCGTCGTCGGGCACGATACGATCTTCCGCTCTGCGTTGCGCGATGGTCGGGCAGCAGCGCACGCCTGTCCAGGAGCGAGACGCAACGGATGGCGAAGATCTACGGGCATGGCGTTGATCGCCGGGTCGGGCTCAGGGTGGGGTTGGGTCGCCGGGTCGGACCCGGCGATTATCTTTTCGAGTGCGGCTATGACCGTGACAGTGGGCGTCCGATCAACGCCAGTGCGGGTACCTCAAGTCACTTCCAGTCTTGGAGCCCGATGTCTCGGCGCAAATGCGGCTCCATTTCGCGCAGTTTGCGCATGTCTTTCTGGTGCCGCTCAAACCGCGCATAGGCTTCCATCGCGCCCAAGATCCAGGCAAGCGGCCTGAAGCGGGGCAGGGTGATGGTGGGCCGT
>JBCDFC010000274.1:0-6184 GCA_039178805.1 Pseudomonadota bacterium | reverse complement strand
TCCGGCAGAACCTGCTCGGCAAGCGCGTGGACTTCTCGGGCCGGTCCGTCATCGTGACGGGGCCGGAGCTGAAGCTGCACCAATGCGGTCTGCCCAAGAAAATGGCGCTCGAGCTTTTCAAGCCGTTCATCTATTCGCGCCTCGACGCCAAGGGCTTTTCCTCGACCGTCAAGCAGGCGAAGAAGCTGGTGGAGAAGGAGCGGCCCGAGGTCTGGGATATCCTGGACGAGGTCATCCGTGAGCACCCGGTGATGCTGAACCGCGCACCGACGCTCCACCGCCTCGGTATCCAGGCCTTCGAGCCCGTGCTGATCGAGGGCAAGGCGATCCAGCTCCACCCGCTGGTCTGCGCCGCCTTCAACGCGGATTTCGACGGCGACCAGATGGCCGTGCACGTGCCGCTGAGCCTCGAGGCCCAGCTCGAAGCGCGCGTCCTGATGATGTCGACGAACAACGTCCTCAGCCCCGCGAACGGCAAGCCGATCATCGTGCCCTCGCAGGACATGATCCTCGGCCTCTACTACATCTCGCTCCTAAGAGAGGGTGAGCCGAACGAGGGTATGATGTTCGCCGATGAGGCGGAGATCGACCACGCGCTCGCCGCGGGCGTCGTGAACATCCACACCAAGATCATCACCCGCTATCGCACGGTGGACGAGCATGGCGAGCCGGTGGTCGAACGAGTGGAGACGACGCCGGGCCGCATCATGCTGGCCAACCTCCTGCCGCGGAACCCGAAGGTGCCGTTCGATATCATCAACCGCGTGTTGAGAAAGCGCGAGGTGGGTGAGGTGATCGACACCGTCTACCGCCACTGCGGTCAGAAGGAGTCGGTCATCTTCTGCGACCGGATCATGACCCTCGGTTTCACCCAGGCCTTCAAGGCCGGCATCTCCTTCGGCAAGGACGATATGGTCATCCCCGAGCGGAAGTGGGAGATCGTGAACGGCACGCGTGAGCAGGTGAAGGAGTTCGAGCAGCAGTACCAGGACGGGCTGATCACCTCGGGCGAGAAGTACAACAAGGTGGTCGACGCCTGGGCCAAGTGCACCGACAAGGTCGCCGGCGAGATGATGGACGAGATCAAGGCCGTCCGCACCGATACCGAGACCGGTCGCGAGGCGGAGCCGAACTCCGTCTACATGATGAGCCATTCGGGCGCCCGTGGCTCACCGACCCAGATGCGTCAGCTCGCCGCCATGCGCGGCCTGATGGCCAAGCCCTCCGGCGAGATCATCGAGACGCCCATCGTCTCGAACTTCAAAGAAGGGCTGACGGTGCTCGAGTACTTCAACTCGACCCACGGCGCGCGGAAGGGTCTGGCGGACACGGCACTCAAGACGGCGAACTCGGGTTATCTCACCCGTCGTCTCGTCGATGTGGCGCAGGACTGCATCATCAAGACCGCCGATTGCGGGACGACCGAGGGGATCACGGCGGCCGCGGTCGTCGATGGCGGCAACGTCATCTCCTCGATCGGGGAGCAGGTACTCGGACGGCTCACGCTCGAGGATGTGCTCGACCCCGTATCGGGTGAGGTGCTGCACCCGATGGGCGAGCTGATCGAAGAGCGTCACGCAGCGGCCATCGACGATGCCAAGGTGCAGACGATCAAGATCCGCAGCCCGCTGACCTGCGAGTTGAAGGACGGCATCTGTGCTGCCTGCTACGGGCGCGACCTTGCCCGCGGCACGATGGTGAATATCGGTGAGGCTGTCGGCATCATTGCGGCCCAGTCGATCGGTGAGCCGGGCACGCAGCTCACGATGCGCACCTTCCATATCGGCGGCGCTGCGAACGTTTCGGATCAGTCGTTCCTCGAGTCCACACAGGAGGGCAAGGTCCTCTTCCACAATGCCTCGCTCATCACGAACCCCGATGGCGAGATCATCGTGATGGCCCGCAACATGCAGATCGCGATCACCGACGAGCAGGGGCGCGAGCGTGCGACGCACAAGGTCACCTACGGCACCAAGCTTTTGGTGAAGGAGGGCGATGAAGTCGCGCGCGGTGCGCGTCTGGCCGAGTGGGATCCCTACACGCTTCCGATCATCGCGGAAAAGGCGGGTAAGGCGATCTTCATTGACCTCACCCCCGGCGTCTCTCTGCGTGAGGAAACGGATGAGGCGACCGGCATTAGCCAGCGCATCGTGTCCGACTGGCGTTCCGCGCCCAAGGGGAATGAGCTTCGTCCCGCGATCACGCTGGCCGACGGCAATGGCGATCCGGTGCGCCTCGATAACGGCAACCCGGCTCACTACTTCATGTCGGTGGACGCTATTCTCTCGGTCGAAGACGGGGGGGAGATCCAGGCAGGCTCGGTCCTCGCCCGTATCCCGCGCGAGGGGGCGAAGACCAAGGACATCACCGGCGGTCTGCCGCGGGTGGCCGAACTCTTCGAGGCGAGGCGCCCGAAGGACCACGCCATCATTGCTGAGATCGACGGCACGGTACGCTTCGAGAAGGACTACAAGAACAAGCGTCGTATCGTGCTCGAGCCGCTCGACGAAACTGTCGAGAAGCATGAGTACCTGATCCCCAAAGGCAAGCACATCACCGTCCAAGAAGGCGATGTGATCCAGAAGGGAGAGTACATCATGGACGGCAACCCGGCGCCGCATGACATCCTGGCGATCATGGGTGTCGAGGCGCTGGCCGGTTACTTGGTCAACGAGATCCAGGACGTCTATCGACTGCAGGGCGTGAAGATCAATGACAAGCATATCGAAGTGATCGTCCGCCAGATGCTGCAGAAGATCGAGATCTCGGCGTCCGGGGACTCGACACTGTTGCCGGGTGAACAGGTCGACCGCGTCGAGTTCGACGAGATCAACGAGAAGCTGGAAGCGGCGGGCAAGCGCCCGGCCGAGGGGGCGCCGGTTCTGCTCGGCATCACCAAGGCGTCGCTCCAGACCCGCTCGTTCATCTCGGCGGCGTCCTTCCAGGAGACGACGCGCGTGCTGACCGAGGCTTCGGTTCAGGGCAAGCGCGACCGTCTCGTGGGTCTCAAGGAGAACGTGATCGTCGGCCGCCTGATCCCGGCCGGCACGGGCGGCGCCACGACGCGCCTCAAGCTTGAGGCCCAGCGCCGCGATCGCAAGGTGATCGAGGAGCGGGAGGCCGCAGCTGCCGAAGCGGCAGCGGCGCTTGAAGTGATCGAGACGGAGGAGGCCGCCCCGGCCGGGGCCGATGAGGGCCCGCTCGGCGGTTTCGGCGAGATCCTCTGATCCAAACGCCAGTGGCTACAGAATACGGCCGGTCCCTCGGGACCGGCCGTTTTTCGTTTCCTGTTAACCACACGCTAAGAGCCAAGGCGCCAGTCTGCTCCAAACTTGTGTTGGTTCAGGTCTCGGAGGGCGTGGCGATGCGGTCGATGATCGGCAGGGCGATGGGGCAGGGGCGCGTGGCCCCGGGAATGGCGGCCGGCGGCCCGCCGGCGGATTTCGACGGGGTGGTCGCAGCCCTCCGCCGCCTTGTGGATCACAGCGCCCATCAAGCGGACCGCATCGACGACATGGGCACGCAGATCGACGCGCAAAGCCGGGCGCTGGAAGGCCAGTCGGTGCGGCTCGCGGCCCTCGTGCGGGCGCGGCGGGAGCAGTCGGAGACGATGGAAGCGCTTGCGGGCCGCATCGAACTGCTGGAGGAGCGGGCCGGTGCGGCGGAGCGTGAGGCAGTCGCCTTGGCGGCGGCGAACCGTCGCCTGATCCGCCTCCTCAAGAACATGCCTTCTCTCGCAAAGCCGAAACCCAAGCCGCCAGCGTCAGCGGTCGAGAAGGAAGCACCGCCGGTTTTGGAGCCTGCGCTGGAGTTGGCGGAGCCTTCGATCGCGCCGCCGTCTATCAATGCGGCGAACGCCGAGATCGCGAGCGGGCGAGAGGACGAGGTTGAGCCACCTGCTCCGTCCCTTGAGCCCCTGGAGGACACAACCGAAGTGGTCGCCACCACAAGGGTTGAGATGTCGGAGGATGCGGCAGAACCCGTTCAGCCCGTAAAGGCATGGAAACCGGTGCCCATCAGCTCTGCAGCCGAGCTCAAAGCACGGGCGGAGGCGCTCCTCCGCGATCCGTCGGGACGTCCGGGCCCAGGCCGCGATCCCGCGGCGATCGGTCGGGCGCTCCGCGCGATGGTAGCGCAGCTCCCGGCGCGTGACGCGGAAGCGCTCGGTATCCAGCAGGCACCGGAGGCTGCAGAGCCATTGCCCGCCCCGCAATTCGATCTCGCGCAAACGGCTGGTGCGTCGTGAGCGCCCTTCCAAACCGCTGCATGCGCGCCGCCGTCGCCGTTGGCTTGCTCTCTGTGTCGGCTTCCTGCGGCTTACCGCTTTTCGGTAGTGGGGGGCCTGCGGCCTTGGAGGGTGCGCCCCCGATCGGTGGCGACTTGGTGGACGCGGCAGAGCCCGATCCGGTTACGACGGTTGCTTGGCAGTATGGTGAGGCTTCATGGGGCCGCGATCTGCACGGCGACCCGCTTGTGCGCGCCGATTACGACGGGAAGCCCTACGAGATTGCCTTCTACGGCTGCATCGATGGCGCCGCCTGTCGCGACCTCCGTTTCGTCGCTCGGCGGCAGAGTGAAGCGACTGCTGAAGACATCGCTCTGTGGAATGCGGAACACCGCTTCGGTAAGCTCCGCATGCGCGACGACGGCCTCCTCGAGATGCAGATGAATGTCACGCTTGCCGGCGGCGTTTCGCCCGCCAACCTGACTGCGCAATTCGAGACTTGGGGAGTCGTGATCGCCCAGCTCGCCGCGCTGCCGTAAGGCGCGCATCGGACAGGTCGCATTCGGTTACTCGTAAGTCATTGAAACTCCGTAAAACTCCCCGCTTGACCCTATAGGGGCGCATCAGTATGTTCCGCGCACTTCGCGCGATGGTTCGCGCAGCTTTGGGCATCGCCTGACAAAGTGGCACATGACCCGGCCGCCAATGGCCCGGTCCTCTGTACTTCGCCGCACCGGCGCCGAAAGGGGCCAGGGCGGCGGTTTGCGCTTTGGAGGATGATGGAAAGCGGAACCCGAACGCGATCGACGCGAACACAGTCGAGACCGACACAAACGGCGAGGCCTTAATGCCGACGATCCAGCAGCTGATCCGGAAGCCCCGGCAGCCGAAAGTGAAACGCCAGAAGGCGATGCACCTGCAGGCATGCCCGCAGAAGCGCGGCGTCTGCACGCGCGTCTACACGACGACGCCGAAGAAGCCGAACTCGGCACTCAGGAAGGTCGCGAAAGTGCGGCTCACCAACGGTTTCGAGGTGATCAGCTACATCCCGGGCGAGGGCCATAACCTTCAGGAGCACTCGGTCGTGCTGATCCGCGGCGGTCGCGTGAAAGACCTTCCGGGTGTGCGCTATCACATCCTGCGCGGCGTGCTCGACACCCAAGGCGTCAAGAACCGTAAACAGCGTCGTTCGAAGTACGGCGCTAAGCGGCCGAAGTAAGGAGACCGACGATGTCCCGCCGCCACCGCGCCGAAAAACGCGAGATCCTGCCGGACGCCAAGTTCGGCGACCGTATTCTCACGAAATTCATGAACAACTTGATGTATGACGGCAAGAAATCCGTCGCTGAGAGCATCGTCTACGGCGCGCTCGGCCGGGTCGAAGGCCGCCTGAAGCGCGAGCCGGTGGAGGTCTTCCACGAGGCGCTCGACAACATCAAACCCGCTGTCGAAGTTCGAAGCCGCCGGGTCGGTGGCGCGACCTATCAGGTGCCCGTCGAAGTGCGCCCCGAGCGTCGCGAGGCCCTCGCCATCCGCTGGCTGATCACGGCCGCGCGCGGGCGGAACGAGAACACGATGGAAGAGCGCTTGGCCGGCGAGCTGATGGATGCCAGCCAGAACCGCGGCACTGCCGTGAAGAAGCGTGAAGACACTCATAAGATGGCGGACGCCAACAAGGCGTTCTCGCATTACCGCTGGTAAGACCCCGCAGAAGCCGAGGATAGACTGATGCCCCGCGAATACTCGCTCGAGCGCTACCGCAACTTCGGGATTATGGCGCATATCGACGCTGGAAAGACGACGACGACCGAGCGGATCCTCTACTACACCGGCAAGTCGCATAAAATTGGCGAAGTCCATGACGGCGCCGCGACGATGGACTGGATGGAGCAGGAGCAGGAGCGCGGCATCACTATCACCTCGGCGGCGACCACCACGTTCTGGGAGCGCACCGAGGAC
>JBCDFC010000273.1:0-6223 GCA_039178805.1 Pseudomonadota bacterium | reverse complement strand
CGCCTCAATGAAAACGGAAAACCACCAAAGGTCGCCCTCACAGCCGTCATGCGAAAACTCATCGTCCTCGCAAACGCCTTAATCAGAGATCACCGCAGATGGACCGCAAAAAGCGCTTGAACCATCACGGATACTCTAGCGTTCGCAGCATCTTAACGTTTTCGGGCCCATCCTGACGTGCGAGGGCGCGGAGCTCGCCGTCCAAAGATCGAGCCGTGTCACCCGGCCTTTCTGCTTGAAGCGCCCCGACCGCTTTGGCGTTCGCGGTGGAAGACGTAGATCCCCGAGGCGATGATGATGGCGGTACCGGTCCAGGTCAGCGCGTCGGGAAAATCGCCGAACACCAACCAGCCGAGTGCCACGGCGCTGATGATCTCAAGATACTGCAACGGTGCGAGTGCGCCTGCCTCTGCGCGGGCGAAGGCATGGCTGAGGAGCTGATGCGTCACGCAGGAGATCAGCCCCATGGCGAGCATGAGCCCCATCTCGCGCAGGCCAACGCCGCCGAGGGCCATTGGCGCCCAAGCCAGGGGGGCGGCGATCGCTGCTGCAATCACGAGGGCGACGAACGCAAAGACACTACTCCAAAATTGGAGTGCAAGGCGTTGACCGCGTTGGCTCATCACCCGGATCACTATCAGGTAACCTGCGAAGGTTACGGCGGCACCCAACGGCAGAAGGGCGCTTGTGCCGTACTCGGCAACATTGGGCCGCAGCACCACCACCGCGCCGAAGAGACCGATCGCGACCGCCAAGAGCCGCCGCCAGCCGAGCCTCTCTCCGAGGAGCGCCGCCGACAGCAGCGTCAGGATCAGCGGCTCCACGAAAAAGATCGCGATCGCGTTGGCGACCGGCATCACGGCCACAGCGGCCGTGATGCAGAAGAGCGCCGCACCGAGGAGAAGCCCGCCGAGTGCGTGGAGGCCGGTCGGCCTGCCCCAGCCACCGGTCAGCGTGATGAGGGGCGCGAGCAGGATCGAGGTTGCGAAGAAGCGTCCGATCGCCGTCTGCCCCGGGCTGATCGTCTCGGTCAGCAGCTTCGCGAGCACATCCATCCCCGGCGCGATCAGCATCGAGACCGTCATCAGCGCGACACCCGCAGCGGGCGTGTCCGGTAGGCTCATCCGGGCCTGAGGGGAGGCGGTCATCCCTCGCTTCTGACACGCCGACTGTGCCGGTGGAAGCCTGCGACGGGGATCTGTGCGGCGCGGGGTGAGTCGCGCCTGAAGACGGCGATCCGGCTTGGTTTGGCGCGCATCCGGCGGTCCATCGCGCGTGGGATAACTCTCCAAGGACTACAAGATATTGTGGTTTCTTGCTCTGCTATCACTTAGGCTTGGCGTCGAGCCGATATAGGGCTACGCTGTATCTCATCGAGCATCCCGCAGAGGATGCCATGAGCAGATTGAGGCAGGGCTGATCGTGCGGGCATCGAGCGCGCGGGCCGGGGTGGCGGAGATGTCCGCGGCGCCCACGCCCCTACAGATACGCGGAAGGTTCCTCACCGCCGTGGTCGTGCCGGTCTCCGGTGGGGCCGGCGAAGCATTCTATGCGGGCCTCGACGCGCTTTTGCAGCAATCTCCCCAGTTCTTTGCCGATGCGCCTCTCGTGCTCGATATGGCGGGCGCGCCTGGTTTCGAAGACGAGGCGGCGTTCGAGGACCTTCTCAGCGCCCTGCGTGATCGCAGACTAACCCCCATCGGCATCCAGAACGCGAGCGGCGAGCAGGAAGCGGCAGCCTTCAGCGCTGGCATTGCCAGTCTGCCGGCGGGGCGCGACCGCCCTGTGTCGACGCCGCGCGCGGTTGAGCCGGCGCAGGCGGAGACCGCTTCAGCCGAAACAACGGAACCGCAGGACGACCCCACATCCGGGACCTTGATCGTGACTGAGCCCGTGCGCTCGGGCCAACGGATCTTCGCCGACCGCGGCGATCTCGTGGTTGTCTCCTCCGTCAGCTCCGGCGCGGAGCTCGTGGCGCTGGGCAACATCCATGTCTATGGCCGCCTCCGCGGCCGGGCCATCGCGGGTGTTGGCGGCGATACGAGCGCACGGATCTTCTGCCAAGGGTTGGAGGCGGAGCTCATCGCCATCGCCGGCTACTACAAGACGAGCGAGGGCTTCGGCGCCGCCTTCGCGAAAGGGCGTGTTCAGGCTTTCCTAAAGCAAGACACGCTCGCCATCGAGGCGCTCAAGTAACCGAAACACCAGCACGGGGAACATCGAGTGGCAAAGATCATCGTTGTGACATCCGGGAAGGGCGGGGTCGGCAAGACCACCTCGACCGCCGCCATCGGCGCCGGATTGGCGATGCGCGGGCACAAGACCTGCGTGATCGATTTCGACGTCGGCCTCCGCAATCTCGACGTCATCATGGGCTGCGAGCGACGGGTCGTCTTCGACTTCATCAACGTCATCCAGGACGAGGCGAAGCTGCGCCAGGCGCTGATCAAGGATCGGAGGCTCGAGAACCTCTACGTGCTGGCGGCCTCGCAGACGCGGGACAAAGACGCGCTGACGCAGGAGGGCGTGGAGAAGGTTCTCGACGAGCTCTCGGACCAGTTCGACTATGTGATCTGCGATAGCCCGGCGGGGATCGAGCGGGGCGCGCATCTCGCCATGTATTTCGCCGACGAGGCGATCGTGGTGACGAACCCCGAGGTCTCCTCGGTGCGCGATAGCGACCGCGTGCTGGGGCTCCTGTCGAGCAAAACGCGCAAGGCCGAGAAGGGCGAGGGGGGCGTGAAAGCCCACCTTCTCCTCACGCGCTACGACGAGGGCCGCGTCGCCCGGGGCGAGATGATGAAGATCGAGGATGTGGAGGAGATCCTGTCTGTGCCCCTCCTTGGCATTATTCCGGAAAGCCCGGCCGTTCTGCGCGCCTCGAATGTGGGTGCGCCCGTCGTCTTCGAGGAGAAGACGAGCGCTGCGAAGGCCTACGGAGATGCGGTCTCGCGGCTCGTCGGCGACCAACTCGAGATGCGGGTGCAGCCGGCGGAGCGGCTCGGCCTCTTCCATCGGCTCCTTGGGCGGACGGCATAGTCATGCTGAGTTTTTTCCGCAGAGCCCGCCCATCGAGCCCGGCAGATACCGCCAAGGACCGTCTCCAGATCCTGCTAGCCCATGAACGCACGGGCCGATCCAGTCCAGAAGTGCTGCCGCTTTTGCAGCGCGACATCATGGAGGCGATCGAGCGGCACATGAAGGTCGGCAGCGACAGCGTCGATATCCGCATCGAACGGGCCGACGACTTCTCGACCCTGGAGATCAATATCGAGCTGCCTCGCGCAGTCGCCTTCGCCGAGGCGTCCTAAGCGCCCGACTACGACGGGTCGACGCCGTTCGTGTCATCCCCGGGTTCGATCCGGGGATCCACAGGACCGGCGCGATCCAAGGCCTGGCGGTCGCTCTGCTCTTCCGGTCACGGCTGCTAGTGGTGCCTTGAAGTGTTTCGGTTGCCCGCCCGCGCCATTCTGTTGGGCAGGGACAGCGGAATGCGGTTGTCGGGCGCAGGTTCGAGGCTTGCGTTCTGGCAGCGGTGGGTCGCTCAGCTACCAACCGGCGCCGCGCCCGAAACCCGATAGACCGTGATTGCCGCTCTTGGCGCGTTCGAGCGCTTTCTTTGAGATCGCCAGCGTGTCGGGCAGGGTAGCTTCTTCGCCAAGCCGCTCCGCCCAGCGCGCCATGCGCAGTCGCGTCTCGTCGTCGAGGCCGTAGACCCTTGGCCTGTCGACCATCGCGGCGAGCACGCGGGCGCCCACATCCGAGCTGTTGCCTGCGAGCGAAGACACGTGTTTGCACTCCGCCGTCAGCAGGTCTTGCCCTTTGGAGCCGAGATGCACGCCGCAGCGTTCGCTCAGCACCTTGGCCGCGGCGTTGCGCAGCCTCTCGCCCTTGAAGAGCATTCCGAACAGCCCCAACACGTGCTCAGGCGCTCCCGTCGATTGGTCAGATACCGTGGCACAACCATCGCCTGTCCTGTGGTTCGGTTCAATCGCGCGGAGCCGGTGATCGGGCCAGGACATAAGCACCGTCATCGCCGGACCCGATCCGGCAATCCAGGTCGCCTCACATCCCGTGGGCGTTCTCGAGCTTACGCTTGGGGCGTTCCGGTGACGAGCGTGGTAGCGTCGATCCCTGGGAGCTGGGCGGGGACAGCGGGAATGTGCCAGGCTAGGGTTGCATGAGGCGCCAAGTTGTCCGTCCCGATGAGCCCGCCGCTCGGCGGCCGAGTGTGGTGGTGACTTCTGTGACCCGCGGCTCTCGCCCGAGCCTTAAGCTCACCGCGACGGAGTTGAAGCGCTGCTGGATCGACCGGCTTCCCCCGCCCATAGGTCAGTGCATCGAAAGCTTCCAAGTCGTAGCGAGCCGGCAGTACTTTCTAAGCGGACAGTTGGTGATCGGGTTCGAGGATGCTGAGCGTCCGGGTGTGCGGCACCGTGGCCTACTGCGCTTCAAACTGACGGCATCCCGAAGTCTTTTCGGCACATCGAGGCGGTACGTCATCAGGCATTTCGTGAGTGCGATTACGCCGAAGGCGGTGCGTGGTCGCTACGCCGCTCCGTTCCTCGAGGTGGTGCTCGCATGGCTGCGGGATCGGGGCTTCGACGAGGTGCGCTTTCAAGTCCACTCCCGCAGGCGCAGCGCTGCTTTCCAGCGCGTCCTGCGTGAGCTCGGTTACGAATGCCGCGTGCGCAATCGTCTGATCTTCCAGATCATCGTTGTGGCGTTGAGGCGCGACGGGCGGTGGTGAGCGCGGCGACTATCGAAGCCTCGCCGAATGCGCGCTGAGTCTATCGCTGGCCCGGGACGAGGGATTGACGGCGCTCTATCCGTCTGAGCCATCCTGGTGCACGTAAGATCAGATCCTCTCCAGCACTGGGGGCCGTGGATGACGACGCGAGGCCATTGCTTGTGCAAGCGGACGCGCTGGGCGTTCGAAGGAGAACCGACCTGGGCGTGCTTCTGCCATTGCGACGACTGTCGTCGAAACTGCGCCGCTCCGGTCGTCGGCTGGTTGGGTGTTCCGATTAAGCGGTTCAGATGGTGCGGCGATCGGCCGAAGACCTTTGAGAGTTCGAAGGGCGTCTTTCGGCATTTCTGCGCGACGTGTGGATCGCCGATCGGGTTTGAGGCCGACCACTATCCGGGGGGCATGCATCTCTATGCGGCCTCGATGGAGCGGCCAGAGACATTCAAGCCGACATTCCATGTGAACTACCAAAGCAAGCTGCCTTGGCTGGAGATGAACGACGATCTGACGAAGTATGACGGCACGCTCCTGCACACGCCGCAGGATCCGGGCGGTTACGGGTCTTAGCGGGGTATGGGTGTGGGGCCGCTCGTCAGGGTCCCGGTTCAGAGTTCCAGTTCACACATCGAGGCTCTCGGCGAACTTCGCATTCGCCTGGATGAAGTCGAAGCGCGCTTCGGCGCGGCGGCCCATGAGACGGTCGATCAAGCTGCCGGTCTCTTCGATGTCGTCGATGCTGACGCGGACGAGATGCCGGCGCTTGGGATCCATCGTGGTTTCCTTGAGCTGCTCAGCCATCATCTCGCCTAAGCCCTTGAAGCGGGAGACTTCGATCTTGCCCTTGCCGCCGAGCCCCGATTTCTCGAGCTTCGCGCGCTCGTCGTCATTTCTCGCATAAGCGGTGCGCGCGCCTTGGGTGAGGCGATAGAGTGGCGGATTGGCAAGGTAGAGATGCCCACCCTCGATAAGCCCTCGGGTATGCGTGAAGAAGAATGTCATCAGGAGCGCTGCGATATGGGCCCCGTCCACATCGGCATCGGTCATGATGATGACCTTCTCGTAGCGCAGATCCTCGGCCCGGAAGCGCGTACCAAGGCCGATGCCGAGCGCTTGGGTGAGGTCCGCAAGTTCTTGGTTTTGCGAGAGCTTCGCCCCCGCCGCGCCCAGCACGTTCAAAACTTTGCCGCGAAGGGGCAGAACCGCTTGCAGCTTTCGGTCGCGTGCCTGCTTGGCGCTACCGCCGGCGCTATTGCCCTCGACGATGAAGATTTCGGAGCCTGCGCGCGTCGCCTCCGAGCAGTCGGCGAGCTTGCCGGGCAGGCGTGTCTTTCTGGTCGCGGATTTGCGCTGCGTCTCCTTCTCCGCGCGGCGGCGGGCGCGCTCCTCGGCGCGGCTAACGAGGTGGTCGAGGATGGCGCCGGCGGTAGCGCCAAGCAGGCACGCGACCGAAAGCTGCAAGCGGTTCTGCCCCTT
>JBCDFC010000272.1:0-6227 GCA_039178805.1 Pseudomonadota bacterium | reverse complement strand
TGCCGCCCTCGATGCGGCGCTCCGCGAGACCTGGTTCCGCTTCCGCCTAAGCTTCGGGATCTGGGGCGCCTGCGAGGACACATTCGGCAATCAGACGAGCCGGATGGGTGCCAGCTTCGTCGTAAGGCTCAACTTCCCGCACGAGCATGACGGCGCCTTCATGGCCGCCTTCAAGGGCGACCGCATCCGCCGTCGGTTCGAGGCCCGCAGCCATCCGGTTGGCACCAATGGCAGCATGACGCTCGCTTGGGCGCGCCTCGATTGGGACCGATCCCGCGGCGATCTCTTGATCGAAGAGCTGCAATGCGACTGGATCCGTTTCGTGCGTCGGCGGATGGCGAACGCCAAATGCGACAAGGAACGCCTGCGCATCGGCCACTATCAGCGCACGGTTCTGAAGCCTTTCGAGAAGATCTGGCCCTCGGCAATGCTGCTCGCCGCCATCCGCTTCGGCGCGCGGGTCCTCGAGTGCCGCCGGATCTGGCTGCATCAGCCGGAACCGGGGCTGCTGCTGAAAGGCATCGATGGCGATGGCCCGCCGCGCTCGCTCTACACGGCTCTGCCGCGGCGCTTCTGCTTTGAGCCCACAACCGACTGCCCGGACTTTCTCGCGCGGGTCGTCGGCAAGCGGCTGAAGCGGTTCACGACGCGCGATCTGCCGATCTTCTGGCGGCTCGACCTCGACGCGCCGGCGATCCCACAGCGCGCCGAGAACGCTCTGCGCAACAATAATTTCGCTTGCGGCCCATCGGGCGCTAGTTACCATCCTAAGGAAACGCGGCATGGCTAGAGGAACGAGAGACCGCTTGAGCAGCATTTTGCGCGACGCACCGCCGGAGGCCCTCGACGAGACCGTCGTGGCGTTTGCCGACAATCGCCTGCTGATCGAGCTGTTTGGACCTGCGGACCGCAACCTCACGATCCTGGAGAACGGGCTCGACGTGACCATCATGCGTCGGGGCAATGAACTCGTGATCTACGGTCCGCCCGATGTGCGCAACACGACGCGCGCAGCGCTCGAGGGCCTCTACGATCGGCTCGAACAGGGGCGCGGGATCGAAGCTGCGGATATCGAAGCCATCATACGCATGGGCCGCCTGCCCGAGGCGCCCGCCGCCGAGGCGCGGGAGGCCGAAGCCCCGCAGCAGTCGGAGCTTTTCCCGGGCGGCCGGCTCGAGATACGCACGCGGCGCAAGGTGATCCAGCCCCGCACCAAGGCGCAGGCAGAGTATGTGGCGGAGCTTTTCCGTCGTGAACTCGTCTTCGGCATCGGCCCCGCCGGTACGGGCAAGACCTATCTCGCGGTCGCGGTCGCCGTCTCTCTCTTCTCCGAGGGCCGGGTCGAGAAGATCATCCTCTCGCGCCCCGCGGTCGAAGCGGGTGAGCGGCTCGGCTTCCTGCCGGGGACCGAGAAGGAGAAGATGGATCCCTATATGCGCCCCCTCTACGACGCGCTGCAGGACATGCTGCCGTCGCGCATGCTGCCGAAGCTGATGGAGGAGGGGAAGATCGAGATCGCCCCGCTCGCCTTCATGCGCGGACGCACGCTCACCAATGCCGCCGTCGTGCTGGATGAGGCGCAGAACACGACCGAGATGCAGATGAAGATGTTCCTCACCCGTCTTGGCGAGGGCAGCCGCATGGTCGTGACCGGCGATCCGAGCCAAATCGACCTGCCGCGCGGCACCGGCAGCGGGCTCGTCCAGGCGATCAGGGTGCTTGAGGGCGTGAAGGGCATCGGCTTCACCCGGTTCTCCGCTGTCGATGTCGTCCGCCACCCGATCGTCGCCCGCGTGATCGAAGCCTATGACCGCAGCGACGCCACCAAGCGGGAGCGCGGCGCGTGACAGCCATGGCGACAGAAACGCTGCTAACCGCGGCCCCTGACGCGGGCCTCGTGGAGGTGGTGATCGAAGCGGAGGACTGGCTGCAGACACTACCCGATCTGCCCGCCCTTGCCGATACCGCCGCCCACGCCGCGCTCGATGCCGCGGGCCTTGAAAGCGAGGGGTTCGAAATCGCGCTCCTCGCCTGCGATGATGCGCGAATCACTGCGCTCAACACGTCGTTTCGCGGCCGGGAGGCGCCGACGAACGTGCTCTCTTGGCCCGCTTACGACCTTCCCCCGCCTTCTACAGGGGCCCTGCCGACGGCACCAACGGCCCCTGGGGCCCTCGGCGATGTGGCGATTGCACTAGAGACCTGCCGTAGGGAAGCCTTGGCGGCCGGTAGACCCTTGAAAGATCATGTCGTTCATCTGATCTTGCATGGGTGTCTGCATCTTCTCGGTTACGATCACGAAACCGAGGCCGATGCAGCGCTCATGGAGGACGTTGAACGGCGCCAATTGGCCCGCATGGGGATCCCAGATCCCTACGATCATGGAGAGGGGCGCACGCCCCGAGATTGAGGAAGATGGACGCCGGTTCAAGTCCAAGCCCCGAAGCTGCGGGGCAGGAAGGGTCCGAGGACCCGCAGCAGCAATCAGAGCCCTCGCCTAGCAGCGCGCACCGGACGAACGGTGCGCATCATTCTGTGGCGGAGCCCGATATCGCGCCCCCCGCCACCGAGGACCAGAGCGGCGGCGAAAGCGACGAGAACGGCTGGTTCTTTGGCCGCTGGATGAAGAGCGCGAGCAAAGCGCTCGGAAACGGCACGGATGACGGCGAGGAGAGCGTCGGCGATCTCGGCCCGGCCTTCGCCGAGAGCGGCGATGCCGAGCTTCGGATGGTCCGCAACATCCTTCGCCTTGGTGAGTTGCGCGTTGAGGATGTCATGACCCCGCGCGCCGACATCGTCGCCGTGGCTGAAGACGCGGATCTCGATACGGTCATGGGCGCTTTCGCTAAGGGCTCGCTTAGCCGCGTCCCGGTCTTCCGCGAGACGCTCGATGACCCGATCGGCTTTGTGCATCTCAAGGATCTGGCGCTGGCCTATGGTGTTGGCTGCGCCCAAGGGGGCGAGCCCTTCGCGCTGTCGAGCCATCTGAGGACCGCCCTCTTCGTACCGCCTTCGATGCGGATCGCAGCGCTTCTGCAAAAGATGCAAGGGGCGCGCGTGCACATGGCGCTCGTGATCGATGAGTTCGGCGGCGTCGATGGGCTCGTGACGATCGAGGACCTGGTCGAGCAGATCGTTGGCGATATCGAAGACGAGCATGACGAGGACGAGGGCCTGCTCTGGCGCGAGGAGAAGCCGGGCGTTTGGGTCGTGAACGCCCGCGCCGACATAGCCGAATTCGAAGAAGCGGCTGGCATCAGCCTCACGCCCGAGGATTGGGAGGAGGAGGCCGACACCCTAGGCGGCCTCGTCTTCATGTTGACTGGGCGGGTGCCGGTAAGGGCCGAGGTCATCGCGCATCCGGGCGGGCATGAGTTCCAGGTGCTCGACGCCGATGCCCGGCGGATCAAACGCCTCAGGCTAAGCATCGCCGATGCCGCCGCCGCACCCCGAACGGGCGAACACCCCCGGCGCGCGGCAGAGTAGCGCCACGACTTCGTCGCTGACGCAGGTGCGTCGGTGGCCGGTCGACCGCTCGTCGCTGGCGGGGCACTACCGCCTTGGGTAGAGAGGGGCAGCGCCGCGGCCTGGAGCATCCGCCATGATCGATGAGGCCGAGCCCGCCGCACGCGGCGCCGAACGATCCGGGCACACCCGTCAGGGGCACGGTATCGCAGGGGCGATCGCACGTCTTTCCGGCTGGCGCCGCTTCGGGCTTGGGGTGGGCGCGGGAGTGCTGTTCGCGCTCGGTCATGCACCTGTAGGCCTGCCCTGGTTTGCCTTTGTTGCGCTCCCGCTCCTCGTCCTTCTCACCGGCACGGCGCAGCGTGGTCGAGGGGCCTTCGCCGCGGGCTGGTCCTTCGGGTTCGGCTATCTGCTGATCGCGCTGCACTGGATCGGGCATGCGTTCCTTGTCGACGCCGAGGCCTTCGCCTGGATGCTGCCCTTCGCGCTCACGGGACTGCCGGCCTTGCTCGCCCTTTTCTGGGGGCTCGCCAGTTGGGCCGCGTGGCGCGTAGCGCCGGGGGGCGGTCCTGGCACAGTGATCGCGCTCGCGGCGGCACTCACCCTCACCGAGTTCGCCCGCAGCCACGTGCTCACAGGCTTTCCCTGGGCGCTCCCAGGCTATGTCTGGATCGGCACCCCTCTCGACCAGATGGCAGCATGGATCGGCCCACATGGCCTCGGCCTTCTGACCATCGCCCTCACGGCCCTTCCCTTCACAGCCTTCGCCACGTATCGACCCCGCCCAGCCACGGGCGTCGCTGCGACGGCGCTCATCGTGTTTGCCGGCCTCTGGTTCGCCGGTAGCGCCCGGCTTGCGGCCGCGCCCAACACGCCATCCGATGCGACGGTGCTCCGCATCGCGCAGCCCAATGCACCGCAGCATCTGAAATGGGATCCAGAATACGCGCCGCTCTTCTATCGCCGGTTGCTCGAGGCGACGGCCGCCGAGCCGGACGCCGCACTCGGCCCGCCCGACCTTGTCATCTGGCCGGAGACGGCGGTCGCTTTCCTGCCGGAGGAACAGCCCGAGGGTCGCGCCCAGATCGCCCAAGCAGCCGCAGGTGCCCCCCTTGTCCTAGGCGCGCTCCGGCGGCGGACCGAGGCCGAGGGCGGAGGCTTCGCCAACAGCCTCTTCGTCCTTGGAACCGAGGGCGCCGTCACGGCGCGCTACGACAAGCACCACCTCGTACCCTTCGGCGAATACGTCCCGTTCCAATCCTTCTTCAGCGCCTTAGGCGTGCGACAGCTCGCACAGCGCGGCCGCTTCGTGCCCGGGCCCGGCCCGATGCTCACGACAGCCAGCGCCGATATCGCGCCCTTCCTCCCGCTCATCTGTTACGAGGCGATCTTCCCGCACGAGATCGCCGCCGCCACGGGCCAAACGCGCCCGGGCTGGCTTCTGCAGATCACCAACGACGCATGGTTCGGTACGCTCGGCGGGCCGCAACAGCACCTTGCCCAAGCGCAACTTCGCGCGATCGAGCAGGGCCTGCCCCTCGTTCGCGCCGCGAACACCGGGATCTCAGCCGTCATCGACAGCCATGGCCGCGTCACGGCATCCCTGCCGCTCGGCGTTCACGGTAAGCTCGACGCGGCGCTTCCAGCCGCCCTCCCCGCGACGCCCTACGCGCGCTTCGGCGACATCCCTGCAATTATCTCATGCTTTCTCCTTTTTTCCGCCGGGTTTCTGATGAAACTGCGGTATCGGGCACCGAGGGGGTGAAGGTTCGCCAAGCGGATCGTTCATCGGTGCTGCGCAGTGCGTGTGTGACTGCGGCGGGGTGTTTTTGCCGCCAAGCCGGGACCGCGAGGAGCAGCATGCCCGCGCGGTAGTGAGGGGGGAGACGGCATGTCGAAGGCGCCTGACGACGTCGATGCCTATATCGGCGCGCGCCTCAGACTGCGCCGTCAGTCATTGGGCATGAGCCAGGAGCAACTCGGCCACGCCCTGGGCCTCACTTTCCAACAAGTGCAGAAATACGAGAAGGGCCTGAATCGCATCGGGGCCGGTAGGCTATTTCACATCGCCGAGATCCTTAGCGTCGAAGTTGGATTCTTCTACGAGGGACTTCAGCGGAGCGCGATGAATGGCGAGGATGCCGAAGACGACGGGATCATCCGCCGCTTCCTCGCAACATCCGAGGGCTACAGCCTTAGCCGCGCGTTCTGCCAGATCGACAACCCACACACACGCTCACGCCTGTTGGAGCTCGTCCGCACCATCGCCGAGACCGAAGAGAGCACGAGCGAGAGCCGCATCGGTTAACCGCCAGGAATAGCGCTACGCCTTTCCGTGCCGGCCTGCGAATTGGGGCGCGGCTCAATGCGGCGCATCCAGACGAGGCGCTCCATAAACGCGATCAGGATCGTCGGCCGGCGCAGGTGCTCTGGCACGCCATAGTGCTGCTGCAGCAGCGCATCGAAACCAGCCACGGCAAGGTTCCACAGATAGAGAGCGATCAGGATCGAAACCGTGCCTGTGTCGGCCCAAAGCATGATCTTCGAAGCGATGCCGCAGAAATAGCCGAGGCAGACAAGCGCCACGAAGCTCAGGCTCTTCCCGCAGGCGCGCCGCGTGACCAGCATCTTCCAGATCGAGCAGTACCAACTCACTGAGAAGGCCGTGAACATAAAAGCTTCCAGCAATGCGGACATCGTCGCTCCCCTCGCCGCGTGGCGCGATCGCTTGGACCGGCTCGAAGTCCGACTACCCACGCTTA
>JBCDFC010000271.1:0-6276 GCA_039178805.1 Pseudomonadota bacterium | reverse complement strand
CGATCAAGCACCAAGCTGGACAGTTTCGATCACTCGGGCGTGTGTGCCGCGACAGTTTAGCACGCCAAGCGGGAAAACCGCATGCATCGGTTCAGGATCGGCACGATCGGCAAGCAGGTTTGACGAGGACGGGATGCAGGACGGCTCGGCCAGGTTGCGCAAGGCGCTCTCAGCGATCGTGGGCCTTATCGGAGCGGCGGCGGCGATCTATGCGCTTACGGCGCTTGAGGCCGGGCGGAACGGGCTCCAGTTCGACGATCGCCTGATCGACGGCACGCCCGTGCGGATCATCATGCCCGCTGACGCGGACGGGCCCGCGCCAACAGTGGTCATCGCCCATGGTTTCGCGGGCGTCATGGAGCTGATGGAGCCCTTCGCCGTCAGCCTCGCGCGCGCGGGCTACGTTACGTTCTCCTTCGATTTCGTCGGTCATGGCAGCCATCCGACGCCGCTGCCAACGGCGATCAGCGGCCCAGGCGGGGCGGCGGCGAAGCTTATTGCGCAGCTGAACGATATGGTCGGTTTGGCGCGCAGCTTTCCCGGCGCGAACGGTCAGGTCGCGCTTCTCGGCCACTCGATGGCGACGGACCTGATCGCCAAGGCTGCAGCCGACGGGCTCAAGGTCGACGCGACGATCGCCGTCTCACTCTTCTCGCCTGATGTGACTGCGACCTCGCCGGGCAACATGCTGATCATCGTGGGCGGGCTCGAGGACGGGCTAACCGACGAGGCGCTCCGTGTGACCGCCCTTACAGCCGGAGGACCCGTCGAGGAGGGCGTCACCTATGGCAGCTTCGACGACGGCACCGCGCGCCGCACCGTTTTCGCCGACGGGGTCGAGCATCTGGGCGTGCTTTTCGATCCTGAAAGCTTGGATGCCGCGCGTGACTGGCTCGACCGTGCCTTTGCCCGCAGCAGCCCTGAGGGCTGGCAGGCGGATGTGAGAGGGCCGATGATCGGCCTCCTTTTCGGTGGGCTTCTCGCCTTCGGCTGGGGCCTTGCAGGCCTGACCATTGCGCACCCAACCCCCATTCCGGCCCAGGGCGCGGGCGTTCGTCCCGGCGTTCTGCTGGCCCTTGTCGCGGGGCCGATGCTTGTCACACCCGTCCTGGCGACACTCACGCCGACCGGGCTGTTGCCGCTCATCCTCGGCGACTATCTCGGCATCCATTTCTTCATCTACGGGGCCGCGACGGGGATCGGGCTCCTCATCGCAGGTCGTCTCGGCCGGGCAGTCTTGCCCGCACATCCGCCGAGTATCGCGACAATCCTGAGCGGTCTCGCGGCGGGTGTCTTCGTGATCGCGGCCTTCGCCATCACGCTCGACCGCTACGCCTACACTTTCGTGCCCGATACGGCGCGCCTCATGCTGGCGCCGGCGCTCTTCGCGGCGCTCCTGCCCTGGTTCCTCGCCGATGAGTGGCTGACCCGCGGCGTGCCGGACGGCGCCGAAGGGCGCGGGCGCCGCCTCTGGGTCTATGCGCTCACCAAGATCTGCTTTGTGGTCTCCCTTGGCCTCGCGGTCGCTCTCGACACCGAAAGGCTCTTCTTCCTGCTGATCGTGGCCCCGGTGATCCTCGCCTTCTTCATCGTCTACGGCCTGATCAGCCAGCGCCTGGTCGCTGTCACCGGCTCTCCAGTCCCGGCCGCCATCGCGCTTTCGGCGGCCCTCGCCTGGTCCATCGCGGCAACCTTCCCGCGCATCATCGGATAGTCGACCCAGCCCAGCATGGGCCGTGACGTTCCCAATCCATAGCCCGCGCAACGCTTCCTTCAGAGGTTGGCGGTACGCAGTCCGCCGTTGGGTTGGAGATCACAGGGTGACGGGCATGCGCTGGTTGCTCACATGCCTCGCTCTATCCGTCATACTGACGGTTGCCGCCATGCCGACGCGCATGGCCGCGCAGGAGGAGCGCGCAGCCGAGACGCGTGAGATCACGGTCGTCCTCAATAACTTTCGTCCCTATGGCTACATGGACGAGAAGGGCGACTATGTCGGCTTCGGCGTCGATATCATCGAGGCGATTGCCGAACGTGCGGGGTTCGAGCTTCGCTATGTCGAAGCGACCTCGGTTCAAGAAGGCCTCGAACTCTTCGCCGCCGGTCAGGCGGATGTGCATCCGAGCCTTGCCGATCTTCCAAGCCGCCGCGCCCTCCTAAGCTTCACCGACGCTTATGACGTATTGCAGGTCGTCGTCTTCCGCATGCGCGGCGATGGGGACGAAGAGAGCGCGGTGCCCCTGGACGGGCAGAGGATCGGATTCAATCGCGGCAGCATCGCGGACTTCGCCGTCCGGCAACTCGACGATGTGGTCCCTGTGCCGATCGACGGGAACGATGCGCTCTTCATCGCGCTGACCGAAGGACGGATCGATGCCGCGGCCTACCCGCGCAAGGTCTTTGAGCGGATCGCGCGCGCCGTGCGTATGGAGGACCGGTTCCGCCAAGTGGGCGAGCCGCTGCGCGAGATCGCCCTCCGCATCGCCGTGGATCGCGATCAACCCGAACTGCTCGAGCGGATCGAGCGGGAACTGCGGACGCTCCGCGCCGGAGAGGGGTGGACCGCGATACGGTCGCGCTGGTTCCCGCCGCCGCCTCCCTTCTGGAACCCGCAGCGGATCATGGCGGTCGGGACCTTCGTGTTCTTCGTACTGGGCCTCACGGCGGCCTTCGTGATCCTGCGCCAGCGCGACATCGACCGAAACCGGCTTCTGAGGGAGAGCGAAGAGCGCGCCTCTGCCGAACGGGCCTTGGCCGAGCAGCAGGCGGAGGCGAACCGTCAACTCGTCCGACACAACCGCGAAATGCAAAGCATCCTCTACGTCGTCAGTCACGACCTCAAAAGCCCGCTCGTCTCCATCGGCGGCTTCGCGCGGAAGGCGGGGCGTTACCTCGACCGCAACGAGCCTGAGGCCTGCGCCGACGCTCTCGCGCGCGTGTCGAGCAATGTGGAGACGATGGGTAAGCTGATCGACGGGATCCTCTCGATCAGCCGTCTCGGCCGGGAGAGCCTAACGCTGAAACGAATCGATTGGCGCGGCCTCGAAGAACGTCTGCGTCGCGCGCTCGCCAGCGATGTCGAGGCGAGTGCCGCAACCTTGGTGGTGGAGCGCCCGCTCCCGGCGCTGACGGCCGATCCAACGCAGCTCTACAGCGTGATACAGAACCTCGTATCGAACGCACTCCGCCACGGCTGCCGGCATCCGGGCATGACGGTTCGGATCGTCGGGATGGTTGAGGGGCCCTGGACTTGGATCGGCGTGATCGATGAGGGCCCGGGGATCGAGCCGCAATACCACGACCGGATCTTCGGCCTCTTCCAACGGCTCGACGTTCGCGCCTCGGGCAGCGGCATAGGTCTTGCCAGCGTGCGTGCGATCGCCGAAAGGCACGGCGGCGCCGTCCGGCTTCGTACCGCACCCGGCGAAGGCGCCGAATTCTGGATTGTGCTGCCGACCGAGCCGACCGACAGGGAACGGCCAAGCTCTGCCGCACCACCAGCGGCTGCACCGACACTTTCGGAAGGTTCTGAGCGCTGGATCGGGAGTGCTGCATGAGCGCCTTCAAGATCTTTTTGGTCGAAGACAACGCCGACCACGCGCGTCTGATCGCCGACACTCTCAAGGAGAACGCGTTCGCCACGGATCTCGTCCATTGCGGCTGTGGGCGGGAGGCGCTGGATCGACTGCAAGTCGCTGCCGCCAAAGGCAGCCTGCCCGACCTTATCCTGCTCGACCTCAACATGCCCGGCCTCTCAGGCATCGATGTCCTGCGGAGGATCAAGACCGACGGGGTGTTGCGAGTGATCCCCACCGTCATGCTGAGCACCTCCCCGGCGCCGAGCGACATCCAAGCCTGCCTATCGGCCCACGCCAACAGCTACATCTGTAAATCTGCGGATATCGATGAACTAGAGCGCAAGGTAACCGGCGTCTGCACCTATTGGCACGAGATCAACGTGAGCGCGGGTGCACCCAACTGGGAGGAAACGCTTTGCGGCCGGCGATGACGAGCCTGCGGATCCTGATCGTCGAGGACAACGACGACCACGCAGCACTTCTGACGGATGAGCTCGACATCGTCCTGCCCGAGGCACGCGTCGCCAGGGAAACCTCGATGATCGCGGCCGAGCGACGGCTCGAGACAGAACGTGTCGATCTTGTCTTCCTCGATCTGGGCTTGCCTGAGAGCCAGGGCATCGAAACCCTCGACCGGTTCCTCCGTGGCCGGGGTCGCCCACCGGTCATCGTCGTCACCTCCGCCGGGCAAGACGATGTCGGCCTCGAGGCACTCAAGCTTGGCGCCATGGATTTTCTCGACAAGCAGAACATCGGCGGAGGGATGATCCTGCGCACGGCGCTCTTCGCGATTGAGCGGAACCGCGTGCAGCAGGAGCTCTCGCGCAAACAACGCATGCTTGAGACGGTGGTGGCGGCCGCGGGGCATGATCTGAAGACGCCGCTCGCCAACATCGAAGGCATCATGGCCATTCTCACCGAAGAGGTCGGCGACCGGCTTGACGACCATCAACGTGAGCTGCTCGACGCCACACTGTCTGGCGCACGCGATCTGCGCTCTCTCGTCGACGATCTGCTTTCTCTCGCTCGGGTCGCGGCGACGGAGCGGAGCCTTCAGCGGACCTCTCTGTCGAACATTCTCGCCCGCGTGACAGCCGTCCTGCCGGCAGCGGATCGCAGTCGTGTCCATCTCCTGGACGATGCGGTACTCCGCTGCGATCCGGGTCAGCTTCACTTCGTGCTGCAGAACCTCGTGGTCAACGGCCTGAAATACTGGCGGGAGCGGCCGAGTGTCGTGCGGCTCTCTGGCGAGAACACGCCCGGGGCCGCCCGTGTGACGGTCACCGACGATGGTATCGGCATCCCACCTGATCTTTTGCAGGAGGTGTTTTTGCCGGGCGTGAGGGCCGTGAACGGCAGCGATTTCTCCGGCACGGGCTTTGGCCTCGCGATCTGCCGCGAGGTGGTCGAGGGGCATGGCGGCACGATTTGGGTGAAGTCCGAGCCAGGCAATGGCTCAAGCTTCAGCTTCACGCTGCCCGCCTAAATCTGCAGGGCAACGCCAAAGGTCGCTGGTGCCCGCGCGGTCGATCATCCCGACAGGCGCCCTCAAGTCGCTACTCGACCCCTCGACGCCGCTGCTCCACTGAGTCATCTTCCCAGATGTGAGCGTGGGGCCAGCTGCGGCGGGACTGGGGGGCGGCGGGGCATGGATGAGACGGTGGAGTGCGGGTTTCACGACCTCTCCTCAATCGTGTTTGTCGGCTTCGCCGTGCTCGGTGGTTGGTTGCTGGAGCGACGTCGTCGTCGTGAAATGATGCTCACGCCCTCCTCACGATCACCGACCCCATGGCGGCAGATCGTGCTCTATGTGTGGCTCGCGATTGCCGCGACCTACACGACCGAGTTCGCCCTACGCGCCTACGGAAGCTGCGCTGCCTGAGCGCGATCCTGATACCGGCCGCATGGCTCTACTGCGGCCGCTCGGGCAGGATCGTAGACGTGAAGACGTCGATAGGATCGTTGCGCCGGCCTATGGAAGGATCATGGCCAGGAGCGGTTGCCCATGGTTCGTCCGACAACGCGTCGCCCCCTGAAGCCGAGATGGCGGCAGCAGCCACAATCCCAGATAGACGGTCTGCCTCGTCGAGTTGCCTAAGTCGCTCAGCCGTAAGGTCTCCCTCACTCTCGCGGATTGTCTGTGCCGCTGCGCGATGCCGCGCGGCGATGCCGTTCAGTCGCGCTGAAAGACAGTCCTCGCCATCAAGAACGCGATCCGTCAGAAGAAGGGAGGCAAGGAGTTCCTCGGCGAGATTGCCATGAGCCGCGCACCGCTGCCGCGCCTCATCAGGCGAAGGTCGGGCCAGGCCAAAGGCCATGGCAACACCAACGAGAGTGGCCTCCCCGATCCTCATGCCGCGGTATCCGTTAAGACCGGCGAGGGAGCGCTCGCCCATAGGTCACCGCCGGCAGCGCGCCGATAAACCTCCTCCGCCGCTGCGCACATTTCCCCAACGGTAAAACGCGCCTCAAACTCGGCGCGTGCTGCCAAACCAAGCTCCGACATGCGCCTAGGTGTGTCGAGCAAGTCGGCCATGGCCGTCGTAAGCCGGGCAATCTCCCCATCCCCGGGCGTTATGAGCAGACCGGTCTCTCCATGGCGCACGACTTCGGCAGGCCCTGAGTTGTTGAGTGCGACAACCGGCGTCGCTGCGGCGAAGGCTTCGATGGCGACAAGACCGAAGCTCTCATACCGGCT
>JBCDFC010000270.1:0-6312 GCA_039178805.1 Pseudomonadota bacterium | reverse complement strand
GCCCAGGATGAGCCGCTCACGCTCGATCTTGCGCTCCAGCCGCTGCTTCTGGGTCTGGAGAGCGCGCAGGAAGTACACGACCCAAGGCCGCCAGTCGGGCGCGTCAGTCCTGATGGTGCCCTGGGTCTGGCGGAGCGCGAGGTAGTAGCTCTCCTTTGTGGCCTCGATGACGCTCTCGAGCGAGCTGTAGGGCACGTAGGCGTAGCCTGCGCGCAGCAGGAGCAGCGTGGTGAGCACCCGCGAGAGCCGACCATTGCCGTCTTGGAAGGGGTGGATCTCAAGGAAGACGACCACGAAGACAGCGATGACAAGCAGTGGGTGGTGCCGACCGTGCTCCAGGCTTTGCTGGGTCCAATTAAGGAGATCGCGCGTGAGCCGCGGCGTGTCGAACGGGCTCGCGGTCGTAAAGACGACGCCAAGGCTCTCGCCGCCTGGCCCGAAGGCTTCGACATTGTTCGACAGCGTCTTGTAGGCGCCGCGATGCCGCTCGTCCTTCGACGAGTACCGCAGCAGATCCCGGTGCAGCTGGAAGAGATGATTCTCGGTGAGGTCGATCGCCTCGAAGCTTGAGAACACAGTCTCCATGACATCTGCGTAGCCAGCGATCTCCTGCTCGTCACGGCTGGCGAAGGCATTGATGTCGAGGTTCGAGAGCAGCCGCTCCACCTCACGGTCGCTGAGCTTCGCGCCCTCGATGCGCGTCGACGATCCGATGCTCTCGATCGTCGCGACACGCCGAAGATTGGAGAGCCGTTCGGGTGCAATCCGACCAATCGCCTTCCACGCGCCCTTGAACTCGTCGATCTCGGCGATGAGCTTCAGGACCTCGTCCGTGATTATCAAGGTCGATGTGTTGGGCGCGCCATCCGTTTCGTTATCCAATTCCATCCAATTACTATGCCACGCCACCGTCTGTTTGTCCATCCATTTCCATCCGTTAGCGCGACTCGCGTGATTGGGCGTTGCACCGGCCCACGGTGCGAGTGATTGACCGGCAATACGGTCTCATGTCGTGGGCGGGCTCGATGTCCGACCGCGCCACAGCAGGGGGTGGAACGGGGGCGGCACGCCCCCTCGAAGGAGGCGGAGCCGACTGAGCAAGATGGCGTTGTGCAACAACGCATACCTTGCGCGTGATCTTATCTGATCCCCGTGTGTGACATTGGCGATGCCAGTCGTGTTGCACGCGATGTGTGACATCAGGTGCCGAGCGTCGGTGCACCGTCTCAGCTCGCCCGAGGCCGACCGATTGAGAGCGATCGGGCCATAGGGCTGGCATTTTCTCCGAAAGCGCAATGGTGGCCGTGACAGCGTTGGGGCAAGCCCAGAAGCAAGGAATGGCGCTCAGCATGCTCACTCTATACTACAATCGAAGACTGTGATATTGTCGAGCTATGACTTCGAAGGACTTCACGATCTTCATCGATCAGGATGAGGAACTCAGCTTTCAGACGCGCCAAGCATTTCGACACCCCTGCCCAGGCGCCACGATCACCGACGCAGAGATTGCAGCGCTGCCAAAGCCCTGGAGCAAACTTGTGAGTTTCGAAGAGGGCGTCGCGCTCCTCGACCGCGTTCTGGCGCATCGGGCCAACGCCTACTGCGCCACGACCATCGAAGACGGCGAGATCGTCTCGATCTGCTGCAACAGCCCGCTCATGCTGCTCCATCCCGTGATCTCGGTGCGCTTGGTGCGGCGTGAGAAGGCCAAAGCACTCGACATCGCGCATTGAGCTTCAGCGACCTAAAGTTGTGATGCATCGCTAATGTCTGATATAATGTTCATCAGTATGGATTTGGAAGACACATCGAAGAACAGGCGCCAGCGCGACCACGACGACTTGCAGAACGAGATCGCCGGGCGGGAGACCGGGCGTGCACGCCGCTTCCTGCCCGACGACGCTCGAACCGCCGAAGGTGCCCGAAAGCGACGCGACCGGCTCGCCGCGGAGACGCGGCTCGTTCTGATGCTACAGGATCCCGTCTACCGGGAGCGCTACGAGATGGTCTCTGCCGCTCTTTCTACCGCGACGCAGACGACGGATGTCGTCCTGGCTCGTCTCGAAGAGCAGATCCTGGCAGCCGAGATGGAGTTCGACGCCATCCAGGAGAGGGCGGCGCGCCTGCCCGACGGGACGCGCGTGTATCGCGACGCTCAAGGTGCCGTTCGTAGGGAGGATGGCTCGGCCGTCGACGACACGCTCGCCGCCACGATCATCTGGAGGGGCAACGAGCCAAGCTTCGAAGCATTTATGGCAGCGCGCGACCACCTCACCGAGCTCGAGGCTGACCGAGACGAGGTGACCGACTACCAGAACAACGTGCTCGGCCCCGCCAATGACCGGATCACCGACGAGGACAACCCGCCATCGCTCGATGACCTGGATGACATTTTGAACGACATCGACGCGAAGATGCCCGACGTTCTCCTTCAGACACAGCCCGCACCGACCGACCCATCCCCGGCACGGACCGATCCGACCCAGATCGCTCTTCCCAACCTCAAGCAATCCCCCTGAGCATCGACCTCGCTCGAGAAGGCAAAGAGCCGCTACAGTGCATCGCGCAGATCCCCTGCCGAGTTGAGAGCCGACATCGGCATGGGGCGCGGAGAACGGCGGCCCTGAGCCCAAACTATCGGATGTTGCACCCGACACCAACGTCGGCTCTTGCGCGTGCCGCGAAGTACCACCGTTTCGCAGCTACAGTTCAGCCTGTGGCGCGTGGGAGCGATTACAAACCTGCGGCGAAGCATTATTAGTCCACGTCCACAAATCAGCCCGCAACGTGTCGATCGACCCGTCGCCGCGCGCAGCGTCCGCCTCAATCCAGGGTTCTTGCGGGTGTCCATCTGATGTCCAGAGGCATGGTCGACCCGGCCAAGGCGGTGCGCGGCGCATTCGAGGATGCCTCCTCGGTCGCCGGCCAGCTGTTCGCCACCGGGGCGATGGTTGCCGAGAAGCCCGAGCCGAAGGGTGCGCCCGCCGGTGGCGGCACGCGCAACGAGCGGCGGCGAGCGGAGGTGCCCTGGGCTCAGGCGGTTTGCGTCCCAGCTGACCGACCCCGGCGGGCCAGATTGAGCACCGCCAGCCCCGAGATCAGCAGCCAGGCCCCGGCAGGCAGGGGGATCACCGCCGCCTCGACGCTCTCGAGATTGAAGGTGGCCACGCTGGTCGGCACGGTGACGCCTGGAATGCGAGTGTCGACATCGCCAAGGAAGTCTAACGTCCCGTCTGGGGCCGCGCCATCCAGCGCCAGCAGTGCGGACAGGGAAGAGCCGCCGAACAAGCTCGGATCGAATGTAATAATCGAAAAGTCCAGCACCTGGACGCCGCTCCCAGCCCCAAGTCCGTTCGCGCGCAGCCGAATCCCATCGGTCGGCGACCCGATCTCGAAAAAATCATCGAACAGGAACAGTTCGACGTCGATCGTCGGGAAATCGACGAGATCAAGGTCGGTGCTGCCCTGCAACAGCGAGAAGGAAGTGATCCCGGCGGAGAAGTCGAACTGACCCGGCGCGGCCAAGGCAACCGGCGTGGTGCCGGGCGCCACCTCAACAACTAACCTCAGCGGATCCGTTGTGCTGAAGTTCTTTTCGAAGATCGTGAACTGCGGCCCCGCAGGTGAGACATTGTTGAACTCGAGGTTCAGGGTCAGGGTTAACGCATGTGCCGGCGCCGCCCCCAGCAGAGCCCCGACCGAAAGGCAGGCCGCAGCCTGAATGATCTTCTTCAACATCCGAAGCGCCTCCAAGGATTACTCGTCAAACCACCACTCCATCTCGGTTAAGCTGTTGTGATCATGCAGATATCACGGCGGGGTACCTGCTCTAGGCTCGATGCATCCGCGAGATCGGGGTTTGGGATGCAGACGATCAACGGGCGAACACGGCAGACGTCAACGCGACCTCACTTCGCGCGCCGGCGCACGACCGCCAGCGCCCCCAACGCCGCGGCGAGCAACGGCAGACCCGCGGGCAGCGGCACAGGCGCGACCACCTCGGTGAAGACGACGGTCGTCGGCGCGTTGAAGTTGTATCTGGTGAAGCCGGAGTCCGTCTGAACGCCGTCCACATAGAACAGGTTCTGCGCCCGATAGATGTTGTAGGTCTCGCCTACGCCGCCGTTTTCTTGAACCACGTCGATGTCGTTGTCGTAGGTGATCAGCCCGTCGGACGGATCCAGCAGCCAGTCGTCCAGGTCGAACTCCCAAAAGTCTGAGTCGAGCGTCACCCGGGTCACGCCGCCGATCGGCTGCAGCACCCCGCCGATCAGCGCTTCGTCCTCGAAAAGGAGGACGCCCTCGCCGAACAGGCGGAACGTAGCGTTCACCACATCCTGACCCTCGACCCTGCCGGTGGTCAGTGCCGTGCTCCAGTCGACGACGATGCGGTTACCGTCCGCGGGGTCGAGCGAGAGCCCCCCGGTGCGGGACTCCGCCGGCACGAAGTCGATCGTCGTGCGGTACTGCGTGATCGCCGAAGCGTCGGCGGCGGCGAAACAGACCAGCGCCGCGGCGGCACCCGCGGTTCTGGCGAGGGTTCGGAACATCATGACATCATCCTTGCTCATCGAAACGCCCGTCGTTTTCCCACGCAACGCGCGGTCACTTCGCGCGCCGGCGCACGGCCCCCAATGCCGCCAGGCCGGCGAGGAGGAGGACACCCGTGGCGGGGACCGGGATCGGCGCCGGCGCGACGATCTCCCAGGAGCCGATCACGAAGGGCGTATCGTCATCGAAGAGGATGCCGTCCGCCGTCTCGAAGCCGAAAACGATGATGTCGCCGGTCGAGCCGACAGGCGCAAACACTTGGTTGACGAACGTGATCGTCGACGATCCTGACAGCGTTTCTCCAACCGCGAAGTCGAACTGCGCGTCTACCGCGCTGTCGAAAAACATGGCGATTTCCGAGGGGAAGTTACCGGCAGCTGCGTCTATAGAGTTTCCACCGAGCCCGAGATCGCCCACAACGGTCGCCTCAGGGCCAAGAGTTGTGGCGAGCGCTCCCTCGACGAAGAACCCGGGCATAAAGAGCAGATCGACGTCGAGCGCCCCGGACCCGATGAAGGTCGCGGACGTGTCGCTGTCGCGCTCGATGGTCAGCATCACGGCCGCCTGCGCGGGAACCGTCGCGACGGACAGCGTGGCCGCCATCACGGCCGCCGCCAAAGCCAAAGAACCGGCGCATGTTACGATCTTCATACAGTTTCCCCCGTCATGACACGTCGCTGCAGCCAATGACCGCGAGCCCGCGCTCCACCATTGCGCCGGTTAACGTATTTCGGCCGAGACACCACTAGCGCAGCGTCTCAAACTGACGCTGGAGGCCCTATGGCTTGCGAAGCATTCCCTCGAAGACCCGAACGACGTCCTCGTCGCTTGCTGGCACAAGCCGGTGCCGCGGCTCCTTTGGAGCCACGTGGTTCAAGTCATCACCCGGCGTGTGCCCGAAGCGCGCCTTGTAGAGCCGGTGAAAACGATCCGTATCGACGAACCCCCAATGGCGAGCGATCCGCTTCACGCCACCATGTTCCGGTGGGGCTAGTCGAAGCGCGTGACGGCAATGTTCGAGCCGCTTAGCGCGCACGTAGGCGTCGATCCCACCAACCTCCTCCAACATGCGGTAGAGCGTCGCCCGTGACATGCCGAACGTCTCGCAGAGCGTCGCTGTACTCAGCCCGGGATCGTGTAGGTTCGCGTCGATATGGGCGCGCACAGTGAGGGCGAGCGCACCGCGGAGCACCCTTCGGTCCACCTCCCGATTGTTCGCCAACAGCAGGGCGCGGATGACCGCCGATAGCCCTTCCGCTAGTGTCTCGGCGTCTTCTGCTAGAGCGGTGGGCAGACGCGCCAGGATCGCTTGAAAGGCGTTGATCAAGAACCGTCCCACAGGTGTGGCAGCAGACATCGACACGTAGGCAGGGTGACTTCCAGGATCGTATCCGACCGCATCGTGCGGGATCACCGCACCATAGACGACGGCGGCTGTGGTATGCTTGCGATACCTCCGCGTCAGATCGGCGAGGTGAATGTGATCGGGCCCAATCCATGTCGGATGGCCCTCGATCTCCCCATGTCCGATGCCGGATGCGTAGATCTCGAGCAGCAAGAGCGCTTGGTCATGACCTGGAAGCTTGGGGTCTCGCTCGAACCGCAACGGCGAGAACGCAATCTTGGAGAAGACCAGGTCGCTGGCCCGCCAAAGGGTCCAGTCGGCAAACACATCGGCGCGCTCTTCGGGCGCCTCGATCTTAAGCATGGTGCTTGAAGCCGTTCTAAGCCGCTCCAGGCGCTCTCGTGGATCAAAACATG
>JBCDFC010000269.1:0-6378 GCA_039178805.1 Pseudomonadota bacterium | reverse complement strand
TGGGCTTCGAGACGCTGGTCGAGGCCGGCTACGCGCCCGAGATGGCGTATTTCGAGTGTCTGCACGAAGTGAAGCTGATTGTGGACCTGATCTACGAAGGCGGCATCGCGAACATGAACTACTCGATCTCCAACACGGCGGAGTTCGGCGAGTACATGTCCGGCCCCCGGATCCTGCCATACGATGAGACCAAGGCCCGCATGAAGGCGGTGCTGGAGGACATCCAATACGGCCGCTTCGTCCGCGACTGGATGGCCGAGTGCAAGGCCGGCCAGCCGAGCTTCAAGGCCACCCGCCGCATCAACGACGCCCACGAGATCGAGGCCGTCGGTGAAAAGCTTCGCGGCATGATGCCTTGGATCGCAGCTAATAAGATGGTCGACAAGTCAAAGAACTGATCTGGTCCTCGTAGGCCGACCAGAACGGACCGAACCCACGCACGTCATCCCCGGGTTCGACCCGGGGATCCAGAAAAGGCAAACGTGCTAACGCGTTAGCGAAAGCTAGATTGCCGGATCAAGTCCGGCAATGACGGTGTTGGATATCTCGATCGAACCACTAGACCACTTTCTTACCTCACCTGTTCACGTCCTGCTCGGGGTTGACCCGAGCATCCACGGCCGTTGGCGCTGGATTGCCGGGTCCGGCCCGAGCAGGACGGTGTCTCTAACTGCCCGCCCTTCCTCGCTGTCATCCCCCGGGCCGACCGGGATCCGGTATCCTGACGTCTCCGCCACATCGGCGCACCTTCGTCGAAGCCTTGGAGAGAGACGCCCGCGTCAGCGGGTCTGGCCGAGCGACCCGTTCGTCGCAAGTAATCGACAAGGGACTGGGCTGATTGTGCCGTGATAGGCCGTGGTGAGCGGCAGCGGGATCGCAGGGACGACCGAAATGACTGTGCAGGAGGAAGATGCATCGGCAAGCCCGGTCGCCGCGCGGCCGGGGCGGGTGATGCTGTTGACCAATCGGCGTGCGCGGCGCGGGGGTGAGGGGATCGCCGTCGTTATCGAGCGGTTGGAGAAGGCCGGGGTGGAGGTCGTGGTCGAGACCTCGGGCTCACCCGGTGAGACGCGGGGCGACATCGCGCGGCGCGCAGGCGAGGTCGATGCGGTCATGGTCGGCGGCGGGGATGGGACGCTAAACGCCGCTGCTCAAGGGATCGTGGACACAGGGCTGCCACTCGCGATCCTGCCTATGGGCACGGCCAACGATCTCGCGCGGACGCTGGGCATTCCCGAGGATCCCGAGCGCGCTGCCGACATCGTGCTGGCGGGGCACCGGCGGCGGATCGATCTTGGCTATGTGAATGACCATCCCTTCTTCAACGTGGCCTCCATCGGGCTCTCGGTTGAGCTTGCGGATGCCCTGAACCCGAGGCTCAAACGCCGCTGGGGAAAGCTCTCCTACGCGCTTGCCGGCCTCAAGGTCGTCACCCGCACGCGCCCCTTCCGGGCCTGGATCGCGCGGGAAGAAGACGGGCCGTGGTCGCAAGCACGAAGCTATCAGATCGCGATCGGCAACGGACGGCACTATGGCGGTGGTATCGTCGTGGAGGAGGAGGCGCGGATCGATGACGCCACCCTCGATCTCTACAGCCTCGAGCCGCGCGGGGTCTGGCGCCTCGCTCTCATGATCGGCGCCTTTCGCCGTGGCCGCCACGGGCTGTGGCAGGAGGTCCGAACGAAGAAGGGCGATGCTTTCCTGATCCGCACCGCGCGGCCCAGGCGGGTCAATGCAGATGGGGAGATCATCGGCACCACGCCTGCGAGTTTTCGCGTGGCACCGGGTGCGGTCGAGGTCTTCGCGCCACCTGCGCCGACCGCGCCGTGAAGCTTACGCCACCTGCGCGCGCCGGCGGCCGAGGCCCCAGATACCGAGCAGCCCGAGCAGCGAAAGCGTGACACTTGCCGGGAGCGGCACGTCCTCGGACACGGTGTCGACGGTGATGCGGGCCACCTCATTCACCAAGAGCTCTTCGGCCGAGAAGAAGAAGACCTCGAAATCCGGGTTCGGGAACATCAGGAAGTCGAAGAAAATGCTGCCCTGGGAGGTCTGGTTCGCGCCGGGCACGAGCCCGCTGCCACCGAGTTGAATGTCGACGATCCCGGATGGGTCGAACGCCTCGACATCGGGTACGGAGACGGTCCCACAGGCGGCGAAGAAGCACTCCACACTGATCCGCATGCGCTTGCGCGGCAGGGGGTCGATGAAGTTCTCGATTTCGAAGCGCAGGATACCGTCGGCTGCAAGGCCGACACCGGTGTTCCCGGTCGTCGGAAAGACGCTCGGTCCGAACGACGTGGAGACGAGATTCCAACCGCTGAGGTTCTGAGTGTTGGGCTCGAACACGGCGAGCACGGAGTTCTGCGCACCGCGGTAGGATGGCACCAGCACATCCGCGGCGGCCGACGTAACAAGCGTGGCGGCAATGCAGGCGGAGACAATCGGGGCAGTGCGTCTGCGGGCGATCATGGCATCCCTCTCACAATCCTCTGGGCGCTACAGCCGAAGATGACGTAGGGGAATGCTATCACTTGTGACGCAACGTCACAACCTAAGGGTGTAGGCGGTCGTCGATTTCAAGTCATCGGGAAAAGCGGCTTCACCGATCCGGGCGACGTAACGCCCGCCCGCGCTTCAGCGAAAGCGGTGACCGCCTTCGACATAGCGGCCATAGACCCAGCCCGAGATATCGCGCGCATCGTCGCGCACGCGCAGCCACTGCCCGCTCGTCTGGCGCAGGAAGGCGAGCCGCGTGCCCCTTGGGAAGCGCGCGACACGGTCTGAGTCGAACGAAGGCTCGACCCTCAGATTGAGGTTCGATGCGGTCACGACGACCACTGGCAAGGCGGATGTGAGGACAATGCCGCCAGACCGCCGCTCAGGCTCACTCGGCGGGTCGATCTCGACCTCGATCAGCGTCGCGCGGCGCTTGGGCCGCTCGGGCGGCACATAGCCCATGTTGAGCGCTTTGTGCTGGGCGGCCTGGGCAGGCTTCAGCACCTCCTCCCCAAACCCATCGACATCGTCGTATAGGCTCCAGAGAGTGAAGCAAAACACGACGAGGCCGACGCTCATGAGCACGGCAGCCACTTTTCCGGTGACCGAGAAATCTTTCACGAAACCAACCCCTTCCACGTGCGCGGATCTTGAGAGAAGACTGTGGAAAAAGTGAGACTTGCGGCGAGCGCTGTGCGCCCCGTCACGATCTGGCGCAGGCTTGGCGCATGAAGGGGCCGTTCCCGCTCTTCCTCGTGTGCCCACCGGGGCTCGAGACGCATCTCGCGGCAGAGGCGGCGGCGATCGGGCTGGAAGGCGCGGCGCCGGCACCCGGCGGCGTGACGGCGCGCGGGGATTGGCCGGACATCTGGCGCGCCAATCTCATGCTGAGGGGCGCTGTCCGCATCAATGTCGAGATCGGAGCGTTCCGGGCGCCGCATCTTGCGCAGCTCGACAAACGCGCGCGACGGGTGCCCTGGGCGGAGCTCCTGCATCCAGGCACGCCGATTTCCGTTGAGGCGCAGTGCAAGCGCTCGCGTATCTACCATGCGGGCGCGGCGGCTGAACGGGTCGAGCGGGCAATCTGCGAGGGGGCGGGTGCCAAAGCCGGCGGCGAAGACGCGATCAGGTTTCGCGTACGGATCGAAGACGATCTTTGCACCTTGTCGCTCGACAGCTCGGGCGAGCCACTCTATCGGCGCGGGCACAAACAGGCCGTAGGCAAGGCACCGTTGCGCGAGACGCTGGCGGCACTGTTCCTGAAGGCCGCAGGCTTTACGGGTGCGGAAGCCGTTGTCGATCCCATGTGCGGCTCCGGCACTCTGGTGATCGAGGCGGCGGACATGGCGAGCGGCGCTCTACCTGGTCGCGATCGCCGTTTTGCGTTCGAGGGACTGCGGACGAATGACGCCTCCAAGCTCTCGACACTTCGCGCGGCACCCGCGGCAGCTCCGAAGGGACCGGCCCGCTTCTTCGGCAGCGATCGAGACGCGGGCGCCATTCGCATGAGCACCGAGAATGCGGCGCGCGCGGGGCTCGAGACGCTCTGCAGTTTCGACTGTCACGCAGTCAGCGATCTTGTCCCACCGGCAGGGGTCGAACCGGGCCTTGTGATCACGAACCCGCCCTATGGCGCCCGGATCGGCGATACGAAGTCGATGTCCCCGCTCTACGCAGCGTTCGGCCGGGTCTTGAAGGAGCACTTCACGGGTTGGCGCGCAGCGATCATCACGAGCGAGGCGTCACTTGCACGCGCGACCGGACTGCCCTTCGAGAGCCCGGGCCCGCCGGTGCCGCATGGGCCGCTTCGGATCAGGCTATGGCAGACGCCACCGCTGTCCTGACGCCGCCCGGCACCCGGCCCTAGAGATGCAGGATCGCGAACGTGGCCAAACCCCAGATCGCCGCCATGAAGTGGGTCGCTTGGGCACCCTCATAACCACTCCAATAGTGAAACCACTGCCCCCCGACGAGGAACATCCCCCAGACCAGCACAAAACCGATCGTGCCCCAGGCGGCCAGCGCCCGAGCGCTCTCGACACCGACGAGACCGAGGCATGCGCCCGTCAGTGCAAGCGCTCCGAGGAGCAGTAGGCCCGACACGATGACCTCCACCCAGACGATGAACTGGAACGCCAACCGGTGCAGTCGCCCATCCTCAAGCCGGTTGCCTCGGAAGACGGCGTGATTGTCAGGATAGACCTCGGCCATGCGGGACATCGACATGACTTCCGCCACGCTATCGCGATTGACCTTTGGGTTGCGGATGTTCTCGAGCGCGCCGAGCAGGATCCAAAGCGCGATCAGCCAGACAAAGAGTGTCTGTCCGACGATCAGGCTCGCCTCCACACCGCATCTCCCTCTCCGTACGCTCGCGCGCGCTGCACCTGCGAAATGCGTAGCGAATGGCGGCCGGCAAGTCATCTGCGAAAGCCTCGGCGTTCAGACAAGGGTCCAGACAAAGGTCCAGACAAGGGTCCAGACGCTTCGCGCTGGCGCCGCCGTCCATCACACGATACCGATGCCCCGAGTGTCGCGACGGCAGCAGAGTGGCGGCGAAGCGGCGGAGGACGGCATGGCGGCGCGAAAGATCGGCTTCTCGGACATCGCGCTCCGCTGCGCGGCAGCGATCGCACTGGTCGTTGCAACCTGGAACCCGACGGGCCTTTCCTATCTGCACTGGGTCCTGGAAGGGT
Organism: Pseudomonadota bacterium; assembly: GCA_039178805.1. Taxonomy (GTDB): domain Bacteria; phylum Pseudomonadota; class Alphaproteobacteria; order Rhodobacterales; family Rhodobacteraceae; genus Thermohalobaculum. The sequence goes on along the minus strand of JBCDFC010000269.1, from coordinate 1,183 downwards.
TCGAGACGAACCTGCCGCCCAAGGTGCTAGGCGGGATCGTGCTCGCCATCCTCTACATCATCTTCTTGCGCGCCACGCTGAGATCCATCGGTGTGCCTGGCATGGCACTGATCTTGGCCTTGATCGGCGCATCGGTCTGGACGCTGGTCTACTATGGCGTCGTCGACCTCACCCTCGCCGACAGCGCGCCGATCACGTGGCTTGCGCTGATCGCGGTCGGGATGGTCCTCGGCATCGGCCTCTCTTGGAGCTTGGTGCGCCGGGTCCTAAGCGGTCAGGCGGATGTCGACGACGTGGACGAGTGAGACAAAAATACTCGCGCTACTTGTGCGCGAACCCTGTCACAGCCCACCATATGTAGTGTCGAGCCGTCTAGATGTGTGATTTATCGCACGTTTTCCGCTAGACTCATGGTTTACCCTAATGCATATACACTCAGAGGTTGTGTGTAGGTGAAACATGTTCGGACTCTTCACGAAGGGGTCGTATCGGCTTCTCGGCCCGGACGAGTGGGATTTGCTTCTGCGTCATGCACGCCGTTTGGACGAGCGTGCGATCCGGTCCCGCTTCGGAAGCGATATGAGCGATGAGGCCCTAGTCCGCTGGGCGCGGACGAGCAGCTTCAACGATGTGATCGGCTGGTTCCATAAAGGCGAGCTGCGCGGCAGCATCGAAGTCGGCTATCGCGGTCAACGCGCGGAATGTGCGATCACCGTGGAAGACGAGTATCGCAGCCAACGCGTCGGACGGCAGCTTTTCGATCGCGCCTGCCGCATGGCAAAGCGCAAGGGCGCGACGGAGATGGCAATGCTCGCGCGCCGCCGCGCACAGCGGGACATCAGGCTCGTGGCACAGCGCCCCGGCTGGTCCTTCAACGCCTGCTACTCGCGCTCGATCATCCTGCCCAATCGTGAGCCTGAGCATCCGCTCTGGCTGATCCGCGACCTGCGGCGGATGACGTTTCTCAGCGTCTCGAGCCGGGGCCTCCGGATCGGAACCGCTGTCGAGGTGGACTGAGCCAAGCGCTGCTGATCTCTGACACCTCTGGTGGCCCGCCGCGCCGGCCCTTGCTATCTTCTCTGGGTCTCTCGATGCTCCGCTTTCCGGGCGGAGCGCAACGGTGCCATGGTTGAAGAGCCGATGATCGACAGGGCGGGCGTGACGCCGCGCCCTCTCAACGATC
>JBCDFC010000268.1:0-6417 GCA_039178805.1 Pseudomonadota bacterium | reverse complement strand
CGGCGCATCGCGCAGGCGACACCCGCCGCCTCGTCGCGCTTTATGCCGAGGCGGCGGAGGATGCGGCCGACCGAGGCGATGCGGAAGCGGCCGCGTTTTACCGCACGCATGCCTATGTCTTTGCGCTGGAATCAGGCGATGAGCGGGCGTCCGAGCTTCATGCGGCCCTGAAGGAAGCGGGCCGCGATGAGTAGCTTTGGCGATCCCAATGCATGCCCTCAGGCGGCGCGGCGCGCCTCCCAATCGCGGAGCTGCTGGATCAGCTGATCGCTCTCCGCATCCGGGGGCACATCGCGCATCGCGCCCTCGACCACCACGCCTTCAAGGCTGTAGCCGTCCGCGAGGTCCTCGATACAACGATCTACCTCGCGCCGCGCGCCATAGGCGGCAGCAGCCGACATCCAGTTCCAGAAGAGCGCGAGGTGAAGAGCGAGTACCTGTCCGATGGTGACTGTCGCGATGGGCAGGCCGATCTCGACCGCTGCAAGGTTCCAGCCCCAAAACCCCCCGGCGAGCGCACCGTAGAGCAGATAGCCGAAGAGCAGGCTGCAGACGATGCAGGCGAGCCCCATCCCGACACCGCCGCGCAGATTGCCCTCGAGAAACGCCGACAAGAGCGCCATGTACCGCCCGCCGAACAGGAAGAACGCGCCGAGCACGCCGACGCAGAGCATCGGTAGGAACTTGTAGTCATTCCAGAACGCGCGACCGAACTCGTCATAGCCCGTGCCGAACAGCACCGGCAGTTCGGGCAAGCGGTGCAGGCCAAGGGTGCGCGAGATCTCGGCAACCGTGACGGCGACGCCTGCAGCGCCAAGCGCGACGAGCAGGATCGCGCCGCCCTGAAGAAGCGCGATGATGACGACCCATTCGCCAAGGTTGCGGGCGAGCGCGCCATTATCTTCTGCCCGTCGGGCCGTGCCGGCGATCCGCATGGCGATCCGTTGTGCCGCATAGGCATAGGCGATGATGCCGGGGACCAGGAACAGATAGCTTACCGGCGCGATCCAAGAGCTGATCTCGAATTGCTTCGCGCCCAATGTCGCCGCGAGCCAAGCGATCAGCTCGATCACTTGCGCGTTCGCGGCGGACAGGCTGTCGGCAACCGCTGGCTGATGCATTAGCCACAGGGTTCCCGCGAGCGGCAGCAGGAACGGGGCTGACAGAAGAAATGAGGCCGTTCCGACGAGGGGCGAGCGGAAGAGCATCCGCGCAAAGGTCGGCAGCGTCGTCATCGTGGGATTCCTCTCGGCGGCTCGTCGGTATGGTTAAGGATCGATTAAGATTGCGGCTGCCCGCTGACCCGCCTTGGCTGATTTTGAGGTGCAATCGAGGCAAATGGCCTGCATTGCATGACCGCTAGCCGGTTGACGGGACGCTAATTCCCCGAAATCGGCCGAAATTCGCCCCGGATTGGAACGGTCTTCTCACGCGCGGACATGCCATGATCGGCAGTGCGGATTCGCGACTGTCGCAAATTGGTCGGCAAGCGACGTCTCTTTCGCAGGGCCCGGGCTGGGAAGCCGGTTCTGTGTTGCGTGGCAATGGAAGGAATCGGCCCATGACAGAGACGGCGCGCGTGGTGGTGATCGGCGGCGGGGTCGTCGGCTGCTCGGTGCTTTACCATTTGGCAAAGCGCGGCTGGACGGACAGCCTGCTGCTCGAGCGCAAGGAGCTGACCAGCGGCTCGACCTGGCACGCGGCCGGTGGCTGCCACACGATCAACGGCGACCCGAACGTTGCCAAGCTGCAGCGCTACACGATCGACCTCTACAAGGAGATCGAGGAGCTGTCGGGCCAGGCGACGGGCTTCCACCTGACCGGTGGTGTCATGCTCGCCTCGACCGAGGAGCGCTTCGACTGGATGAAGTCGATGTATGCCAAGGGGCGCTATCTCGGCATCGAACAGCGGATGGTGACGCCCGAGGAGGCGCATGAGCTGATGCCGCTCCTAGACCCGTCGCAATTCGTGGGCGGCGTTCACACGGCCTATGAGGGCCATCTCGATCCTTCAGGTGTGACCTGGGCCTATGCCAAGGCCGCAAAGGCGCTCGGCGCGCGGTACGAGCAGCAGCGCAAGGTCGAGGGGATCACGCGCACGGCCGAGGGCTGGAGCGTTTCGACCGACAAGGGCGGGATCCTGTGCGAGCACGTGGTGAATGCCGGCGGGCTCTGGGCGCGAGAGGTCGGCCGGATGGTCGGGCTCGAACTGCCGCTCCTCGCGATGGAGCATATGTACTTGCTGACCGAGGACATGCCCGAGGTCGCGGAGGTCAATCGAACGACCGGCCAGGAGGTGCTGCACGCCGTTGATTTCGACGGGGAACTGTACCTCCGCCAGGAACGCGGTGGCATGCTGATGGGCACCTATGAGCGCGCGGGCGTGCCGTGGTCCGAGAACGAGACGCCCTGGGATTTTGGGCATGAGCTCTTGCAGCCTGATCTCGACCGGATCGCACCCTCGCTCGAGATCGGCTTCCAGCATTTCCCGGCGTTCCAGAACGCAGGCATCAAGCAGATCATCAATGGCCCCTTCACCTTCGCGCCCGACGGGAACCCGCTGGTCGGGCCCATTCGCGGGCTGCCGGGTTTTTGGTCGGCCTGCGCGGTGATGGCGGGGTTCAGTCAGGGCGGGGGCGTGGGCCTCGCGCTCGCCAACTGGATGATCGACGGCGATCCGGGCTTCGACGTCTTCGCCATGGATGTCGCGCGCTTCGGCGACTGGGCGACGATGGCCTATACGAACCCCAAGGTGCGCGAGAACTACAGCCGCCGGTTCCGCATCAAGTACCCGAACGAGGAGCTGCCGGCGGCGCGCCCGCTGAAGACGACGCCGATCTACGACCGGTTGCTGGCCGCCGGTGCGCAGATGGGCGATTCCTGGGGGCTGGAGGCGCCGCTCTGGTTCGCGCCCGCAGGTGTCGAGGACAGCTTCTCCTGGCGCCGCTCCACCGATTTTCAGCATATCCGCGAGGAAGTAAGGGCCGTGCGCGAGGGAGTGGGCCTGATGGAGATCTCGGGCTTCTCGAAGTTCTTCGTCAAAGGGCCTGGGGCGCGCGGGTTCCTCGACCATGTGCTCGCCTGCCGGATCCCAGAGCCCGGGCGTATGACACTGGCGCCGATGCTGAAGGAGGATGGCAAGCTGCAAGGCGACCTTTCGCTCGCCTGCCTTGGGCCGGACGAGTTCCTGATGGCGGGCTCCGGCAATGCGGAGGTGTTCTACACCCGCTGGTTCGAGCGGTTCATGCCGAAGGACGGGACGGTCGCGATCGAGCCCATCGGCCTCGGTCTCTGCGGTCTTTCGATCGCGGGGCCCAAGGCGCGCGCGGTGCTGGCGGCCGCGACGGAGGCGGATGTGAGCCGCGACGCCTTCCGCTTCATGGCTGCGCGGCGGATGGATGTGGGCCACGCGCCTTGCATCGTCGGCCGCGTCAGCTTCACCGGCGACTTGGGCTACGAGATCTGGATGCGGCCTGAGTATCAGCGCCATGTCTACGACCGGCTGCTGACCGCCGGTGAGGCGCACGGCATCCGCCATTTCGGCCTCCGCGCGCTCAATGCGCTCCGGCTCGAGAAGAACTGGGGCGGCTGGGGCCGAGAGTATCGCCCGATCTACGGCCCGCTCGAGGCAGGGCTCGACCGCTTCGTTGCCTATGAGAAGGACGCGGAGTTCATCGGCAAGGCCGGGGCGCTTGCGGAACGGGAAAGCGGCGGTAAGCTCAGGCTATGCTCCTTCGTGCTGGAGGCGCGGGACGCCGATGTGATCGGGGACGAGCCGATCTTTTTCGACGGAACCGTGGTGGGCTGGGTGACGTCGGGCGGCTACGCCCATAACGCAGCGCAGTCCATGGCGCTCGGATATGTGCCGAAGGAGCATGCGAATGCCGAAGGGCCCTGGGCCATCGAGGTCCTGGGTGAGATCCTGCCGGCGCGGCGACAGTTCGCGCCCGTTTTCGATGCGAATGCCGAGCGGATGCGCGGCTGAGGAAGGAAGCGGCCATGGGCCTTCAGCGCTACAACCTCTTCTCGGTCATCCGGGGTGGGCTGACGGGCCAGAAGCACTGGCGCGAAGTGTGGGGCCATCTCTCGCCCCGTACCGACTACGACACGATCATCATCGGCGGCGGCGGGCACGGGCTCGCCACCGCCTACTATCTCGCCAAGGAGCACGGGGCGAAGCGCGTCGCGGTGCTGGAGAAGGGCTGGATCGGCGGCGGCAATGCCGGGCGGAACACGACTATCGTGCGCTCGAACTACATGCTGCCCGGCAATCGGGAGTTCTATGAGCACTCGCTGAAGCTGTGGGAGAACCTATCGCACAGCCTCAACTACAACGTGATGTTCTCGCAGCGGGCGCATATTGCGCTCTGCTCGACGCCTGGGCAGCGGGATGCGATGGCGCGGCGCTACAACACGATGCGCGTCACCGGCTCGGATGGGGAGTGGTGGGATCGGGATGCGATCCGCCGCCGCGTGCCCGCGCTGGAGCTCGATGGGCGCTGGCCGATCCTGGGTGCCTTCGTACAGCCGAGGGCCGGGACGGCGCGGCATGACGCGGTGAATTGGGGCTTCGCGCGGGCTGCCTCAGCGCTTGGCGTCGATATCATCCAGAACTGCGAGGTGACGGGCTTCATCCACGAGGCCGGGCGGGTCGTCGGCGTGGAGACGAGCTGGGGCGAGATCCGGGCCGAGAAGATCGGGCTCGCGGTCGCCGGCTCCACCAGCCTGCTGGCCGAAAAAGCGGGCCTTGGAAACCTGCCGATCGAGACGCATAAGCTCCAGGCCTACGTATCGGAGCCGATCAAGCCGTTCCTCGATCAGGTCATCACCGTTGGCTCGTTCGCGCACTACTACATCAGCCAGTCCGACAAGGGCGGCATGGTGTTCGGCGGGGATATCGACAAGTTCCCGTCCTATGCGCAGCGCGGGAACCTGCCGGTCTATCGCAACGTGATGGAGGCCTGCGTGAACCTGATGCCCGCCCTGGCACGGGTGCGGCTCTTGCGCCAATGGGCGGGCGTGATGGACATGACGCCTGACGGCTCACCCTTCATCACCCATACCGACATCCCCGGCCTCTATCTCAACGCCGGCTGGTGCTATGGCGGGTTCAAGGCGACCCCCGCCTCGGGCAATGTCTTCGCCCATCTCATCGCCAAGGACGAGCCGCATGAGGCGGCGGCTAGGCTCACGCTCTCGCGCTACTGCGAGGGTTATCAGATCGACGAGAGCGGGTATGGCCCGGTGTTCAAATGGCACTGAGACCCCGGACCCTGACCATCGACCGGCCCGACCCAGCGGATCGGGCCATGCTCTCCTGGCTGAACCGGGAGCTCCATGCCGAGAACGGGTTCTCGCTCTCGCCCCGCTCGGCGCGGGAGAGTATCGAGACGCTGCTCCTGAACGGGCACAAAGTGGCCACTGCGCGGCTTGGCACGCAGCTTGCGGGCTACGCGTTGTGGTGGGAGCGGTCGGAGAGCATCTATATCCGCCACTTCGTTATTCGCCCAGAACTGCGCCGCCAGGGCATCGGGCTCGCCTTCGCGCGGCTCCTCATGCGGCGGCTGCCCAAGGACAAAACGCTAAGGCTCGATGCTCGGACGAGATCGGCGCGGGCCTTCTGGCGCGCCGTTGGTTTTCGGACGGCCGTGCGCGGCTTTCGCTATCCCGGAGATGAGGAGAGCGCCCGATGATGCGAATCAACTGCCCGTTCTGCGGGCCCCGCGATCAGGACGAGTTCTCTTACGAGGGGGATGCGAGCGTGCTCTACCCCTCACTCGACGCCCCGCGCGAGGCTTGGTGCGAGGCGGTGTTCTTTCGCAAGAACCCGCGCGGCCGGGTGCTGGAGCTTTGGCAGCATATCCATGGCTGCCGCGCCTTCCTGGTGGTCGAGCGGGACACGGCCACGCATGAGATCCTCTCGGTCACCTACGCCAACCAGGCCGTCGCCGCAGCCGTCGCGCGTGAGCGGCGTGCGGATGCGGTGGAGGCCGCTGAATGAGCGGATACCGCCTGCGCGAGGGTGGCATCGTCGACCGTACGCGCCCGATCTCGTTCACATGGGACGGCACCACCTTTACCGGCCTCGCGGGCGATACGCTCGGCTCGGCCATGCTGGCGAACGGGCTCGGTCCCGTTGCGCGCGGCTTTAAATATCATCGCCCGCGCGGGGTGATGACCGCGGGGCCGGAGGAGACCGGGGCACTCGTGACCATCGGGCGCGGCGCGCGGCGGGAGCCGAATGCCAAGGCACCCGCGGTCGAGCTCTTCGAAGGGCTCGAGGCCTTCGGGCAGAACGCCTGGCCCTCGGTGCGCTTCGATCTCGGCCGGGTGAACGACCTGATGGGCCGGTTCTTCTCGGCCGGCTTCTACTACAAGACCTTCTTCGGCATCACCGGGCGCGGCACTTGGGAGTGG
>JBCDFC010000267.1:0-6442 GCA_039178805.1 Pseudomonadota bacterium | reverse complement strand
TCGATCCTCGGCACGGCCGAGGGTGTCTCTGCCTTCGGGCGCGAGGCGCTGGCAGGCTTCATCGGGCGGGAGTATCGGCCAGGCCGCATGATCCTATCGGCCGCGGGCGCGGTGGATCATGCGGAGATCGTCGCACTGGCCGAGAGCCTTTTCGGCCGAATGGAGCCTGGGCCTGCAGCGGTGGAGCACCCGGCGACATTCGGCGGAGGCGAGCGTCGGGTCGTCCGGGAGTTCGAGCAGGCCCATTTCTGCCTTGGCCTCGAAGCGCCAGGCTACCGTGACGGCCGTCACTACGCGGCCCAGATCGCGGCGACAACGCTCGGCGGCGGCATGTCGTCGAGGCTCTTTCAGGAGGCGCGAGAGAAGCGCGGGCTCTGCTACACGATCTTCGCTCAGGCGGGTAGCTATGCCGAGACGGGCCTCCTCACCGTTTATGCCGGCACCTCGGCCGAGGCGCTCGGCGAGCTCATGAGGCTCACGGCGGAGGAGATCCACCGGGCCGCAGGCGATCTCAGCGCGGCCGAGCTCGAACGCGCCCGCGCCCAGGTGCGTGCAGGTCTTGTGATGGGGGTTGAGGGTGCTTCGGCGCGGGCTGAGCGGCTCGCCGCATCGGTCGCGATCTGGGGCCGGCCGGTCCCGCTCGATGAGACGCTCGAGCGGATCGCAGGGGTCACACTCGAAGAGACGCGCTCCGCGATCACGGGTTTTCTCTCCCGGCCGCCGGCCCTTGCGCTCTATGGCCCGGTCGAGGGCGCCGAGGATGCGGCGCGCCTAGCAGCCCGCCTCGCTGCCTGAGCGTGGAGGGCATGGCGCAAAGAGCGCGCGCCTGGCAGGGAATGGCGACGGGGGCGGGCGCTGATCCGGCGCAAAGGCCATGAACCCGATCACCGCCATGTTCCTGCGGGTCGGCCGATCACGCGTGGCGATCACCACCGACCGCCTGGTCCTGCGTCCGCCTCAGATGGCCGACCACGACAGCTGGGCGGGGTTGCGGCGCGAGAGTGCTGAGTTTCTGCAGCCCTGGGAGCCGGAGTGGTCTGCGGATCATCTCAGTTGGCGCGCATTCCGGACGCGGGTCTTCTGGGCCGAGCGTTCGGTACGGATGGGAGAGGCGATCCCGCTTTTCCTCGTTCATCGCGAAACAGGGGCCGTGTTGGGGGGCGTCACGCTCTCGAACATCCGGCGCGATCCAGCCCAGGCAGGGACCCTCGGCTATTGGACGGGCGAGCGCTATACACGGCAAGGCTACATGCGCGAAGCGTTGACGGGGCTTCGGGACCACGCGTTCGGGCAGATGCGGCTTTCGCGGCTGGAGGCGGCGTGCCTTCCGGAGAACGAGGCTTCTCGTCGTTTGCTGGAGCGCGTGGGCTTCAAATACGAAGGCGTGGCGCAGGCCTATCTTCAGATCGCCGGGCGTTGGCGGAACCATGTGCTCTACGCGGCGCTACGGATCGATCGGCGAGGCCGGGTCTGAGCTTGGGCGGAACGCGGGATCTGAACGGGTTTCGCCGACAAGAGCGTCGAAACACCGAGGAACGGTGAGTGTTCGGGTTGGCATCGCGCATCGTTTCGGCGTTGATGGAGCGGAGGACAAAGGTACTTCCAAGCGCCCTCTCCCGCGACAGGTTTGACTGAGTCGCGTGAACAAAAGCCTAACGGCACTGGCTGCCATCTTAGGCATGTTGCGGAATCCCGACGGGCTCCGTTCGCTCACTGTTAAGCGAGATCGCGTTAGCCTGTCGTGGGAGGGCTCGGCGCCGAGCCTTCGCTGGAAGACGCGAAACGTTCCCTTCAGCTCACGTTCCGGGCAGTCGTCTTTAGAGGATCGCGCATCGCAAAAAGCCGGTAGGCGAGGCACGCAAGGAGCCCCAGTGCAAGCGCTAGACAGGCGAGGCTGTCGATCAGGCTGCCGACGAAATACACATTGCCCTCGGCGCGGATGCCTGTCGCCCAGGCGAGGTTGGCCGAGCGCATGATCGGCAGGAAACAGATGCCGACGACCGCCCATTCGATACGGCCAAGCAGCGGTAGCGCGAAGACCAAGGCCACGTAGAGCAGCATGTCGTAGGTATGGAGCGTCGCAAAGGCGAGCATGATTGCCGTGGCGACGCCAAACGCCATCGCACGCCCGGTCTCGTCCGGTCCCCTGCGCCAAAGCGTGAAGACGGTACCCGCCACCACGGCGACGCCAGCGAGTGTTATGACCGGCATCGATAGGACGAGCCCGCCGCCCACTGCCGCGAGGTGGCGCAGCCCGCTGATGTTGTTGAGGCTGTTCGGCGGCAGCGCCCCATGCGAGCCGATATGGCTGAGATAGTCGGCGACAAGCGTGATCGGACCCGCCACGACGATCGCCGGCAGTGCTGCGACGAAGCTCATACCGCCCACGAGCGCGAGCGTCAGAACAGGCCGTGGGGCGAGCGCCGCAAGGGGGAGGAAAAAGATCCCGATTGTCGGCTTCAGGCAGGCGATGGCGAGGCCCAAAGCCAGCGCCACGATGTTCTGCCGCAGGAGGCCGACGAAGATGAGCGCAAGTCCGATCAGGCTGAAATGAGCGCTCTGTCCCAGCGCCACGGTACCGGCGGATGCGCTCATCAGGCATGCGAGCCCCGCAACGAGCGCTACGAGCCCAAGCGCCGGCCGCCCCTCACGAGGCAAGGCGCACCAGGCGATGGCGACGGCGAGAAGGATCGCCGGTGCGACGGCCAGTCTCCAAACGACCGTGGCCGGGGCCAAGTCGAGGCTCGCGATCGTCGTCGCCATCGGCCACCACTGCGGTGGATAGAAGAAGAAGGGCGGGATGTGCCGCCCCTCGCCGATCAGCGCTCGTCCGCGGTCGTAATAGTCCGCGGCGTAGGGCGACACGCCGTCGAGCCAGATGCTGCCGGCCACGTAGAACGCCTCGAAGTCGATTGCGGGCTCGGGCGATAGCGCCTTTATGCTCAGATACGCCACGCCCGCCGCCGCCACGGCCAGCCCGCCAAGCAATACGGCCTTGGGTCGCGCAATCCCAAACCGGCCAAGACCGCTCAGGGCGAAGGCGCCGAGCAGTCCGATACCTGCCACCGTCCCAAAGGTATTCACGGGAAACTCGACGGGGGAGAGACCGCGGGCCAACAGCATGTTTCCGATGGTGATGGGGCGGAGGAGCAGCAGAACTGCGACAGCAATCGCCAGCCAATCCCAACGCCGGAATACGGGCGCTGCGATCATCACGGGAAGCAGGATCGCGAAGTCATAGGCATGAAGCGGCGCAACAGCCAAGATCAACGCCACGAGGACCGCCATGAAGAAGAGCCTGTCCCCCGTCCCGCCCGCGAGCGCCCGCGGCGCCCAGGCGAGCGCCAGCGCACCGGCGATCGCCATACCGATCAGGACACAGAGACCACCCGACAGCTCGACGCCGAGGAGATGGCCGACATGGCGGAGCCCGCTTACCGCATCCGCCGCGTTCATGCGGAAGCTGCCATAGTTCGCGATGACTTCCCCGTATTCGAGAAGCGTCGGCAGCAGGCCGGCCGATACCAAGCCTGGCAAGGCCGAGGCGCCGATCGCGACGGCCAGGATCGGCACGAGGACAAAAGGCTGCGGCATGAACGGGATCAGCGGCACGAAGAGCGCACCGGCAGACGGTTTCATCGCAACGAGGAAAAGGCCGAGCGCCGAGCTCCAGAGCTGTCGCGTGGCAAAGCCATGCATGACGAGCCCGGTGCCGAGGGTGATGAGGAGTGCCGTCTGCGCGAGCGCTATGTTAATCGGGACGGCTTGGATGAAGCAGCCGACGCCCAGCAGAAACGCCGCAAGAGCAAGCGGATAGCGTTCCTCACGCGGGAGTGCGGCATAGACCGCCCAGGCCGAGAGCAGCAGCATCGGCACCGAGAGAAGACGCCAGATCAGGCCTCCGAACTCTAGAGGTCCTTGCTCCAGCAGCGCCGCAACCGGCCACCATTGCGGCGGATAGGGCATGAAGAGCGGTAGCGCACCAAAGGCGTTCAGGTCCTGCGCGCGCGGGATGTAGACATCCGTGTCATAGGGATTGCCGCCCTCAGCCCAGATATGGCCGGCAATCCAGACATATTTGATATCGGTCGGGTCGCCCGCCCGCAGAACGGTGAAGAGCACGTAGGCGAGCCCGAGCGCCAGCGTTAGCCAGCCGAGCCACGGTGCTGCCTGCCAAGCCCATGGCGGCAAGGCTGTCTGCCAGCGATTGGCGAGCATCGCGATCCCCCGGTCGCGCAGGGACCTATGGCCCTGCCGGCGCCCGTTCTCGACCAACCGAGCCGGATGTCAAGCGTTGCCGCCGCCTGAGAGGAGAGCTGCAGAGATCCCAAGCTTGCCGAGGGCCTGGTCCCATTTGCGTTCTTGCTTGGTGCCGAACAAAAGCTCGCCATCGGCGGGGCAGGCGAGCCAGCCATTGTGGCGAAGCTCCATTTCGAGCTGCCCAGGCCCCCAACCGGCATAGCCGAGGGCGACGAAGCGCTGGCTTGGCCCCTCTCCGCGGGCGATGGCATGCAGCACTTCCAGCGTCGCAGTCATCGATACGCCGTCCTCGATGCGCAGTGACGCGTCCTCCGCATGATAGTCGTCGCTGTGGAGCACGAAACCGCGGCCCGTCTCGACGGGGCCGCCGACGCGGATCGGCTCGGCGCCGATCTCTTCGGGCAGCGGGATCGAGAGCTTGGAGAAGAGATCCGACATGCTCACGCCATCGGCCCGACGATTGACCATGAGACCCATCGCTCCCTCGCTCGAGTGAGAGCAGAGATAGACGAGACTGCGCCTGAACCGCGGGTCCGACATGTTCGGCATCGCGATCAGCACCTGGCCCGAGAGGAAGGTCTCTTCGAGCGGGTCGCCTGCGTCGTCGTCCTGTGCGTGCGCCATGGGCCTTATGGTACGCGAGCGATGCGCAAGCGCAATGCTCTCACGGAATTGAGATGGGCCGTTCTGCCCGGATCCCTTATCTTTGGGGCAGCGCGCATCACCGGAGCGATCATATGTGCCTGAAGCGGATCTTTGGTTTTGGCGTCGCCTCGCTGGCGTTGATCGGCGTCGCGGAGGCACAGCAGGTGGTCTCACGCGGCGGCTCCTTCGTCGAGGCACAGCTTGTTGCGGGCAGCGGTCATGGCGGTGTTGAGCGTACGGCTGCCCTCGTGATGAAGGTGAAGCCCGGTTGGAAGACCTATTGGCGCCAGCCCGGGGAGGCGGGTGTGCCGCCGCAGTTCGACTGGAGCGGGTCCGAAAACCTCGCATCGCTCGAAGTCGGTTGGCCGGCGCCCGAGGTGTTCGACAGCTTCGGCTACCAGACGCTCGGCTATGGCGGTCGCGTGGTGCTGCCGATCACGCTCAAGGCCGAACGCGCCGATGCGCCGATCTCGCTCGCGCTCAATGCGAGGCTCGGGGTCTGCAAGGATATCTGCGTCTTCGAGGAGATCGACCTCCACACCTCGCTACCCGCCAAAGGCAGCAGCATCCATGACGGCGTGATCGCCTCTGGCTTCGACGCGATGCCGATGGGGCCCGAGGAGGCGGGTGTGGCGCTCATGGCCTGCCGGATCGCCGGCGCCGGCAGCGAGCGGGCGGTAAGCGCGCGCTTCTCGATGCCCGCCGGCAGCAGCGTCCCCTACATCGTGGCCGAAGGGCCGGACGCGTCGTGGTTCGAACCGGCCTCGGTCGCTGCCGGTGAGGCTGACGAGATCACCTTCGAGGCGGTGCTGCGGTTGCCAGCCGAAGACGCCTGGGTCGATCGCTCCGGCATCCGGTTCACACTGCTTGCCGAAGGCCTCACAGCCGAGATCAACGGCTGCACGCCCGCCGCCGGCTAAGGCCGCGCCCACGCCGCTGCGTCCCGGTCGGAACCGCCCCGAAGACCTCAAAGGGTTGGGCCGATCTAGTGTCCTGACCGAGACAGTTGATACCGTCATTGCCGGACTTGATCCGGCAATCCAGCTTTCCCGAAAATATTGAGAAGTGGCTGTTTTACGGATCCCCGGGTCAAGCACGGGGATGACGTGGACGGGGACGTTCAGACCGAGGCGGGCCGCTAGCTGCTGCGCTCCAGCATGCCTTTCGACCGGGCGGAACACGACGATCATCCGTTCGAACTACCTCCAGGATGAGAGTGCAGCGATTTTCGAGAAGTCGCGCAGCCTCTATGAAACGCTCAGCCAGAAGCTCAACTACAACATCATGTTCAGCCCGCGTGGCGTGATGATGCTGGCCCAGACCGAGCATGAGTTGCGCGCCTGGAAGCGGACGGCGCATGCGAACCGCCTCGCCGGGATCAAGTCCGAGATGGTGAGCCCGCGCCGGGTCAAGGAGATCGTCAAGATCATTGAGACCGGCGGTCCGCGCTACCCCGTTCTAGGCGGGCTTTGGCAGCCACGCGGCGGGACAGCGCGCCATGATGCGGTCGCGTGGGGCTACGCGCGGGCGGCCTCGG
>JBCDFC010000266.1:0-6450 GCA_039178805.1 Pseudomonadota bacterium | reverse complement strand
TTCAGGACGGAGCACGTGGCGCTGATCGAAGAGGCGGCATTCTTCTTCCTTGCGACCGCCCATGGCGAGAGCGTGGACTGCTCATTCAAGGGCGGCCCGGCGGGGTTCGTCCGCGTCACAGGGCCAACGACGCTTGAGTGGCCGGACTTCGATGGCAACTCGATGTATCGCAGCCTTGGGAACATCCGCGGCAGCGGACGGGCGGGCCTGCTCTTCATCCGGCTCGATGGTTCGCCCGAGCGCTTGCGGGTGAACGGGCGAGCGGCGCTGCTCTATGATCACCCCTCGCTCGGTCGCTATCCTGGTGCCAAGCTCGTCATCCGCCTCGAGGCCATCGAGATCTTTCCGAATTGCCCGCGCTACATCCCCGACCTTCGAGCAGGGCGTGCCTCGGAGTATCTGCCAGTGGCCGGGCATGCGCTGGCCAAACCTGGCTGGAAAGATCGCGATTACATTCGGGACATCCTGCCGGAAACGGATCCACACGGCCCGGGCGCCTGACCGAGGCGCATGCCGCCACCGGCGCCTCGACCTGCGGCGACCGTGAGGCGGTCGCCCCGCATCGCAAAGCATATAGTCCGCCGAAAGAGCATGGTTTGAGAGCGTCGGCGCTCAGCTGCAATCTACCGGCAAGCTTGATGCTACGGGAGCTTCTCGTTTCCCACCCTTCGCAGCAAAGGCGACGTTCCTCCGGCTGCAAGCTTACACAATGCGGACGGAGCGGCCATTGGTCGAACGCCGGCTTTTGGTGAGCAAGCATTGTCGTGGTTGGCGATGTGTGCGGTCATCCGATCTTCTCGTAGGATTGTGACATTTCCGTTGTGTCGATGGAAGAACTCACCAGCGGTAGCAATGCGTCTGCAGGAGCTTGAGGCCGGAGAAGTCTTCCAGGATGAGATGTTTGCAAGGCGATCAGTCTAGCGGGTATGCGAGTGTTGAACCTTCCATTGACGCCGGAATTCTGATGGGCGGTCAGTCGCTGTGCTTGAAGGCACCGGGCCATAGGCCCGCATCGACGGTGTCGAGCACCAGGCGTTCGAGGAAATCCGCCGTCCGTGCCTCCGCGGCCTGCTCCGCACCCTCGCGCAGTCCGAAGAGGCTGACGTGGCGCTCAAGCTCCGGCGAGGCGAGGGGTACGACCCGGAGTACCCCATGCTCCAGCTCGCGCGCGATATGCGCATGCGTCGTGAGGGCGTAGCCGAGCCCCCGCGACACCAGATCCTTGATGATCGACATCGAGTCGATCTCGGCCGAGATATGTGCTGGCACGCCGTGGCGCGACGAGATCATCGCGATTTGCCGGCGTAGCGGATTCGGCTCGCTCGGCGCAATCAGCGGTAGCCGCAGAAGATCCGGCATCGTCAGAAGGCCGGTCTCCCCGAGCGACGGCAGGCCCGCGGCCGTCTCGGTCGGTGCGATCAACACCAGCGCTTCTTTGAACAGCCGCCGCGTCCAGATGCCGTCGAAGGCCAGTGGCTCGGGCGCAATGCCTACATGGATCGTACCGGCCCTCATCCCTGAGAAGATCAGCGGTGCTAGCCCCTCGAGGATCGTGAGCTTGGCCGCGGGGAACATCTCTCGCCATTTCTGCAGCAGCGTCGAGGCGAACGTCAGGCCTTCGCCGGTGGTCAGACCGATCACGAGATCGCCCACATGCGCCTTGGACTGTGCCGAGATCACGGATTTCGCCCGGTCGAGTTCGAGCAGCAGCGGCATCGCGCGCTCGAGCAGATAGCGCCCTGCCCCGGTCGGCTCGACACGACGGCGGCTGCGGATAAGCAGGGCTACGCCTAACTCGACCTCCAGGTTCTGGATCTGACGCGACACCGCAGGCTGGGCGATGTTCAGCCGCCGCGATGCTTCGGTGAAGCTGCCCGCCTGCACAACCGCCGCGAAGTAGCGAAGGCTTCTGAGGTTCATCGCCAGGCGCGCTTTCCATGCCGAAACGGCATACTGCAGATCGTCCGATAGCATTAGCATAGCGCACCGCCGCCACCTAGCCTCTGTCGGGGAGCCGGAGAAGCCGGACCGATTGGAGGAAACAATGATCCAACACGATCGCGCACCCTTCTCGAAGCGTGCGTTCCTGCGCTTGGCGGGCCGCTATGGCGCTAGCTCGGTCCTGATGGCGTCGGCCGCAGGCGCGCTGACCTTGCCCGACCTCGCGGCGGCGGCGGAGTCGACCTACACCAAGCGCTTCGCGAAGCCCGCGCGGCACACGATCACCTTCGGCGCTGCCGGGTTCAGCCCAACCACCGAGCAGACACTCGTCACCGGCGGCGTGCACTTTGCGCGCGACATCGAGGAGCGCACCGACGGAGAGATCCGGATCGAGTACGCGGGCCAGAACTCGATCTGCGGAGAGCTGAGCTGCGCCGAGAAGACGCAACTCGGGATCATCGGCATGTCGACCGCCTCGACCCAGAACTCTGCCGCAGCGGCGCCCTATCTGAACGTGCTCGACTACGCCTACATGTTCCCGAGCCGAGCGGCTCAGTATCACTTCATTTATCATCCCGAGAGCCAAAAGCTCCTGCGCGATCCGCTACGCGAGCGTCACGGACTGCAGATGCTGTTCACCCACTGCGAGCTGCGCGGGCTCATGATGGGCAAGGCCTGGGCCGACCGGCCGGAGGTTATGTCGATCGGTGAGCTCGCGGGCACCAAGAACCGCGTCACTGGCACGCAGCTCGGCCGCATCGCCATGCAGCTTCTCGGCCTCAATCCCGGGCCCGTCGCCTGGGAGGAAACGCTCGACGGCCTGAAGCAGGGCCTGATCGACGGTGCCGAGACCTGGGCCTCGGCGGCCGCTTATGCAAACATGGCGCCGGTAATGGGACAGGCGATCGATCTGCGCATGTTCTGCGGCACCGAGGCGACCGTGATGAACGCAGAGCTGTTCGACAGCCTCTCGGACGAACTGCAGGGCGCTGTGATGGAGAGCGCCTACCAGACACAAATCTATGTCCAGAACGCGCAGGAGGTTGCCCTTCTCAATGTCGTGGGCGCCAGCGCGCCACAGCTTCCCGGCACCGTGTTCGCCGAGAACGACGTGCCCTGGGTCGAGCTTTCGCCCGAGGCGCTGCGCGAGGCCGAGGAGCGCACCGCGCCAGAGTTCAACCCCGGTCCCTGGGAGCAGTGGCGCGAGCGGCTGAACGGCTGGTCCGGCGGGCACGATACCTACACTGAAATCCACCGGATCGCCCGGGAGGTGGCGCCCGCAACCCTACCGGAAAATGTCGAGCCCCGCCGCTGGTGGCGCACTGTATGACAGGAGCGAGCGGCATGACCGGATCGACCTTCACGCACCACACCACCACCGTCGACGGTCTCGACTGGCACTGGGTCGAGGCGGGCGAGGGGCCCGCGGTCGTCCTGCTCCACGGCATCCCGGAGAGCTGGCGGTGCTGGCAGCATCAGATCCCGGTCCTGGCGCGGCAGTTCCGCGTGATCGCCCCTGACATGAAGGGCTATGGTCGATCCGGCAAACCGCGGGATGCGAGCTACGCCGGCAGCACGGTGGCGCGCGAGACTATCGCCTTTCTCGACAGCATTGGCGTCGGGAGCTTCCACATCGCCGGCCATGACTGGGGGGTCGTGGTCGCCGACAACATCGTCAACATCGTGCCGAACCGAGTCGAGCGCTATGTGCGCTGCTGCCTGTCGCTGCATGAATACGATCCGCGCAACTCGTTGCACCACCAGTGGAACGGGCGCAACCCCGAGAAGGCTTCGCAGCTGATGGCCAATGCCGACGCCTATGTGCGGGTCTGGTTCGACACCTCCTGCAAGCCGGACACGCGCCCTCAAGAGTCCGAGATCGCCGAGATCGTCCGCGAGTTCTCCTATCCCGGCATCGCCGAGGTCGTGCCGCTCTACTTCAGTCATATCCGGCAGAGCGAGCCGGTGGACTACAGCCGCTTCACCATGCCGGTGCTCTATATCCACGGGGAGCACGACCCGCGCCAACCCATCGAGTATGCCCGGGGCATGGAAGAGCATATTCCCGGTCTTGAGGCGATCCTGGTGCTGGATGCAGGGCATTTCGTGACATGGGAACGCCCTGACGAGGTGACCAACGCGATGATGTGGTTCCTGCACAGCATGCTGGCCTCTGGCCTGCCCCTATTTAACCGGTCCCGTCACTTCGATTTGCCCACAAAGCCCGCCCACGAGGTGGAAGCCTGGGGCGTCAATCCCGGCATTTTGCGCCCCAAGGCCGGCTGAGCGCGCATCTTCGCGCCAAACCCCACTAACTGCAAACGGACCACACTTGCCCAAACAGACCGGAGAAGACATGTCCGCCTTCCCAGAAAACGCGCTGCCGCCGAAGAAATTCAAAACTATCAAAGGCAAGAAAATGGCCTATGTCGACGTGGGCGAAGGCGACCCGATTGTGTTTCTCCATGGGGTGCCGACATCGTCCTTCCTTTGGCGCAACGTGATGCCGCATCTCGAAGGCCAAGGGCGCTTGATCGCACCTGATCTGATCGGGATGGGCGATTCCGAGAAGCTCGACAATGCGGGCCACGGGACCTATTCCATCCCGACGCACGCTCAATATCTCTTTGCATTGTTGGATGCGATTGGCTGCACCGAAGACATCACCTTCGTTCTGCATGACTGGGGATCAGCGCTCGGCTTCCACTATGCCGACACGCATCGCGGCGCGGTGAAAGGCATTGCGTACATGGAGGGCATCCCGGCCGTTTTCCCGGACATGAGCGACTTCCCCGAAGGCATTCAGGACGTGATCGGCACGCTGCGCTCACCCGAAGGCGACAAGATGGCGTTGGAGGAGAATTTCTTCATCGAAACCCTGCTGCCCAACGCGATACTGCGGGACCTGACGGAGGAAGAACACGCCGAATATCGCAGGCCGTTTCTCACCCCCGGAGAGGATCGCCGCCCGACACTCGACGGCCCTCGCAACCTGCCCATCGGTGGCACACCGCAGTCTTCGATTGAAGTCATCGCGGCCTATGGGGATTACCTGCGCAAGTCTGATGACCTGCCGAAGCTCTTCATCAATGCAGACCCCGGTGCTTTTCTTGTCGGCTATGCCCGCGATGTCGTGCGCACATGGCCCAATCAGGATGAAGTCACCGTTGCAGGGGTGCACTTCGTGCAGGAAGACAGCGCCGATGACATCGGAAAAGCAATCCTAGATTGGTTGCAACGGTTCAATTGACAGCATTTCCTGCTCGAGCAATTGAATAGAAACGTCTAAATTGATCATTTCTGCGGCCTTCTGTCCGATAAAAGACTGAGTTATCTTTTATCTCGTCACAATATGTAAAGAGCTTATGATCGTGAGTCAGAAAGCGGCGTCAAACAAGTTCGTGATTTAATGCTGGAAAAGCCCGCGTTTCGGCTGACTATCAAGGCTGTGGCGATAGGATAGCTTCGGTTCTGCCTAAAACGATTCTCTTTTAAGAGCAGATTAGCGACGTGCACCGCACTTCAACAATAAAGCTCCCGCAAATTCGAACAGATGTCAGCAATGTGACGACTCAAAGCATCAGCTAGCCTAAGTGTCGCAGACTTACCTTTGTCTGATAAATTCTCGCACAAATTCTCACAATGCGTATCACGAATGGCTTGTTTTCATGCTGCGCCGCCGAGCGAAGGATTATGCGGATGCGCCAATATCTTTGCCGCGAGCGCATGCAGCAAAAACACCAAATTCACAGGCTGAGCTCGTTTCGGCCATGTTCCGCAGCGCTGCATCGGCAAGAAATCGCCTCGGCGCAGGCGACGCGCGCGGCCCTAGGACGAAGCCGCTCTCGCGGCAGGGGCGCCCATGGCTGATGTCACGCGCTGATCTGATCGCCTGTCTTCGCTGAGAGGGCCGCCTGGCCTGACGATTGGGGTCTTCCCCATCGTCAGACAGGAGGTTCCCATGGAGAAGGAGAGGACCACGCCGCTGCGTGAGCGGATGATCGAAGACATGCGCATCCGTGGCATGGGCGAGAAGGCCCAGAAGGCTCACATCCGTGCCGTCAAGGATTTCGCCGCGTTCCTGAAGCGCTCGCCCGACACCGCGACGCCGGACGATCTGCGCGCCTACCAGCTCCACATGACCGACGCCGGCATCACGCCGCCCACCTTCAATGCCCGGATCGTAGCGTTGCGGTTCTTCTTCGGCATGACCTGTGGGCGCGAGGAGATGAAGCGGTTCATGCAGTTCCGTACCCAGCCGCGGAAGCTGCCCGTCGTCTTCAGCATTGAGGAGGTCTCGGACCTGCTGATGGCCGCTCCCGGGCCAGGGCTCAAGTACCGCGCGGCCCTCAGCATCTCCTATGGCGCCGGGCTCCGGGCTGCCGAGGTCTGCAGCCTGAAGATCGGCGACATCGACAGCGACCGGATGCTGATCCATGTCGAGCAAGGCAAGGGACGTAAGGATCGCAAGGTCATGCTCTCGCCGGGGCTGCTCGACCTGCTCCGCGC
>JBCDFC010000265.1:0-6463 GCA_039178805.1 Pseudomonadota bacterium | reverse complement strand
CCGTCGATCGTCCCGCCGCCATCCGCCATAGCCGCCTCCTATCGCTGCGCTGCAACGATGGGTGACGCCGCTTGGGCTCTCGAACCTTGATTCAGATCAGGCGGGGAGGCGCAGTGGCAATAGAAAACGCCCGAAGCCAAAAGGCCGCGGGCGTTCGCAAGGCAGGATCAGCTCAGGCCGCGGCGGGACGAATGCCGCGGGCCACGAACTCCTGCAGGAGCGTGATGGTACGCTCATTCAGCTCAAGCCCGGCATTGGATAGCACCAGGCGGCCGTCGCGCGTGCGCGCCCAGGTCGCGATGCTCTCCACCCCGGTGCCTTGTTCTTTCTGCTCGCGAACGGCGTCGTCGAGGGCTGCTAGCACGACCGCAGCGAAAAGCTTGCGGCAGCGCGCGCCCTGCTCGTTGATTACGCCGATATCCTCCATGTCGCGCGGCATATGCCCGCCCTCCAATCGTCCAAACGTCCCGATGTTTGCCGCCAGTGCAGCGCCGTGATCGCCCTAGTTAGTGTCATCGCTCGGTTAAGGAAAGTCTGAAGTTTGCAAAACGGTTATGCAATTGACGGTTTTCACGGCAATGGCACCGCTCGTGGTCTGGGAAGAGCGAAACCGAGACGGCGCAATGAGTTTCAAGGGCGTACAAATCCGTTGCAGGAGCGCGCGCACCTCGCCGTTTCGTTGTTTGTAGCCGCCGATTCGGGATACTCTTCCGGCATGCGGCAGGGCATGCGCGCATCTGTTAATGTGGCGGCGCCGCGCCGCCCGAGACGAGGAATGCGACTATGGCGACCGGAACCGTGAAGTGGTTCAACACCGAGAAGGGCTATGGCTTTATCGCGCCCGACGAGGGCGGCAAGGACGTCTTTGTCCATATCACCGCCGTGCAGAAGGCGGGCCTGCCGGGCCTGCAGGACAATCAGAAAGTAAGCTATGAGCTGCAAGCTGGCCGCGATGGCAGGCAATATGCAGGTGAGCTAACGCTGATCTGAGCGAGCGGTTCGACAATTTAGCCTTCTCAAACAGGGGTCTGCTACCGTAGGTTCCCGAATAGAGGGGGATCTTGCTATGCCAAAGACCGTTGGCGGCGAACGAGGGTCGTGGGTCGAGACGCTTTTCGACCCGCAACATGAAAACGTCTACATCATCACCATCCCGTCGCTAGCGCTCTTCGCGCTCGGCATCAGACGGGGGGCGGTGCTGTGGCTCTTCGGCTCGATCATCCTAAAGGTCTTGATCGAGGGCACCTGATCGGCCCGCGCTGCAGGGGACACCGAGGGGGAACAGGCAGAGTGCCATGACCCGGGCCCCTGTCAGAGCTCCAGGTAACCCTGAAACCGGCCGATCTGTCGCCCGAGGAATGCCGGCAACGACGCTGCGCGTTGGCCGTACCAACTCGCCAATGGTCGGGCAGAGACGCCTGCGTCCACTTCGAGCCCAAAGCAACCGATGCTGTAGAGAGTACGAACGGTGGCGAAGCGCTACTACTTACCGTTCGTTCATTGTGCTTCGAAGATCGGGTTCACTACTCAAGACAGGATCGACTCGAACAATGAAGCGTGCTTGAGTCTGTCTTGGAGTTTCGGCTACATTCGAAGCGAATGAGTTTTAGAGAGTCAGAGTCTGTGATCGTGAATATCCCGCCAAGTGATACCGATGATCCGGTCTTCCTTACCGCACTAAATGGAATGCTTGCGAACATGGTTGCGAGCTACAAGCCGCAAGAAGTTTTCTTCGTTCGAGTCGATCGCTGGTTCGATCACAAGTGGCTGGGATATTCTGGAAAAGATCTAGTTCCTGTCTGGAAGAGCAAACTTACATTTCCGCCCTTTAATCCAAACCGTATTCTGCAGCAGCTATCATTTCGACGCTTTGATGGAGTGTATCGAGAAACGCCAGATGCCCCAAAGCCCCATCGTCTCACTAAATCACCAAGCTCCGAAAATCTGCAGAATCGGGTCGAGAATTTCTCGCCTTCGGGTCTTTTTGTCTGGTTCTCTTCGAAAACTGCGAAATTGGATCATGCGAGTGCAATGAGTTATTTGATCGACAGAGAAGCGATACAGAGCTGGTTCGTGTCATTTCATAAACACGATGGCCTTTGGAAGATAAAAAAGGTCAAAGGAATTGCAGCGGCGGAGTTGAGCGCGTGGTTTCCCCCGACCTGTTCAAGCGTTCGTATGAGATAGCGCCGCAATTATCAGAACTTCCTTCGAGGTAACAGTAGATCGGACCGCTGGTTCACAGCGACACAAACAAGCGAGGGATTAGAAACCTGGACTTTGGACTTGGAAACCGGATGGGGTTGAGGTCTGCGCACCTACCAGACATTCGGTGCGTTTGGCTGAACGGCGGCTCCGTTCGCTCCGCTGACGAAGGTGGCGTGTTGGATCTGCGGAGTTTCAGGGCGACCATAGGGCCGAAGCGGTCACCACCAGGCGTTGGGGCGGGGGCGGGGGCCGGCTCGGGCTTCGAGGGCGGAGGCGACGCCGAAGAGCTGCTGCTCGCCCCAGGCAGCCCCGATGAGCTGTAGCCCGAGCGGCAGCCCGTTGGCGGCGAGGCCCATGGGCACCGAGATCCCGGGCAGGCCGGCGAGGTTCAGCGTCACCGAGAACACGTCCTGCTGATACATCTGCACCGGGTCGCCCTCGAACTCGCCCTGCGCGAAGGCGGTGCTGGGGGTGGCGGGCGCGAGCAGCGCGTCGACTTTCTCCAGCGCTTGGTCGAAGTCGCGGCGGACGAGCGCCCGGACTTTCTGCGCGCGGATGTAGTACGCGTCGTAGTAGCCTGCTGAGAGCACATAGGCGCCGATCATGACGCGGCGGCGGACCTCGGGCCCGAACCCCTCGGCGCGGGTCTTTTCGTAGAGCTCGAGCACCCCGTCGCCCTGGTCGAGCTTCGCGCGGCGCCCATAGCGCACGCCGTCATAGCGCGCGAGGTTGGACGAGGCCTCGGCCGGCGCGATCACATAATAGGCCGGGAGCGCCGAGCGGGTGTTGGGCATCGAGACCTCGACGACCTCGGCGCCCGCGTCGCGCAGCATCTCGGCGCCACGATCCAGGGTCGCGGCCATCTCGTCCGACAGCCCCTCGCGATACTCCTTGGGCACGCCGATGCGCCGGCCGCGGAGATCGCCCGTGAGATCGGCGGTGAAGTCCGGCACCTCGTTCGTGGCCGAGGTGCTGTCGGCGGGGTCGTGACCCGCCATGGCGCCGAGGAGGATGGCTGCGTCCTCCACTGTCTTGGCGATGGGCCCGGCCTGGTCGAGCGAGGAGGCGAAGGCCATGATCCCCCAACGCGAGCAGCGCCCATAGGT
Source organism: Pseudomonadota bacterium (assembly GCA_039178805.1). Lineage (GTDB taxonomy): Bacteria > Pseudomonadota > Alphaproteobacteria > Rhodobacterales > Rhodobacteraceae > Thermohalobaculum. Next base: position 3,149 of record JBCDFC010000265.1, on the reverse strand, counting down.
CGGCTTGATGCCGACGACGCCGCAGAAGGCCGCGGGCTGACGGATCGACCCGCCCGTGTCGGTGGCCGTTGCGCCGAGGCAGAGATCCGCCGCCACCGCTGCGGCCGAGCCGCCCGAGGAGCCGCCTGGCACGATGGCCGCCGTTTCGCCCCCCGTGCCGCGCGCCGTGTCGACCGCAATGTCTCCCGCCCGCCGCCAGGGCGAGACGCAGGCGCCATAGACCGTGTGCTCGGTCGAGCTGCCCATGGCGAACTCGTCCATGTTGAGCTTGCCGAGCATCACGGCGCCCGAGGACCAGAGCTGTGACGTCACCGTGCTCTCATAGGGCGGCACGAAGCCGTCGAGGATGCGGCTCGCGGCCTGGCTCGCGACGCCCGCCGTGCAGAACACGTCCTTGATGCCGAGGGGGACGCCGAGGAGGGGCGTGTCGTCGCCGGCCGCGCGGCGCCGGTCGGCCTCATCGGCCATGGCGAGCGCCTTCTCGGGCGTCTCGTGCACGAAGGCGTTGAGGGGGCGCGCGCTCTCGATGGCGGCGAGGCAGTCTTCGGTGAGCGCACGGGCGGTGAGATCGCTTCGGCGCATTGCCGCCCCGGCCTCGGCAATGGTGAGGGTCGCGGGGCGTGTCATTCCACCACCTTCGGCACGGCGTAGAAGCCCTGGCGGGCATCCGGGGCGTTGGCGAGCACGTCGTCCTGTAGTCCGGCCTCGCCCTCGGCCGCCGCGACGGCATCCTTGCGCCGGCGCAGACCGATGGGATGGACCGAAGCCATGGGCTCGACCCCTTCGACATCGACGGCCTGAAGCTGCTCGACCCAATCGAGGAACGCGGTCAGCTCACCCGCGAGCGCCTCCTCCTCATCCTCGCGCACGGCAATCCGCGCGAGCCGGGCAACCTGGCGCACGGTCGCTCTGTCGATCGACATCTCAGCCCTCCGGAGAAGCGTTCAGAACGCGGTCTCTAGCCGCGTGGGCGGGCCGGGTGCAAGGGCCGGGTGCAAGGGCCGGGGACGAGGGCCGGGGACGAGGGCCGGGGGCAGGGCCCCGGTACATGGGTCGGGTGCAAGGGGCGGTTGCCGGTCCCGGTCTGCCCTGGTCTTCGCGTCTTCATGGGTGTGAAGATGTCGGCGGATCGCGCGCCATCGGGCCAGGTGCCCGTGACTGGGGCGCTCATCAGGGCTGCGAGAGGAGAACAGGATGAAGATCATCTGGCTCGGGCATGGGAGTTTTCGGATCGAGGCGGGGGGCGAAGTGCTGCTCCTCGATCCGTGGTTGGAGGGCAATCCGAGCTTCCCGACCGACCGGCGTAGGGAAGCCTTGGCCGGCGCCACGTCGATCCTCATCACCCATGCCCATGGCGACCACGCGGGCGAGGCCGCGGCGATCGCGAAGGAGACGGGTGCGACGATCTACGGGATCTATGATTGGATCGGCTGGCTGGCGCAGGCCCATGGGATCGAAGGCGTGGGCTTCAGCAAGGGCGGGACGGTGAAGATCGGCGAGGTGGCGGTCACGATGGTGCATGCTGTGCACTCCTCGTCCTGTCCGGCCGAGGGCGATGCAGCGGTTTTTGCGGGCTCGGAAGCGGGTTTCATGATCGCGGCGGGGGGCAAGACGCTCTATGCCATGGGCGATACGGATGTGATGGCGGATATGGCGCTCTTCGAGGAGCTGCATCGGCCGAGCCATGCGCTGGTGCCTATCGGCGGGCATTTCACGATGGACAGCACGCGCGCGGCCTTCGCTTGCAAGAAGTTCTTCCGCTTTGAGGCGGTCATTCCATGCCACTACGGGACTTTCCCAGTTCTCGAACCCTCGGCGGATGCCTTTGTCGAGAAAGTTGCGCCGATGAAGGTCATCGTCCCCGCGGTGCTGGAGCCCGTTTCGCTGTGAGAGAGGAGGGGGCGGGTGTCGGCGCGCAGCCGGTTGCGGCGGGAGGCACGGTTGCGCGTGCATCGGCCGGATGTGGGCCTCACGAAGTCTACCGGCCGCGCGCGGTCTCGCATCACGGGGTTTGGGAAATCGGTCGTCTGCGGCTCAAGGTCTATGGCTTGCTCGTAGCGGACCAGGCGCTGACAGCCGATCAGGTCGACCTTGCGCGGGCGTTCGTCGAGCGTGAGGTGATCGAGCGGGTTGAGGCGATGGGCGAGAGCAACGACCTCGGCTTTCTGATCATCCATCCCGGCACGCTCGGCATCTCGATCCTCGCGCAGTGGTGGGCGCAGGGCTCGGTCCTCTGCCAGCATATCTATCGGCGCGCTTACTCGGCGACCGAACCGATGGACACGGTGACCCGGCCGGTCGTCGCCTGCGTTTGGGAGCTGGCGCTGATCAACGCGGAGCAGGAAGCCTGGCGCACGAGTATGATGGTGCCAGGGCCGGATCCGGAGGCCTATCTGCGCCAGCGGCCCTCATGCACGGAGGTCTGAGGCGCGACAAAGCGGGGGCAGGGGCAGCGAAATCGCATAGGCAGTACTTAGGGGTCTACAGGCGCAGCGGACCGCCATTGGCCGCTGAGCGCACAGGCTCCCGAGCGCCCCCACCCACGTCAGGATTGACTGAGTCGTGCGAACGAAAAGCTAACGATGTCGCCGGAAATCGCGCTGATGTTGCGTTCGGGGAGCCTTCAGCGTTCGCTGAAATTTAAGGGATCGCGCGCCAACCTGTCGTGGGAGGGCGCGGCGCTGACCGGCTGTTCAGAGACTACTGTGCCCGTTCCGTTATGACGGTTCAGCAGCAAGACCGATAACCGTCCAAGCTGGTCAACGGCTTCGAAGGATTAGGCTGTGCGTCGCTGACCGGCGGATGGGTGTCGGCGGTCCGGAAGGCGGGTCATTCTCGCCAACCTGCCCGCTAACTTAGGGCAGAATTACTCGCCCGCGGTGCCCGCCACATAGTCTGCGACGGCGTCGATCTCCGCCTCGCTCAGAAACTCACCGAAGGCGGGCATCACACCGACACCGTCATAGACGGCAATGCGTACCCGGGCCTTGTCCGGTTTCATGAGGTCGAGATTGGGGCCGATATCGCCGGCTGATCCGGCATCGGAAAGCGTGTGGCACACGGCGCAGCCGGGCATGCCGCCCCCGCCTTCGAGGAAGATCTGACGGCCCGATTCATCCGCCGAGGCGGTGGCTGCCGAGAACACGGCT
>JBCDFC010000264.1:0-6476 GCA_039178805.1 Pseudomonadota bacterium | reverse complement strand
CTCCCCATCCCCGGGCGTTATGAGCAGACCGGTCTCTCCATGGCGCACGACTTCGGCAGGCCCTGAGTTGTTGAGTGCGACAACCGGCGTCGCTGCGGCGAAGGCTTCGATGGCGACAAGACCGAAGCTCTCATACCGGCTGGGGAACAACACCAGGCTGGCCCGGCGAAGGGCTTTTGCAAGCGCCTCGCGCGAAAGCGCGCCTGCCCATTCGACCGATGCATGCTGGGCAAGCCCCTCCGCACCGGCCGATCGCAGCAGCTCTCGTGCTTCATCGTTCAGCAGGTCGCCCGCGAAGATTGCGCGTGCACCCGGTCGCTCAGTCAAGAGGCGGCTTATCGCGGCGGCCGCCAGATCGAACCCCTTCCGCTGCTCGAACCGGCCGAGGAAAAGCACGCTGCCATCGGGTCTTGGCCATGATCCAGCGCCAGTGTCCGGCGTGCCATGCGACACCACCGTCGCCCGAGCCGTGAGATCGACGTCGTAAGCGGTGCTTAGATCCCGAACCACCGCCTCCGAGTTGGCGAGAAGGCACGGATGCTCGGCCAGCGCCCTCCGCTCAGCCGCGATCATTCGGTCGACATGCGCGTGGGTGTAGACGGGCCGCATCTTCCAATCCGAGCGGAAAGGACGCGAGAGAGCATAGGTCGTGTGCAGGCTCATGACCGTAGGCACGCGGCCGCCGACACAACCGATGCCTTCCAGATCCCAGACAGGGAACGAGACGACGTCGGGCGAGAACGACCCGATCCGCTCCACCTCAACCGCCACCGCAGCGGCCCAGGCCGCGGCACCGGGCGGCAGGCCCCAGCGGGCGCCAAGGCCATCGGGATCGCCGCCAGTCGCAGGGATCGCGTGCCGCCAGATGCCACCCTGATAACTGAGGCTCCGCTCCACCCCTTCGCAGATCACATGCACCTCATGCCCGCGCGCGGCGAGCCCGGTTGCCATGCTCTCGGTCCAGCGCGCGATCCCGGCCTCGACAGCCGGGGGGTAGCCGCGGCTAACGAAGACGAGCCGCATTGCCCCACGGGGTGCTGCGGCTGGCCGAAAACCCGGCGGTGGCGGGCGCAGGCCGAGTGAGCCGCCACTGCGCCGATCGTTCCGGCGGGCAAGCTCCGTACCCGAGGCGATCCCCCAGCCGAGATCGGCATCGAGGCTGGCGCGATGCGCGGGGGTGATCCGACCCTCCCGCTCGAGCCAGGTATTGGCGCCGCGGATACCGCGCTCATACGCCTCGAGCGCCGCGCCCGTTCGGCTGGGCAGCGCACGATGGCCGTGGCGATGCACGAAATAGGCCTTGCTCCGCGCCGAGGGGTAGAGCGTGCGCGGCACCCGCTCCGCATTGCGGATATGGCTCTCGGCGAATTGGTGGAAGATCAGCGCCTCGGGCACATAAACGATCCGATGGCCCGCATCGACGAGGCGCAGACAGACATCCGTCTCGTCCAGAAGGTAGGCGAACATATCGTCGAAACCGCCGATCTCCGCCAAAGCCGCGCGGCGAAAGCTGGAATTCGTCCCCAGGAGGCTCGGATAAAAAGGGCTGCCCGGTCGGTTGAGCGGCCCGGTGTCGAAGAAGGGCGACACGTGATGCGCCTCGCCGAACCGGTCGCACACGGTCTTGCGGCACTGCCAGCGTGCGCCTGTGTTGTCGAGCGTGAGGCCGCCCGCGCCGGCCACCCGCGGATCGCCATAAGCGCGGGCGAGCGCCGTCAGCCAGGTCGGGTGCGGCACGGCGTCGTCGTCGATGAAGGCGACGATATCGCCTGCCGCAGCCGCGATACCCTCGTTGCGCGAGGCGGCGAGGTTCGCCTCGCCGCAGTCGACGCATTTGATCCTGTCCTGCCAGGCCGTGAGCCGATCCGCGGTGTCGTCGGTCGACGGCCCGTTGACTACCACGATCTCGTAGTCGGGATAGTCGAGAGCCGTGAGGCCGCGCAGCGTGTGCTCTAGATGGGCGCCCCTGTTATACGTGTTGACGATCACGCTGAACCGGGGTGACGTCACGGTTCAAAGTCCCCCGGTCTCAATCAGCATCGCGAGCAGCCCGCGATTGCGTGCCGCGAAATCGGGATGATCCAACAGATGCTCGACCAACCGGCGCTTAGGCGAGAGCCGCATGAGCAACGCCGCGGTCTCATCCTCGCAGGGCCCGTCCAAGAAAGTTTCCCACAGCGCACGCGCCTCGATCTCGATTGGCGGCTCGTCAAGGGGCAGCGATCCGGTCTGCAACGGTGCATTGCCAAGCTCGACCCCGTTCAGGCTGCAGACGAAGAGCAGATGCTGCTCGACCTCGTCCGCGGATGCGCCGAGCGCGCGGGCCGAGCGATACGCCGCCTCCGCGCCATGGGTCAGACCCAGCTCCTTACGGACATGGCCGAGCTGGATCCAATAGCCGGGATGCAAAGGATAAAGGTCGAGTGCCGCACGGTAAGATCCGGCAGCGGCCGGCCAGGCGGCAGCCTCGCGCGATGCATCGCCCTCACGCACCCGCGCCTGGAACAAGGGATCGTGACGGGCCGCAGCCACGGTCACCAACGCCCCGTCGGCCCGGTTCCTCGCAAGTTCGGGCAAATTGCGCAGGAGCGCCGGCGCTGCCGCGGGCCCGACCTGCCGCGCGGCGCGGAGCACTGCCCGCGCGATCACCCGCGACCGCCGCTCCACCGGTGGAGCGCTTAGCGCCTCCCGAAACCGCTCCTGCGCGATGGCTGTGACATCGCCCTGCCGCGCAAAGGGCCATCCGCCGGCAACCAGGCGGCGCGTGATCTCATTCATCGATGCCCTCGCCGCTTCTGCTCACCAGGCATGCGCCGTCATCCCGACGCACCACGAAGCTTGCCTCGACGGTGGTTACCAGCGGGTGAAGAAAGTAAACGCCGGTCGAGCGCATAAAGAATGCTGCGCCGCACACCGCAATCCGGCGAGATGTGCTATCGCAAAGCGCGATGGGATCCGTCGGGATCGGTAGCCAGTGGGGGGAGATCCGTGTCACTCGAGCATGTGGACACCCTCTTCGCCCCTGCATCCATCGCGCTTTTCGGCGCGACCGAGCGGCCGGGCCGGGCTGGGCGCGTCGTCATGGAGCAACTCCGCGCCGCCGGCTTCGAGGGGCCGATCTGGCCAGTGAACCCCAAATACGGCCAAGTGCTCGGCCTGCGCTGCTATGGCAGTACGGACGAGCTTCCCGGGAGCCCCGCGCTCGCCATTGTGGCGACACCGCCGGCAACCGTACCGGAGATCATCGAGGCGCTGGGTGTCCGCGGTTGCCGGGTTGCTATCGTGATGACCCCGGCGATCCAAGCCGACAGCCCCCTCGGCAGCGAGATGCTGCAGGCCGCTCAACGCCATGGCTTGCGCCTCCTCGGCCCCAATTCGAGCGGTATTCTGCGCCCGCCGAAACTCTTGGCTGCCAGCACGACGCATCTTTTGCCGCTTTCGGGCCGCCTTGCCTTCATCAGCCAATCGGGTGCCGTCATCGGCAGCGTTCTGGACTGGGCGACAGCCCGCGGCATCGGCTTCAGCCACATCGTCTCGATCGGTGACCAGGCGGATATCGGCATCCCAGATCTTTTGGATCATCTCGCCACCGATGCGGAGAGCCGGGCGATCCTGCTCTATCTCGAGGGCATCACGGATGCGCAGGCCTTCATGCCGGCGGCGCGCGCGGCAGCACGGGTGAAGCCTGTGATCGCGCTCAAGGGCGGGCGGCATCGGGCGGGTGCGCGGGCTGCGACCTCGCATAGCGGTGCGCTCGCTGGGACGGATGCGCTCTTCGATGCGGCCCTCGCCCGGGCCGGCATCCTGCGCATCCGCACGATCGAGGAACTCTTCGACGCGGCCGAAGCGCTCGACCATCTGCGGCTTCGGGCGGGGCAGCCCTTCGGCGACCGGATCGCGATCGTCACCAATGGCGGCGGCGCAGGCGTGCTGGCGGCCGATGCGATCGGGGACCTGCGCGGGCAGCTTGCGCGCTTTGCGCCGGAGACGCGGGAGGCGTTGGCCGCAGCGCTGCCGTCCTGGACCAGGCCCGCCAACCCAGTCGATCTCGATGCCGCCGCCAATGGAGAACGGTACCGTGCCGCAATGGATGCGGTGCTCGCCGATCCCGGTGTCGACGCTGTGATCGCCATCGCCTGCCCAGGGGCGCTCGCGAACACCGACGCAGCCGCCCAGGCGGTGATCGATGCGGCTCGCCACCACCGGCGCCCGGGCTATCGCGCGAAGCCGATCTTCACGTGCCTGCCCGGCGATGAGGCACCGACGGCACAGGCCGGGCCGGCACGCCGGGCACTGGAGGCGGCCGACATCCCCTGCTTCGCCACGCCCGACAACGCGGCGACGGGCCTCGGCTACTTGCTGCGCAGGGCCCGGCTATTGGAGGAGATCACCGCGGTTCCGCCCTCGCTGCCACGCGCGCCGGTCGCTGACTGGGCCGCGGCACGCGCGGTGATCGAGGCTGCGGTTGCCCGCGGGGTGCGACGTCTCGACGAAGCGGAGGCAAAGGCGGTAATCGCGGCGGCCGGCATCACCGTCGTGCGCACCGCTCGCGCCAAGCCCGATCCCGCATCGGCCCGGGCGGTTGCCGAAGACCTAGCGGCCGAGGGCATTGAGCGTTTCGCGCTCAAGGCGCTCTCCGACGCGGTGGTGCATAAGTCCGATATCGGCGGCGTCGTGCTCGACCTTCAGGGACCAATGACGGTGGAGGCGGCTGCTGCCAGCATGCTCGACCATATTACCGAGCATCACGCGATCCCGGTCACGGGGCTCAGCGTGCAGGAGATGCTGCGCCGGCCCACAGCGCATGAACTTCTCTGCGGCATCTCCGACGATCCGGTCTTCGGGCCGGCGCTCGTCTTCGGGGCGGGTGGTTTGGGCGTGGAGGCGGAGGACGACGTAGTCCTGGCGCTGCCGCCGCTCGATCTCGGCCTCGCGCGGCGCATGATCGGCAAGACCCGCGTCGCAAGGCGGCTGGCAGGGTATCGCACGCATCCTGCCGCCGATATCGACGCGATCGCCGCGGTCATGGTTCGCTTGGGCGAGCTCGCGCGCGCCTTGCCGATGATCAACGAGCTCGACATCAATCCGCTCCTCGCCGACGGCTCCGGCTGTGTGGCGCTCGACGCTCGCATTACGGTCCAGCACCGTCTCGTCGATCTCCCCGCCCCGAACCCGCGCTTTGCGATCCGCCCCTATCCCGCAGAACTCGAGGGAAGCCTCGCGCTCAGGGACGGCACGGCGGTCTTCTGCCGGCCAGTCAAGCCCGAGGACGCACCGCGCTTTGCCGAGTTTTTCCGTCGCGCAACACCCGAGGACCTCCGCCTCCGCTTTTTCAGTAGATTGAAGGAAGTGCCGGCAGCGATGATCGCGCGGCTCACTCAGATCGACTATGCCCGCGCCATCGCTTTCGTGGCCTTCGAGGCGACGGGCGAGCCGCTCGACGACCGTGGCGAGATGCTGGGTGTCGGCCGCCTTGCCGGCGATGCGACGGGCGAGCGGGCAGAGTTCAGCGTGATGGTCCGCTCGGACCTGAAGGGCCGCGGCCTGGGTCGAGCGCTGATGGAGCGCCTCATCGAACATGGCCGCGCCGAAGGCATCGCCACGATCTGGGGCGAGATCCTGACCGAGAACACCGGCATGCTCACCCTCGCCACCAAACTCGGCTTCAGGAGCCAAACCGTCCCCGGCGAGGGCATGTTCCACGTCGAACTAACGCTCGACTAACCCCTCAGCCCGCGCGCACTGCACTCAATCGACCTCGCCGTCGTCGACTGATCAGGGCCAGCAGTCCACAAAAGCGCAGCGGCTCACAGATGCGGAGGTCAAGAGCGGGAGAACCTTCAATCGCTCGTGCTCTCCCACGTCTGCAACCAGTTGAGCCAGTAGGCCTGCTGCCCGTTTTCTGGACCGCGCGGAGGTGGAACGTTCCTGTCTAGTGGTGTGGCCGAAACACTCGATACCGTCATTGCCGGACACCTTCATTGCCGGACTTGATCCGGCAATCCATTTTTCCGAAGGCGCCTGAATTCGTTTGGCCTTCTGGATTTCCGGGTCGAGCCCGGGGATGACAAGAATGGGTGCGCTCAGTCTGCGTCAGACGACTAGGACTGGGCCTGGAGACGGAGAGACGCGATGAAGAGATCGGGGTTCAGCGAGGCGCAGATTGCCTTTGTGTCGAAGCAGGCCGACGAAAGCGTGCCGGTCGGCGAGGTCTGTCGCAAGGCCGCGATCAGCGAGGCGACCTTGGTCAATTGAAAGAAGTACGGCGGGCTTCTGCGATGGACTTTATTCACGACCAGCTCGCCACTGGCGGAGAGCCTAGTGTCCTGACCGTGGTCGACACGTTGTCACGGTTCGCGTCTGCGGTGCATGCGCCGTTCAGCTATCGGGCCGAAGACGGCGTAGCGACGCTCGACCAGGCCTGCGCCGAAGTCGTGCGCCCGAGCACGGATTGACGGCACTGAATGCAAAGATCG
>JBCDFC010000263.1:0-6483 GCA_039178805.1 Pseudomonadota bacterium | reverse complement strand
TCAGCGCCGAACGGGTGGGGGAGGCGGTGGCCCCGTTCCGAGGCAGGCCACGGGTTCAGCGTTCGCCGTGGAAGAACGCGTAGATGGTTTCGGCCATGGCGTCCGAGATGCCCTCGACGGCTTTCAGATCCGAGAGCCCCGCCCGGCTCACCGCCTTTGCCGATCCGAAGCGCGCGAGCAGCGCCCGCTTACGCGCAGGCCCGATCCCCGGCACTTCGTCGAGCGTTGTGACCGTCTGCGCTTTGGCCCGCTTTTGCCGATGGGCACCGATCGCGAACCGATGCGCCTCGTCCCTCAGGCGCTGCACGAAATAGAGGGCCGGGCTGCGGAAGGGCAGCGCGAAGGGTCGCCCCTCAACCGGGTGAAAAACCTCCTTCCCGGCGTCCCGCTCCTCACCCTTGGCGACACCGAACAAAGCAAGCTCCGTCAGACCAAGCTCTGCCATCACCTCGCGCGCGACGCTCACCTGGCCCCGCCCGCCGTCGATCAGCACGAGATCGGGCCAGGCCCCGCTTTCCCGCTCCGGGTCCTCCTTCACGAGGCGCTTGAACCGCCGCGTCAGAACCTCGCGCATCATCCCGAAATCGTCGCCGGCGGCGGTGTCCGGGTCCTTGATCGTGAACTTGCGGTACTGGTTCTTGTCGAAGCCCTCCGCCCCCGCGACGATCATCGCCCCGACCGCGTTCGTGCCCATGATGTGGGAGTTATCGTAGACCTCGATCCGGCGCGGCGGCTCGGCCAGTCCCATCGCTTCGGCAAGCTCGCGCAGGTTCCGCGTCTGGCTCGCGGTCTCCGCCATCTTCCGGCCCAGCGCCTCGCGCGCGTTCTGCAGGGCATGGTCAACCAGCTCCCGCTTCTCGCCACGCTGGGGTACCGCAACGACCACGCGCCGACCCGCCAGCTCCCGAAACGCCGCCGCCAGTTCCTCTGCCCCCGCCTCCCCTGTCTCAGGCGCATGGGAGAGGAGCACCATGCGGGGAGGCGGCCGGTTCACGCCGTAGAACTGCGCAACGAAGCCCGCGATCAGCTCGCCATCCTCCATCTCCGCTGCTGCGCGGGGGAAGTAGGCGTGGTTTCCCCAGTTCTGATTGCTGCGAAAGAAGAAGACCTGGACGCAGGCCTGACCGCCCTCACGATGGAGCGCGAAGACATCCGCCTCCGCCGTACGCTCGGGATTGATGCTCTGCTGACCGCGGACATGGGCCATGGCGCGCAGCCGGTCACGGCAGATCGCGGCCTGCTCGAAATCGAGCGCCGCGCTCGCCGCCGCCATCCGCTCGGCCAGCGCCTCCTGCACCCGGGTCGAGCGCCCCTCGAGAAAGCGCACTGCGTCCTCGACCAACCCCGCGTAATCCGCCTCGCTGATCTCGCCCGTGCAGGGACCGGAACAGCGCTTGATCTGGAACAGGAGACAAGGCCGCGTCCGGCTCTCGAACACGCTGTCCGAGCAAGTGCGCAGGAGGAACGCCTTCTCCATCTGATTGATGGTGCGGTTGACGGCGCCGGCCGAGGCGAAGGGGCCGAAGAAGCGCCCCTTCTCGCGCTGCGCCCCCCGATGCTTGCGCAAAAGCGGGAAAACGCCGTCCTCGATCAGGATATGGGGGAAGGATTTGTCGTCACGCAGCAGCACATTGTAGCGCGGCTTAAGCTGCTTGATGAGGTTCGATTCGAGGAGAAGCGCCTCGGTCTCGGTCTCGGTGGTGATGAACTCCATCGAGGCGGTCTCGGCGATCATCCGGGTGATGCGACTGTTGTGCGCGCCCTGATTGGCATAGTTGGCAACGCGTTTTCGCAGGGACCGCGCTTTGCCGACATAGAGCACGTCTGAGGATGTGCCGAGCATGCGATAGACGCCCGGCCGGTCGTCGAGGCGCTTTAGATAACGGCGAATGACGCCCGGGCCGGTCTCGCGCGCGCCTGCCGTCTCCTCCTCCGTCATCGCCGGCGAGATGCTCACGCTACGCGCCTCCGCCTCAACACGCCTGTGGAAAACCCTGTGCAAGCCTGCGTGGCAAGATGGTTAAAGACGTATGAACAAAACGTCGCAGCGACCTCACAAGCAATCAGACCGGCGCGTAGAGCGTTGAAAAGATGAAGCTTTCTGCAGTTCTGCACATCGAGTAAGGCGCGCGTTGCGCGCGTCGCGAGAAACGAGCGGAGCGTCTGGCCACGTGGACAACTGCGCTGTGTCATCGCGATCACTCCGGGCTGCCGACCACATCGGGGGTCTGCCAGGCCAGGTGCTGACCGCCATCGATTGCGATCATCTGGCCCGTCAATGCCTTACACGAAAGAATGAAACTAAGCGCCGCCAAGATGTCATCCGGGTCGGCGCCGCGGCCCAGCGTGCAGGCCTGTCGCTGGGCACGAAAATGCTCCGCTGTCTGTCGCACGCCCTGCAGCGTCGGGCCAGGGCCGATGCCGTTCACCCGGATCTCGGGGGCAAGCGCTTGAGCCGCCGTCTTGGTGAATGTGAGGAGCGCTGACTTTGCCAAGGTGTAGGACGCGAAGAACGGCGTGGGCTTCCAGACCCGCTGATCGATCATGTTCACGACGTTCGCCCTGGCTACCGGCTCTCCCTCGGCATCCGTGGCAGGACCCGGCGCCTGCGCGGCGAAAGCCTGCGTCAGCGTGACCGGCGCGCGCAAGTTGGAGCCGACCGCGCGGTCCCAGGTCTCACGCGTCATGGTCTCGAGCGTCTCCGGCTCAAAGATCGAGGCGTTGTTGATCAGGAGAGCGAGCGGGCCGCCAAGAGCGCTCGCTCCACGATCGATCAGTGACGCCGTCGCGTCTTCGTCCAGCAAATCCGCCTGAACCGGCTCGGCCCGAGCACCAAGACCGCGCGCCGCCTCGGCCGTTTCTTCAGCGCCAGCGGCAGAGCTTGCATAATGGATTGCCACGTCCCAGCCCGCCGCCGCGAGATGCAGCGTCATCGCCCGTCCAAGCCGAATCCCCGCACCGGTGATCAGTGCCCTCGGCCTCTCACTGTCGTTCGTCATAGCCCTCTGCTCGCTCGCCCGGCGGCCCTTCCCGGCTAAGCGTCAGCTTAGAGCAAGGGCCGCATAGCCGACATAGAGCACGAGGAAAAAGGCACCCGTCCAGCGACAGAGCATGCGTCCGAGGAGCACATAGGGGATCAGCATCGCCGTCGCCGCGAGCATGATCCAGATGTCGCGCGAGATCATCTCCAGCGGCACATCCAGCGGCGAGATTACCGCCGTCGCACCGATGATCAGGGTGATGTTGAAGAGGTTGGAGCCGACCACATTGCCGATCGCGACCTCGGTCTGTCGGCGGAGCGCCGCCATCACGGTCGTCGCAAGCTCCGGCAAGGACGTGCCAAGTGCGACGAGCGTCAGCCCGATCGCTGCTTCCGAGACATGAAGGGCCAGCGCGAGGCCACGAGCACCATCAATCAAGAAGTCAGCACCGATCGGCAACATGATGATACCGACCGAGATGAGCCCCATGATCTTCCACGGGGCCATGTTGGGATCGACGTCCTCAAGCTCCGCAATCTCGGAGGGCGGCTCGGCAACGGCCGCTGCGTTCACGCTCTCCCGCCTCGGCGCTGCTGCCCGGTACTCCAACGCGTGGCGCACACTGTCCCAGACCATGATGGTCATGACCGTCACGAGGATCACACCGCCCCACCATGGGATGTGGCCGCTCAGGACCAGGATGGTAAAGACGACCGTTGCCCCCAACATAAAGTAAAGCGAGCGGCGCGCGTCGTCCCCGCATCCCGCGAGGGGCGCGATCAAGGCCGGAAGGCCAAGCACCAGCCAGACGTTCGCGATGTTGGAGCCGATCACATTGCCAAGCGCGATGCCCGGCGCGTCCTCCAACGCTGCCTGGATCGAGATCAGCATCTCAGGCATCGAGGTGCCGATGGCCACGACGGTCGCGCTGACGATGATGGCAGGAATGCCGAACTTCAGGGAGAGGGCGACCGCTCCTCGAACGAGAAGGTCGCCGCCCGCCACAAGAAGCGCGAGCCCGCCAAGCACCAGCACTAGATCCATGTCGTGGTCACCCTCCTCGACAGCCGTCGGAAGCGTCCATATGGGGGGAGGAGGCGTAAAATTCGAGGGAACGCTGGGGCGGAAGCGCTACTGACCTTTCCACAGAGTGGACTCGTTGCATCTCGCAACGTCACGACAACACCTACTGCCTACGGCAACCGCAGGGCGTCGAGGCCGCGTGATATTGGCCGCAGTCACGACACAGGACGAGATCGGTCATCGGCTTCGAAGCCGCACCATCGGCGATCCCTTTGCCGCGTCCACCGGGCGCCCGCGGGCGTCGACGCCCTTTCGCCACCTGGCTCAACGCCGTCCGCTGCCCCAGAACGAAGACGACGGCGATGATCAGGAGTGTGAGTGCGATCTTGGCCAGCAAGGCTTCCTCCTTCGCTCTGTTCCCTGCCTACCGCGCCTAATGCGTATCATCAACGCGCGAAGATCTTCACGAACAGGCCCAAGAATGCTTATTTTGTCGCAAGAAGCGAGCGGGAGAGTGCCAGCATGAACATCATGGACCAGGAGGAGATCCTGCGCTCCCAGCTCGATGTTCTACGCCGCGAGCACCGGAGCCTGGACGAAGCGATCGAGGTGGAGCGTGACAATCCGCTGGCCGATCAGCTTTCGATCCGCCGGATGAAGAAGAAGAAGCTCGCGCTCAAGGACGAGATTGCGCGGATCGAGGATCTGCTCTACCCGGACATCATCGCGTAAACGTCGCAGCGTCAGAGATCATGTCACGGTTCAAGCCTCTCCACCGCGCCGTGCGCGCGACCCTCTCGTGAACACCGGCGCGCCGCGGGTCGGCGTCTTGATGGGCAGCCAGTCCGACTGGCCGACGATGCGGCGCGCGGCCGAGATCTTGGAGACGCTCGAGATCCCGCATGAGTGCCGGATCGTCTCCGCCCACCGCACGCCCGACCGGATGTTCGCCTACGCGGAGGCTGCGGCTGAGCGGGGGATCGCTGCGATCATCGCGGGCGCTGGTGGATCGGCGCATCTGCCGGGCATGCTCGCCTCGAAGACGCGCGTTCCCGTCCTCGGCGTACCGGTACAGAGCAGAACCTTATCAGGCCTCGATAGTCTGCTCTCCATCGTCCAGATGCCCCGTGGTATTCCAGTTGCAACCTTTGCGATTGGAGAGGCAGGCGCTGCGAATGCCGCGCTCTTTGCGGCGGCGATGCTCGCCGTCTCGGACCCGGCGCTTGCAGCGCGCCTGGAAGCCTGGCGTAAAGCGCAGGCCGCGGCCGTAGCGGAGAGCCCGGCCGACCTGACCGAGGGCGCCTGACCCGTGCCTAGCGAAGGCGCAGCCACCCTGCCGCCGGGCAGCCATATCGGCATTCTCGGCGGCGGGCAGCTCGGGCGGATGCTGGCGATCGCCGCGGCCCGGCTGGGCCTCCACGCGCATATCTTCGACCCAGCGGCCGACGGCCCTGCGGCCGAAGTTGCGCGACAACAAACGGTCGCCGCCTTCGACGACGAAACCGCGCTCTCGGCCTTTGCTCGGCAAGTGGATGTCGCGACCTTCGAATTCGAAAACGTGCCGGCCAGCGTGGCGGAGATCCTAGGCCGGCATACCCTCGTGCGCCCCAACATCCGTGCCTTCGCGATTGCGCAGGATCGGATAGAGGAGAAGCGCTTCTTCGAAAGCATCGGGATCGCCTGTGCGCCCTGGGCCGAGGTGAACGGACCCGCCGACATCGCAGAGGCGCTCACGCGTACCGGCGCGGCCTCGATCCTCAAGACCCGGCGGCTCGGCTATGACGGCAAGGGCCAGGCAGCAGTGGAGGGCGTCGAAGCCGCAGAGAACGCCTGGGCAGCCATCGGCGCACAGCCCGCGATCCTTGAGGCTCGCGTCCCCTTTGTGGCTGAGCTTTCGGTGATCGTCGCCCGCGGGCCAGACGGGGTCACCGTTGCCTACGACCCGGGCCGCAACACGCATGAGAACGGCATCCTGCGCCGCACCGTCGTGCCATCGGGCTTGCCTGCAAGCGTGCTGCAGGACGCAGTCCTCGCCGCCGGCCGGATCGCGAGCGCTCTCGACTATGTCGGCGTCCTCGGGGTTGAGTTCTTCCTCGCGCCCGGCAACCGGATCCTGGTCAACGAGATCGCCCCCCGGGTGCACAACACCGGCCACTGGACCATCGAAGCGGCGGCGGTCGACCAGTTTGAGCAGCATATCCGCGCGGTCGCGGGCTGGCCGCTGGGCGACGGGACCCGCCATGCGGACGCTGAAATGGTGAACATCATCGGCGACGAAGCCCATGACTGGGCCGGCCTCGCCGCCGAGCCCGGCCTCGCGCTCCACCTCTACGGCAAGGCCGAGGTTCGCCATGGCCGCAAGATGGGCCACTACACCCGCGTGAGCGCACTGGGCGGCTGAGAGAGCGCCATTGTGGTAACCGCTTCGTAAACCTTCCCAGTCTCCACTCTCCCCGCTCCGACCCATCGGGGCGAAAGG
>JBCDFC010000262.1:0-6489 GCA_039178805.1 Pseudomonadota bacterium | reverse complement strand
GGCTCAGTGATCATCTCCATGGGGCGGCGAGCGGTAACTCGCCGCCCCGACTCTTCCCAAGGGCTACCCCGCGAAGAGCCTCGCGATGGAGACGATGAGGCCGACGGCCGCGATCATCACCATCGCTAGACGGTATTGCTTTTGACTCAGTGCGATCACCTCCTCTCGCGCCGATGGGTCGGCGCGGGGGCATTGAGGCATGGCTATGGTTAAGCGGGGGTGAGACGGTCGTGGTGATGTTGTCATGATGCGGCGATTGGCCGGGACGCTGATCAGGATCGGGCTCGTTCTCCTCACAGTCTGGTTGGCGGTAGTCGCGGCCTTCCTGATCGAACGGCGGAGCCTGATCTACCCGCTCACCCAGGACTTCGACGCGCGCTCTGTCACCTCGATGATGCGCGGGCGGCTCGTCGAATTGACGGCCGATGACGGCACACCCGTGATCGCCTGGGTCTCGCCGCCGGTGGGGAATCTACCGGTCATCCTACATTTCGACGGTAATGCCGGGTTTACGGCTGGGGCGGCGATCCGACAGGCGCCCTTCACGATCCGCGGCTACGGCGTGGCCATCCTCAATTATCGCGGGGCGGGTGGCGCGCCCGGCGCCCCATCCGAGGCCGCGGTCACGGCCGATGCCCTGATGCTCTACGATGCGCTGCCCGAACTGGTGGGGCCCATGAACCGACCGCCGGTGATCCAGGGCACGAGCCTGGGTGCGGCGGTTGCGGTCAAGGTGGCGGCGAGGCGCCCGGCCTCGGCGCTGGTGCTCAAGATGCCTTTCGACCGGCTCTGTGCGGTGGCCGAGCATCACTATCCATTTTTGCCGGCCTGCGCCGTGATGTGGGACGAGCGATGGGAGAGCCTTTCGCGGGCCCCTGCGCTGACCGCGCCCACGCTGGTGGTCGCCGCGGGACAGGACGGGGTGATCCCGCCAGCCCACGCCCGAAGGCTCTATGACGCGCTGCCCGGGGAAAAGGAGTACTTCCTGATGCCGCGCTCGGGTCACAATGGTGGTTGGGGCGAGGTCGAGAAAGCGCTGGACTGGGTCGAACGTCACGCCGGTTGAAGGCAGCGGAATCGCGGCTGGTCGCCGCGATGAGTCTTTGTGGGTGCCTGTGGCTGTTTCGGCTGTCTTCCGGGATGCATCGTGCACGTGGGTGGTGCCGCTTGGTGATGGGCTGCAGACACAGCCTGCGAGGCCCGCCAGCGAGCGTTTGCGGGATGTGCCGCGTCAAGAAGAACCGGGCGTTGCCCCTGCCGTGCGGCGATCTTGTCCCCGGCCCTAGGCCCATCCCGAGGCTAGAGCGTGATCCGAGCTGATTGAATTGAATTGGGATTCCCATTGGGCGCATGGTCTGATTGAAGCTGTCTGCCGGAGGAGGAGGCCGGCAGGCATGTCGAAAGCCCTTTCCGTCGATCTTCGTATCCGTGTTCTCGCTGCCGTCGAGGCGGGCGCGAGCCACCGCCAGGCGGCAGAGCGCTTCGGGGTGAGTGCGGCGTGCGTCAGCCGCTGGCGCGCGCTTGCGCGAGAGAAGGGCGAACCGGGACTGTCAGGAATTTCGTGTGTGGGCCATGGCGATGCGAATTGAGGAGACATCGCATGGCACGACGCAAGAAGGCTGTTATCGCTGACGAGTTGCTGGACCAGCTTCTGGCTGGTCGGGACCCGCAGGGGGTTTTCAGCAAGGATGGCCTTTTCGACGACCTGAAGCGGGCGCTGGCAGAACGGGCGCTGGCAGAACGGGCGCTGGCAGAACGGGCGCTGAACGCCGAGATGGACCATCACATGGACGGCGAGGCCGGTGACGGCCGACCGAATAGCCGCAACGGCTATGGCAGGAAAACGCTGCTGACGGACACGGGCAAGCTGGATATTTCAGTGCCGCGGGACCGTCTGGCGACGTTCGACCCGCAGCTGATCGCCAAGTACCGCCGCCGGGTGGCGGGCTTCGACGAGAAGAGTGTCTCGATCTACGCTCGCGGCATGACGGTACGCGAAATCCGCGGCCATCTGGACGAGCTCTACGGCCTCGACGTCTCGCCGGACCTGATCAGCGCCATCACCGACCAGGTGCTGGACGCGGTCGCCGAGTGGCAGAACCGCCCGCTCGAGCCACTCTACCCGCTGGTTTTCTTCGATGCCCTGAGGGTCAAGATCCGCGATGAGGGAACCGTCCGCAGTGAGCGTTGTCGCGCCATTGGTCCGAGCGACAATGGCGAACGCGGTCTCCGTGGCGCTCGGGGTGCGGATCGACGGTCAGAAGGAGGTTCTCGGTCTCTGGATCGAACGGGCCGAGGGCGCCAAGTTCTGGCTGCGGGCGATGCCCGAACTCAAGAACCGCGGCATCGAGGATATCCTGATCGCGGTGGTCGACGGCCTGAAGGGATTTCCCGACGCGATCACCGCCGTGTTTCCCGAAACCCAGGTCCAGACCTGCGTTCGCCATCGGGCTCGAACCGATGGCGCCTTCGATGGCTCACTCCATCCGATCCGGAACGCGCTGGATTTCCTGTCCTACAAGGACCGCCGGGCGGTCGCAGCGGCGCTGAAGGCCGTCTACAAGGCCACCGACGCCGACGCCGACGCCGGCGCGGCGGCCCTCGAGGCCTTCGCCGACAGCGGCTGGGGCCAGAAGTACCCCGCGATCGCCATGTCCTGGCGGCGGCACTGGGCGGCCGTCATCCCGTTCTTCGCCTTTCCGGACGATGTCCGCCGCATCATCTACACGACGAACGCGATCGAGGCCCTGAACGCCAAGTTGCGCCGGGCGGTCAGAACCCGCGGTCATTTCCCGACCGACGAGAGCGTCACGACGCTGCTCTTCCTCGTCTCGAACTTGGCGGAAAAGGAATGGAGAATGCCGCCAAGGGAATGGGGCATGGCAAAGGCCCAGTTCGCGATCCTCTTCGAAGAACGCTTCAGCATCGCTGGCTGAAAATGCTCAACCCATGGCCCACACACGAAACTCCTGACAGTCCCCGCCCGAGAGAAGGGCGAACCTCGCCCGGGCCCTCTCGGCGGCGACCGCCGGTCCGGCCGCGTCGAGGCGCAGGGCGGGCTGATCCGGACACTTCTTGAGGAGATGCCGGACATCACGGTCGAGGAGCTGCGCGCAGCCCTCGCCGAGCGGGGTCACGTCTTCGGCGACGGCACCCTTCAGCGCTTCTTCCACCGGCACGGGATCACGCGGAAAAAAAGACCGCGCAGGCCAGCGAGCAGGACCGTCCGGACGTGTTGAGAAAGCGCTGGGACTGGTTCGACAGCCAGCCCGACCTCGATCCGGACCGCCTCGTCTTCATCGACGAGAGTGAGCCATTGGAGGCGCCATTGGTTCGAGCCCAATGGCGAACGGCGAAGACCGACATGGCCCGCACCCATGGTCGCTGCCCGCGCGGTGAGCGGCTCCGTATGGGCATGCCGCATGGCCACTGGAAGACGACCACCTTCGTCGCCGGGCTGACCACCCGCGGCGTGGTCGCCCCCTTCGTGCTCGGCGGCCCGATCAACCGCGCCGCCTTCGAGACCTACGTCGAGCGCGTGCTCGTACCGGATCTGCGTCGCGGCGACATCGTGATCATGGACAACCTGTCGAGCCACAAGGGCCCGCGAACGAAGGCGCTGATCGAGGCGGCCGGCGCGCGGCTCCTGTTCCTCCCGCCCTACAGCCCGGACTTCAATCCGATCGAGAACGCCCTCTCCAAGCTGAAGGCCCTGCTCAGAAAGCGCGCCAAGCGACCCGTCGACGGCCTCTGGTCCGCCATCGGCCGCATCGTCGACCTCTTCTCCCCGGCAGAGTGCAGAAACCACTTCACCGCATGAGGATACGATCCAAACTGATGCGATTCCGCTCTAGTGGACGGGATTGAACCACTGCTCAGAGCTGTGGTCAGCTTACTAGTCACAGCAGTATTCTGGTCAACCACCTTTGAGTGGTTCGAAGACGCGAGTCTCGCGGCGGAGATGGCGGCAGCTGTTGACAACCCCGAGCAGATGGTCCTGCACTTCATCCTCGCGAGAACTTTAGCTTTGTTCGGCATCGGCGCATCCGATACTCTGCTACTGCCAATTGGCTGGTGGAGGCGACGCTACGCCATCACGGACCGACGGGTTCTCGTGCTTGATCGAGCACTCTGGCGCAGGCGGCGCTCGCCTCCAATCACGCCCAATACCGTGCTGGAACGCCAAGGAAGTACCATTACCCTCTCGCCCGAAAGCACGCCTAAATTGACTACGACAAGGCTGAGTGCGATCCGGGACGCCGATCACGTCATTCTCATCATTCGCGCTCTTCAAACCGGTGCGCCCCTACCGTCCGCCGCCGAGCCGCGCTAAAGCTCGCGCGCAAGCCGACCCGGGGGGCGCATGCGCACCATCTTCCACAACGCCCGTCTGATTGATCCGGCGCGCCGGCATGACGGGCCTGGGATACTGATCGTCGAGGGCGGAACGATTGCCGATCTTGTCCCTGGCCAACCCGACATCCTGCCGGACGGGATGCGCGTCGACTGTGGCGGCAAGGTCCTCGCCCCTGGTATCGTCGATATGCGGGTCTTTGTCGGCGAGCCGGGCGCGCGCCATCGCGAGAGCTTTGAGACCGCGGGTGCCGCGGCGGCGGCGGGTGGCGTCACCACCATGGTGGTGCAGGCCGACACGCAGCCCGCGCTCGACGATCCGGCGCTGGTCCAGTTCGTCCTGTCGCATGCCGAGCGCTCGACCCCGGTGCGGGTGCACGCCATGGGGGCGCTGACGAAGGGCCTAGAAGGGCGCGAGATGACCGAGCAGCGCCTGCTGCTCGAAGCCGGCGCCATCGGCCTCTCGGATGCTGACCGGCCGCTCGCCGATACCGCCGTCATGCGCGCGGTGATGACCTATGCCACCTCGACCGGGGCGCTGGTGGCGCATCACCCGCAGGACGCAGCCCTGTCGGCGCGGGGCTCAGCGACCTCGGGCGAGTTTGCCACGCGCCTCGGTCTGCCCGCGGTGCCCGCCATCGCCGAGCGGATCGGGCTGGAGCGGGATCTGGCGCTCGCCGAGGTCACGGGGGCCCGCTATCACGCCGATATCGTCTCGACCGGCGCCGCCCTGCCCCCGCTGGACCGGGCGCGGGAGGCCGGGGCGGATATTTCGGCCGCCACCTCGATCCACCACCTCACGCTCAACGAATACGATATCGGCGAGTATCGAAGCTTCTTCAAGATGGCCCCACCGCTTCGGGCCGAGGACGACCGACGCGCTGTCGTCGAAGCGCTGGCGGACGGGCGCATCGACATCGTCGTCTCGGGCCACGCGCCCTGGGATACCGAGGCCAAGCGCCTGCCCTTCGAGGAAAGCGCCACGGGCGCCATCGCGCTCGAGACCTTCCTGCCCGCGATGATGCGCCTCGTGCATGCCGGCGATCTCGATCTTCTCCGCCTGTTCGAGGCCGCCTCGCTGGCGCCGGCGCGCCGTCTCGGGCTTGCGGTTGGGCATCTGGGTAGAGGGGCGCCGGCGGATCTGGTGCTGTTCGATCCGGAGGCACCCTTCGTCCTCGACCGCGCGACGCTGCGCTCGCAGTCCAAGAACACACCGTTCGATCGCATGCGGATGGAGGGTCGGGTCATCGGCACCTGGATCGGTGGCGAGCGCGTCTTCGACGCCACCACCGGCGTCGGGTGAGGCGGCCGAGATGCTGCACGACCTCATGGCCCCCGAACGCGCGCTGCCTTACTTCGCGCTCGCCTTCGCGGTCGGCTATGTCCTTGGGTCAATCCCCTTCGGCGTGATCTGGGCGCGCGTCTTCGGCCTCGGTAACCTGCGCGAGACCGGCTCGGGCAATATCGGCGCGACCAACGTGCTGCGGACCGGAAACAAGGCGGCGGCGGTGCTGACGCTGCTGGGCGATGCGGCCAAGGGCGCCGTCGCGGCCGTCATCTTCCTGTCCTACGGCGATCTGACGGCACAGTTTGCGGGTCTTGGCGCGCTCATCGGTCACCTGTTTCCAGTGTGGCTGCGGTTTCGCGGCGGCAAGGGCGTCGCCACCGCGCTCGGCGTGGCGCTGGCGCTCAGCTGGGCGTCAGGGCTCGTAATGCTGGTCATCTGGCTCGTGGCACAGCGGCTGAGCAAGGTCTCCGCCATCGGTGCCCTCGCGGCGATGACGGCCGGCCCTGCGATTTTCTGGCTGCTGGACGGGCCGCGCGCGGTGCTCGCGATGATCGTCTTTGCGGTGATCATCTGGCTCACGCATCTCTCCAATCTCCGCCGACTGATCTCGGGCGCGGAAAATCGCTTCTGAGAACGGTCTAGCATCGGTGAGACCGAAGCTAACCAGCACTTAACCTCAACAGGTCCTGAATGCCCGACATGTTGGCGTCGTGGTGAGTGTGTGGAGTGTGCGATGGACGAGCGGAACTTGGTGAGCGATGGCGCGGGCGCGGCGGGGCCCGTCGCATCTCCCGTCGCATCTGGGGCAATCGGATCGGCGGGCAAAGCGCCACAGGCGATGCTGGCCG
>JBCDFC010000261.1:0-6539 GCA_039178805.1 Pseudomonadota bacterium | reverse complement strand
GGAATATACGTCCAGGCATCCATCAGCATGATCATCAGCTGGGCGATTTCGGGAGACGAGAAGAAGGAAGGATTGTCCACCCCCAGGCCGACGATGCGCATCCCCTCGACCAAGGCCTTGGTGAGCACGTCATAGGGCATCCAGCCGCGTTCAAGCAGGATGTTGACGCCCTCCACGACCTCGTCCCTCAGCCCGTCATAGAGGTCGTCGTGCATCTGCTGGACCAATTCGTCATCCGGCAGATCGGCCAGGATCAGGTCTTCGGCATCGTCGCTCATCGCACCCTCGCTTGGCTTAGACTCCTACGAGGTTGGGCACAGCGGCAGGATCTCGGCTTGAGCAAACGCGTCACAACTGAGTGCGAAATCGACGTTTGCCGCGATGCGAGCCCGGTTCTGAAATCTCCCGCAGCACGGAAAGGTCCGGTTGATGCGATTTGAGTAACGTCCCGGAACGATGTAAATTGACAAATGGCAATCCATCCTGCGTTCATACAACCTAAAGGCGAGTGGAGTCGAGTGAGCGAGGGTTACGCGATGGCCAAGGATGTTGAACAGTACATCATATCGGGAACACCCGATCTGTCTGTCGTAATCCCGCATTTCGAGGACCATGCTGGCCTGGAACGGTGTCTGCGCGCGCTCAGCAATCAGCGCACCTCAAGCCTCGTGGAAGTGATTGTCGTCGATAACGGCTCGAGGGACCTGCCGAGGGATATCTGCCGTCGCTTTGGCGCGACGCTTCTCAGCCAGTCGAAGAAGGGTCCGGGGCCTGCCCGCTCGACCGGAGCGCGAGCAGCGCAGGGCGATGTGCTCGCCTTCGTGGATGCGGACTGTCTGCCGGCGCCGGACTGGGTGAGCACCATCCTGCAGCGCTTCGGTGACGACCCGTCGCTGCAGATCCTTGGCGGCGCGATCGATATCGAGGTTGACGGTGGGCGCCTGCCTACGCCGCTTGAGCGCTATGAAGCGCTCTTCTCCTATCGCCAGCGTCTGTTCGTTGAGCGGGACAACTATGCGGCCACCTGCAACATGGCGGTTCGGTCAAGTGCCTTCAGACTGGTGGGTGATTTTGCCGGCATCGATACCGCCGAAGACATGGACTGGGGCCAGCGCGCCACTGCGGTGAGGCTACCCATCGGCTATGTCGAGGATATGCGGATCGCGACCACCGCACGGGCAAGCTTTGCGGATCTGGCAAAGAAGCTCGACCGGCAGATGGCGCACGACTATCAGCGGGTGACGGGGCTTAAGGGGCATCTGTTGTGGCTGTTGAAAGCCTGCGCGATGCCGCTCTCGCCGCTGTTGGAGTTGCGGACTGTGATGGAAGACGCCGAGATGCCCGGCGTCGCTGATCGCCTCAAGGTGTTCGGGCTGCTTGTCCGGGCGCGGCTGTGGCGGGCGAAATGCATGCTGCTGCTGCCGTTCAGCCTGAACGGGCGCAGTGCTGCGGCGGCATGGCGGACGCCCACCAGCACTTCCTGAAACCTTAGCTGGCCGGGCGACGCCTGCGTCTTTTGACAGTCGTCGCTTCGCCGGTGCCGTCCGATGCTGAACTAAAGCCGCCGAGGCGCGCGGCAATGGTCTCCAGAGCCGGCTTCGAGTTTGGCACGCGGGTTTCAAGCGCCTCGCGCATGGCGCGAATATGGGCCGGCGTTGTGCCGCAGCATCCACCGATGAGCCGCGCACCGGCATCGCGCGCCATGATGGCGTAATCGGCCATCAGGGCCGGCGTGCCGTCGTAATGGATCTGCCCGTCCACGTATTTCGGGATCCCGGCATTGCCCTTGGCGATGATCGGCAGCCCCGGGTCCTTGGCCGTGATGCCGAGCACCGTGCGCAAAAGATCGGACGCACCGACCCCGCAATTCGCACCGATGGCCACGGGCCTGCGGGCCAGTCCCTTGGCGATCGACGCATAGGCCTCCGAGGTGATGCCCATCATCGTGCGCCCGGCCGTGTCGAAGCTCAGTGTTGCGCAGAAAGGCGCGTCTTCCGCATCCGCCGCCTCGGCAACAGCTTCGAGCTCTTCGACGGCACTCAGCGTCTCGGTCCAGATGACGTCGACACCGCCATCCATCAGACCGCGGATCTGAGCGCGGAAGGCGGCAACCGCATCGGCGCGCGGCAGCTGGCCCACCGGCTCGAGGATCTCGCCTGTCGGTCCGACGGAGCCTGCGACAATGACCTTACGGCCGGCATTATCGGCGATCTCGCGCGCCAGCCTGGCGGCGGCGGCGTTCAGTTCATGCACCCGATCCTCGGCATTGTGCAGCTTGAGACGATAGGCCGAGCCGCCGAAGGAGTTGGTGAGGATGACGTCCGAGCCCGCCTCGACAAAACCACGGTGCAGCGCGCGCACATTATCGGGTGCATCGGTGTTCCAGAGCTCTGGCGCCTCGCCAGCCTCGAGGCCCATGGCGAACAGCATCGTTCCCGTCGCACCGTCCAGCAACAACCAGTCCCGCTCGGCAAGCAGCGCGCTCAGCGCGTCGGACATCTCGCACTCTCCCACTCACGACAGCGTGAGAGGCATGCGCCCGGTTTTTCCACGTTGCAAGAGGGAACGAACGCCATGCAAAGCCGGCTGCGATCAGGCGGCACGATCACCGGCGGCCAGGGTGTCGAGCCGTTGGATCATCGCCTTCAGCCCATTGGAGCGCTGCGCAGAGAGATGGCTCTCCAGGCCGAGCCGGCGGAGCTCGCCAGCCGCGTCTATACCGCGGATATCGGCGATCCTTTCGCCCGAATAGAGTGCATGCAACAGGGCGATCAGGCCACGGACGATCATGGCATCGCTGTAGCCTCGGAAGTGCAGGCGAGCATCCCCGCCCTCGCCCTCGACCATAGGGACGAGCCAGACCTGGCTGGCGCAGCCGTCCACTTTGTGTGGGGCGATCCGCTCACCATCGTCCAGCGGCGCCATGGCTTTGCCAAGGTCGATGACATAGCGATAGCGATCCTCCCAATCGTCGAAGAGCTCGAAGTTCTCCGCGATTTCCTCGAATCGTGCGCTGGCCATGGTCCTCTCCCGCATTGCTGCCGCTGGATCTATGGCGCTGCGCAGGCGCCGTAAAGCGGGCCGATGGCGCGAGATCTGCGACACACGGGGACAGGACCGGCTGGGGCTTCCTATCCTCGCCGCGTTGTGGTCAATCGAACGCAGCCACCGGGCGGCGCCCCGGGCGAGACGAGACCATGTGCGAGGTAAGCCGATGCGTCCTGTGCCAGCCCCCGTCAGTCCCGTCTCAGAGGGCCCATGGCCAGCCCCCCTCGGCCGCCTCGTGCCGGTGCTGGCGCTCGTCGTCTCGATGTTGCTGCTCACGGGCTGCTCGAGCTGGTTCACCGACGAGGAAGCGGAGGCCGAGGCCGCCCGAGCCGCCGCCGAGGCTGAGGGCACTGCGGGCCCCGACCGGCCGGTGCCTGTCGATGGGGTCACCGGTATCGAGATCGGGCGGCTGACCGACGGGATCGTCATCACGGCCTTTGGCGTGGCGCCCAATGCAGGCTTTGCCACGCCGCAACTCGCGCCGCGGCGCAACGGTGTGCCCGGGCCGGACGGGTTCATCGAATTCGATCTGCTCGGCGTGCCCCCCGATCCAAGTTTCGAGATGCCCCAGGGGTCGCTCCGTGCCCGCGAGATCCGCGCCGACCGCCTGCTCCGCATCGCGACCCTGCAGGGGATCGCGGGCATTCGCATCCACGCGCTCAGAAACTTCCGCGAACTGAGGTTTTGAGCCGACCTCTCAGCCGTATCGCGCGGTGACCGCCTCGTTGAGCCTTGGATGGCGGTCGAACATGTGCACCACCGGGATCACGGCCCCGTCGCTCTCGCGCGTCAGCACCTGCCCGTCGACCGCGACCTCGGCGGCGATGGCATCATTGCCAAGCGTTGCGACCGAACTGAGATCGTTGGGAAAAACGGAGACTTCTCCGGGCAGCTGTCCGGTCAGGTAGAGCCGGTTGAAGATCGCCTGTTCGATCTTTCCGAAGGGCGACCGAGCGATCTCTGCGCAGAAGCCATCGAGCAGACGGTCCATCACGGCGTGTTCACCGCCGATGGTGCCGATGCAAAGCGGCGTCCGACCCACGACGTCACGATAGGCGGCCTCGCCATGGGCGGTGCGGTACCATCGGTCGTTCCAGTTGTCCGGGTCGCCATAGGGCGCCTCGTCCTCAAAGGCACAGATCGCACCCGGTGTCAGCTTATCGAAGAAGCGGTCCTGGAACACCACGTCCTTGACGTCGGCAAAGAACACGCGATCGTAGCGTGGCATTACCTTCATGACGCGCCGATAGGCGAACCAGCGCGCGAAATGCGGATGGTGGTACGCCTCGATCAGCGCGAAATGCGATGCCTCGACGGCCATCGATCTGAACGGCGGTACCCGGTGGAGGAATGACGCGCCACGAAGCAGCGCTTTCAGCGCTTGTGGCATGGTTCGGCTGTAGCAGCTCGGCGTGCTTTGAAACTGCACGGCGGTGGGCTCGAAGCCGGCATCGGGATCTACGGCGTTGGTGATGATCACGACATCCGCCTCATCCGGCCCGTAGACCGCACGGAAGCTGTCGACAAAAACCCGGATGTGCCGCGCCGGCAGGTTGGTTGAAAAACCCATGAGGAGGTGCTTCTTGGGGCGTGTCTCGACCATGGTAGTCCACCCCTCAGAGCAGTTGACCTTGCTTGCACGACGCGCACTGAAGCCGGCCTGATGAAGGGCAGGCGTGCACCGCCATCAGTCGGCTATCGCGCTGGCAAGCGCAGGGTCAACCTATGACCAACGTCACCGGATCGCGCCGTTGGCTCTTCCTTTCCCCGCTAGCGACAACATCCCGTGTCGACCCAGGCGCAGGACCGCCGACCCTGTCGAGGCTCCTGTCGGCTCGAGGACAGCATGCAAAGTGGAATTAACTTTGAGATCGCGGGCCTTTCTGGAACCTTTCTCAGGACGCGTTGGTGACGCTTTGTCGGAGTAGGCCATGAGAGTTCTGTTCGCAGCCGCCACCGCTGCGCTTTTCGGCAGTGCCCTTGCAGCAAGCGCGCAGTCCGAGTCCGAGACCACCTTTGAGGACATGACCGAGGCGCGCGGGCTTTTCGGTCTCTGGGTGTGCGAGGCGGACAGCGATGCGCCGATCTGCGCCGATGACGCGGTACAGGCGGCGCGGAACGATCTCATCTTCACCGTGGCCGAGCGGATTGCGGCGCTGCCTCAACCCCGCACATGGCTTGTCGTGGATCCGACGCGCGCCGCGGCGAGGCTGGAAGAGCAGGCGCGTTTTAAGTGCGGCGCGGATTTGGACTGCATTGCCGAGCTGCTGATCGCGACGGCCGAGACATGGTCGCAGGTCGATCTGACGGAGGCGAAACCCGCGCTTGCCTCGCGCCCCAGCTTCCCCTGCCCCGACACCGCAAGCCGGACAGCCATCGCAATCTGTAGCGATCGCGACCTCGGCACGGTTGAGAAAAGCCTGGCGAACACAATCCGCAAGATCGCGCCCGATCTGCAGAGCCTCGGCATCTACCACGAGCTGGAACAGGAACGCTGGGAGGTCGACCTCGAGCGTCGTTGCGGCGCCGACACGCTTTGCCTGACGACGGCGTTCATGGAGCGGAGCGAGGAGATCAGCGTCTGGGAACAGACCAACAAAAGGCGCCTCGAGGATCTGCGCCGCCAGCAGAAGCAGGCCAAGCGCGAGGCCCAGCGTCTCGCCCAGTTGGCCGAGGAGGAGCGGCGTGCCGCCCTGCCCGTCGTCGACCCGGCGCCCGGTTTCGACGACGCGACACTCGACAGCTTTCTGAGGCATGTCTACCGCGGCGATTTTGAAACCGCGCGGGCCGAGCGGCCGCAGCGTACATTCGGTGGCATACGCCGGATCTTCATCGAGGTCGTGGCATCGCACGCCAAGCAATGCGAGGGCCGGATTGCCAATGCGCCGGTCAAGTTTCGGACCTTCGGCATCGAGACGGGAGAGACGCTCGGCTTCACCACATACATCGTGCCCGAACGCTTTGCGGAGGCCTTCAAGCACTCGATCCTGAAGCTCTACCGGCGCACCCCGGGCGCGATGCCGGGCGCGACGGCGCTGGGATCGAGTTGGCGCGACGCCTTGGCGCCGGTTGGCTGTGACACGCCGCAGTCCTGGATCCTGATGAACAATTTCTTCGCCTTCGTGCGGCGCCACGAGTCGCTGCAGGCCCAGGGGATTGTCCCCTCGGCCTTTGCCCTGTCCTGCCTGCGCGGCCTGCCAGCCAGCATCTCAGACCAACCGGGTAGCGCCTGCAAGTGCTTGGAGACAGAGCTGCCGGCGAGCGAGACCGCGCTCCGCTTTGCGCTTGCGGACACCTTTACGGAGAGCAGTCTGCGCGACGCCCTCGCCGTCAACCCAGCCCTCGCCGACGCCTATGGCCGCTGCGATCTGCCCTGATCATCGGCAGGCGGTGCCGCCCCGATCCTCTCAGCGTCGTTTCAGCGTGGAGACTGCAGAGGCCGAGCGTGGCGGTCTCGCCCGCTGCACCTAGTCGGCTTCCTGCCAGTCAAG
>JBCDFC010000260.1:0-6540 GCA_039178805.1 Pseudomonadota bacterium | reverse complement strand
TCGACGGCTCGTTCGTGGGCTTCACGCAGCTTACGAAAGTCGGCAGGAGCGTGAGGCCCCAGTCGCGCACGGCCTCCCCCGCCTCGCGCCCATAGCCCTGATTGCGCGCCTCGCGGGCCAGGAACCAGCCGAGTTCGGGCTCCTCGTCGTCCCACTCATAGCCGAGGAAGACGAAACCGAGCCGCGCACCGTCGGTCTTGCGATGCAGAACGAACGGTCCGTGCCCATGCAGCAGCCAGCATGAGACCTGACCGGCGAACCCGTCCCAGGCATCTTCGGGCGCGACCGGCCCGCCGATCCACTCCGCCCCGGGTTCCGCATGGATGCGCGCCCAAAGCGCGAAATCCGCAACCTCAGGCACGCGCAGCCACAGCCGCTCGGTCTCCAAAACCGGCAGCATCGCGCGATACCCCTCGGCCGTCGCGGCGGCGGCGCCCTCGGGCGCCCGGCTGCAACGCCCGCGGCTCATTTCTTCTTGCCAAGCCCTGGGAGCCCGCCAAGGCCGGGGGGCAGGGGCGATCCCCCAAGGCCGGGCAGGCCGGCTCTGCCCATAGCATTGGTCGGGAGACCCTTGGGGATGGGCAGCGCCGCGCCGCCTGCCGGTGAGGCCGGGCCGGGCCCCATGCCGGGTGGAAGACCGCCCATCATCTGGCCGAGCATGCCGCGCATGCCCCGTTTGCCGCCGGCCTTGCCCATCTTCTTCATCATGTCGGCCATCTGGCGGTGCATCTTCAGGAGCTTGTTGACGTCCTGCACCTCCATGCCGCAGCCGGCCGCCACGCGCTTCTTGCGGCTTGCGGCCATCAGCTCGGGCTTCTTGCGCTCTTCCTTGGTCATGGACTGGATGATGGCGATCTGCCGGCGCAGGACCCTGTCGTCCATGCCGGCCTCATCCATCTGCTTCTGCAGCTTCCCCATGCCGGGCAGCAGCCCCATGATCCCCTGCATACCGCCGAGCTTCATCATCTGCTCGAGCTGACCCTTGAGGTCGTTCATATCGAAGCGGCCCTTCTGGAACCGCTTCATCATGCGCTCGGCGGCCTCCGCCTCCAGCGTCTCCTGCGCCTTCTCGACAAGGCTGACGATATCGCCCATGCCGAGGATGCGGCCCGCGACCCGCTCGGGGTGGAACTCTTCGAGCGCGTCCATCTTCTCGCCGAGGCCCACGAATTTGATCGGCTTGCCCGTGACCGCGCGCATCGAGAGCGCGGCACCACCCCGCCCGTCGCCATCCATCCGGGTCAGGATCACGCCCGAGACACCGATGCGCCCGTCGAAGTTCTCCGCCGTGTTGACCGCGTCCTGACCGGTGAGCCCGTCGACGACCAGCAGCGTCTCGCGCGGTTTCGCCTCGTCGCGCACCGCCTCGACCTCGGTCATCAGCTCATCGTCGATCGAGAGCCGCCCGGCCGTGTCGAGCATCACGACGTCATAGCCGCCGAAGGTCGCCTGCTGCTTCGCGCGCTTGGCGATCTGCACGGGCGTCTGACCGGGCTGGATCGGCAGCGTGTCGACGCCGATCTGCGTACCCAGCACTGCGAGCTGCTCCATCGCCGCCGGACGCCGCGTGTCGAGCGAGGCCATCAGCACCCGCTTGCCGTCCCGCTCCTTCAGCCGTTTGGCGAGCTTGCCGGTCGATGTCGTCTTACCCGAGCCCTGTAGGCCCACCATCATCAGGACCGCGGGTGGATTGTCGATCTTGAGCGCTGCGGGCTCCGGATCGTCGCCGGCCAGCACGCGCACCATCTCGTCATGGACGATCTTGACGACCTGCTGACCGGGCGTGACGGATTTCAGCACCGCCTGGCCCGTCGCCTGCTCCGAGACGCGCTTGATGAACCCGCGCGCGACCGGCAGCGAGACATCCGCCTCGAGCAGGGCCACGCGCACCTCGCGCATCGCGGTCGCCACATCGTCCTCCGAGAGCGCCCCCTTGCCGGTGAGCTTCTCGAGGGCGCCGGAGAGCCGGTCTGACAGAGCCTCGAACATGCGCGTCCTTTCCGATGTTGCCGAGGGCGGAGCTTACCTATCCCCCGACAACAGAAAAAGCGCCGGTGGGCGAACCTTCGCTGACCGGCGTCGCAGGGCGTCTACGGGGATGCCCCGAAACTGTCAAGTTCGCAGGCCGAACGCGTCCGGATCCGCAGTATCGTTCCGGGCGAGTGTGGGCGTGTGTGGCCGCGTCTGGCCGCGCCTCAGGCGGTCAGGGCGCCTCGACTACCTGCACATAGGCCACTAGGCGGCCGCAGCCATGGAGCGGTGGGCGAAGCGCGCGTTCGGCAAAGGCACTCGCCCCGGCGCCTGGATTGATTTCATCGAGATAGATGGTCAGCGCATCGCTCTCCCGCCAATGGGACGGATAGGGCAATAGTGCTAGGCGCACGCCACTGCCTTCGCGCCAGGCCCGGGCACGCAGGTTGATGCCATGGTCGCCCTCGATCGGGATGCCTTGCCATGCCGTGGCGTCATCGAGGGGCAGATGGTGCACCCGGTCGTCGCCGAAGGGCCCGCAGGTGCTCCAAGTGCCTGTCATGTCGAAGCTGATGTTGAGCCCGATCCTGCCCGCTCCGCTCACAGGGGCCGCCTCCAAGGAATAGGGCGGTGCCTCCAAAACCGGGACGACATCGAGTGCGGCGAGCGTTTCCTCGTCCACGACGCCCGTTACCGAGGTTTGCAGCAGCCCTTCAGGCTTCTGGTCGAAGTCTGCTCCGTCATCCTCGGCCCCGTCATCCTCGAGGGCCGGCAACACCACCGCCTCCGCAACCGGCCGATCCGGCGAAGGCGGCACCGCGGATAGGACCGACTGCCCCGTTGCCCCTCCATCCAGGGCTGCGAGATCGCTGGCGGCAGCATCGTCGCCCGCCACGTTATCATCCCCGAACGGCGGTGGGGTCGCCGTGTGCTCGGATAAGAGCAGCGCCAAGAGCGCCAAAGCCGCGACCGCCGCGATCTGCGCGCGCCATTTCGGGCGTTTGCGCGGCAGAGGCTCGGCTACGTTCCGCGTCACCGTGCTTCGCGACACACGAAAGACCCGGATCGGGCGGCGGATATTCTTCACCCGCGCTTCGCCCTGATCCTCGATATCGAGCTGCAGGTGATCCCGGATCTGATCGCGCACCGGGCGGGTGCAAAGGATCCCCCCCACCGGCGCGAGCGCTTCGACCCGGGCCGCGATGTTCACGCCATCGCCGTAAAGATCGTCGCCATGGGCGATCACGTCGCCCAGATTGATCCCGATGCGGAGCTTGATCGCATCCGGACCGTCTTCCTCGGCAAGGAGTTCCTGAACTTCGAGAGCGGCCACTACGGCAAGGCGCACGCTCTCGAACTCGGCCATCACACCGTCGCCCATGACCTTGAAAACGCGGCCCGCGCGGGCCTCCAACAACGCCTTCACCTGGTCGATGGTCTCGGTCACGCGATGATAAGTACCGCTCTCATCCGCGTGCATGAGACGGGAGAAGCCGACGATATCCGCCGCCAACACTGTTGCCAGTCGCCGCTTCACCAAACCCTCTCTCGACGCCGAGCCCTGACCGAAAGATAGCATGGAGTGTCGCCAAGCACACGAGCGGGCGTCGACAGCCTTGTCGCCGCAGAGCGGCGCTTGCCCTTACCGGTTCTCGTCATCGGACGCCCCCGGTTCGGTCAGCCAATCTTCGAGCGCTGTGAGCGCTGCGTCCTGCCTGCCGCTGGTCTGCACGGCGCTCATCGGCTCACTCTTGATGCGTCCCTTCGCGTCCTGCCAGTCGAAGAGGAGCCGATGCGTCGGCGCGTTCGATCCCACCGCCCAGTCGCGCTCTTGCCGCACGCCGACGATCCGGTCGAGCGCCATGCTGTCCTCGTGACGGCGCCAAAGCTGCCAGCGGGTTCGGAAGACGCGCCCCGCGCCGCGATCGAAGACGAAGCGCTGGAAGGGCAGTTTGGCCCAGCCAATCCAACCGAGACCGATGCCGAGTAGGGCGACGAAGAGGCGAACGCCCCAGCCATCGTCATGCGGGTTCAGAACAGCGCCTGCCAGCAGGGTCGGCACGGACAGCCAAACCATGCCGGCCATGAACCACGGCCGGTCCCAAAGCACGAGGCGATCGGCGCTGTGCTCGGCCACCTGCATGATGCAGCGATGCGCCATGAGGTTGGCGTCATTAGGGCAGACCGCCGGGGGCGTTAGGAACGGGGCCAACGGGACCAGGCATCGCCCGCATTGACAGCACGCCGGCCCGACGCAACGCTTTCGCAACGGTATGACGATGATCGGCGGGGGCTTCATGGCGGCGAAGGACCAGGCGGACGGCCCGAAGCGGATGAAGCGCAAGGCCTATGAGAAGGCGCTGGTCGACCTGCAGGTCGAGCTCTGCCATCTGCAGGAATGGGTCAAGCAGGCGGGCCTGCGCATCGTCGTCGTCTTCGAGGGGCGCGACGCGGCCGGCAAGGGCGGCGTCATCCGCCGCATCACCGAGCGCGTGAGCCCGCGCATCTTCCGCACCGTGGCCCTGCCGAAACCCGACGAACGCGAACGCAGCCAACTTTACGTGCAACGCTATGTGCAGCACATGCCCGCGGCCGGCGAAGTCGTCCTCTTCGACCGCAGCTGGTACAATCGCGCGGGCGTCGAACCGGTCATGGGGTTCTGCACAGCAGAGGAGACGGCGCGGTTTCTCGAGGTGACGCCGGTCTTCGAGCAGTATCTCGTTGATGACGGGATCATCCTGATCAAGTATTTCCTGGATGTGAGCCGAGACGTGCAGCTCAGCCGTTTCCGCGCCCGTGCCGAGGATCCGCGCAAACATTGGAAGCTGAGCCCGATGGATATCGAAAGTCTCGGCCGCTGGTGGGATTACAGCGCTGCCTATGCCCGGATGATCGAGGCAACGGATCGCCAGGCCGCCCCTTGGATCCGCGTGCCGGCGGACGACAAACGCGCCGCCCGCCTGAACTGCATCGCCGATCTGCTCTCGCGCCTCGACTACCGGCCGCACGACTTCGTGCCCCCGGCGCTGGAGCATGCGGACCGACGTCCGCCGGAGACGAGCGACGCCCTGCCGTTCCGCCACGAGGTGGCCGCGCGCTACTAGCGCATCGATCGCCATGATGAGACTGGTGATGCCGTTCTGGAGCCCGCTACGCCCGCCTCGTCACCCTGGCAGCCTGCGCATTGTGTGAGCGTCCCTGGCGGGTCCGACATCGCGCGGCCGACCCCTAGGGGGGCGATGGTGGTGATCCTCCGGTCGCCGAACGCCGTTGAGGTGCCAAGCGCGACGAGAGTGTCGCCGACGAAGACTTGGGCCGCCTCGCGGCGGCAAAACCGGGGCTGTGAAGAGCTCGTGTGAGGCCATGAAGTTACGTCCGGTGGCCTAACAGTTTTCCGCTCCCGAGCGCCCCCACCCACGACAGGATTGCCTGAGTCGGAAGAACGAAGAGCTAACGACGCTGTCGGACATCGAGGCGGCGTTGCCTTGTGAGCTCGACGTACGTTCGGTGAATCTTCATGAAAGCACGGTAACGCTGTCGTGGGAGGGCGCGGCGCTCAGCCTCAGCGCTCAGCCTTGGCGCGAGTGCTCTATCCGCCCCGGGTCCTTCACCGATCTCCTAGCGGCACCCCAGTCCGGCACCAGGGCGTCAGGCGGGCGCCGCGGCTGCCTGCCAGGGTCTGTCCTGGACCGGCAGATGCACGATCGCCGAGAAAACCCCGAGCCCGATGGCTGCGTACCAGACGAGATCGTAGCTCCCCGTCGCGTCGTACACCTTCCCACCGATCCAAACGCCGAGAAACGAGCCTACCTGATGGCTGAGAAAGACCACGCCGTAGAGCGTGCCGAGCGCCCTCGGACCGAACATCGTCGCCACGAGCCCCGAAGTGAGCGGCACGGTCGAAAGCCAAAGCACGCCGATCACGACCGAGAACAGGATCATCGAGGCAGGGCTTGGCGGTATCATGAAGATGAACACCGTGATCACCACCGCCCGGAGCGCGTAGATCGCCGAGAGAATGTAAGGCTTCGGGAACCGAGCGCCCAGCTGCCCCGCCAGCAAGGTGCCCCCCACATTGGCGAGGCCGATGACCGAGAGCGTCGCCGCCCCCAACGCCACCGAGCTGCAGACCTCAGCCACATAGACGGGCAGATGCGCCGTCATGAAGGCCACGTGGAAGCCGCAGACGAAAAATCCGAGCGTGAGCAGGATGTAGGAGGAGTGACCGAAAGCACGCCGCAGCATCTCTCCGATCGCAACCTCCGGCTCGGCCGTACTGCCCGCCGGTGTCTCAGCCTTCAGATATGGAATGCAGAAGGCGATCGGCAGCAGCATCACCGTCATCACGGCGACCGTCGCCTGCCAGCCATATGCGGCCGTGATCCACCCGGCCAGCATCGGGAACGCCATTTGACCGAGCGAGCCGAGCGCCGCCGTGAGCCCAAGCGCCTTCGAACGCCTCTCCTCCGGCACGGCCCGGCCCACCACGCTCAGCACCAGTCCGAAGGCCGTTCCCGCCACGCCCATGCCGACCAGCGCGCCCGCCCCCAAATGCTGCATCCAGGGCAG
>JBCDFC010000259.1:0-6628 GCA_039178805.1 Pseudomonadota bacterium | reverse complement strand
TCGCCCTGATCATCGACGCTCATCCCCGGTCCAGTGTCGCGCACGACAAGGCGCGCATAGCGCCGCTCCGGATCGATCTCGCCGATGACCGCCTCGACCCAACCGTCCGCCAAGATGCGACCGGCTGTCTCGAGCGTTACGTCGATTTGCCCCGCGTTTTGGCCGAGCGCATCACGCGCGTTGATGCCGAGGTTCAGAACGACCTGCAGGACATCGGCGGGATCGGCGGAGATCGCGATCGGCGTGTCCGGCAGGCTCAGCGACAGCGCCACGCGCTTCGGCACACCAGCCCGGAGGAGTTCCACCGCGCCGCGCAAGGTTTCGCCGAGGTCGATTTTACGGCGGGCGCCCGGTTTGCGCCCGGTATCGAGCATCTTCGACACGAGCGCCCCAGCCTCGGTCCCAGCAGCGCGGATCCGAGCGAGGTGCTGGGCGGGATCGTCTCCGCGCGCCACGGCCGTCTCCGCAAGCGCGACCGAAGAGGTGACAACCGACAGGAGGTTGTTGAAATCATGCGCAACGCCGGCAGCTAGCTGTGCTACCGCCTCCTGACGCTGTGCGGTGTTGAGCCGCTCTCGCAGCCGCGCCCGCTCCCGCTCGTTCTCTTGGCGCTCGCTGATGTCGCGGGTGACGCAGACGAGGCCGATGCCGTTGAGGAGCGTGAGCGACACTTCCTGTTCGACGGGCCGTCCGTCCCGGGCCCGGCCAGTGATCTCACTTCGCCAAGTACCCTCAGCCTGCAGCACAGGAACCGCCACGTTCTCGATCACCGCAGCTTGGCTCGGTTCGTAAAGCGACTGCCAAGGCTGGCCCAGGATCTCATCTTCGCAGGCGTAGCCGAACATCGTGAGGTGGGCCGCGTTCATGTAGACGAAGCGGCCTTCCTCATCGGTGACGGCGATTCCGTCCTGCGTGGCATCGATCGCGGCGGCACGCTGGGCCAGGATGCGCTCGGTTGCCTTCAAGCTCGTGACATCGGTCGCGATAGAGACGGCGCCGCCGTCGCCAAGCGGGCGGTCATTGACGAGAAGGATCCGCCCATCCGGAAGCCTCTCCTCCCGGTTCATCGAACCGCTCATCACAGTCACCAGCCGGGCGCGGGCGTGGCGGCGGGCATGGGGTCGCGGGGTACCGAGATACTCGAGCCGCCGGCACCAGGCATCCTCAAAGCGCACACCCTCGGCCCAGACGACATCCTCCACCTCGAAGAAATCGCGAAACTGACGGTTTGAGAAGACCACTCGCCCGGCCGCGTCGAGCAGAAGGAATGCCTCAGAGGTCGCCGAGAGTGCGCCGACCAGCCGGCTCCTTGCCTCATCGCGCGCGGCCTCAGCCTCTCGCTCGGCGGTTACATCTACCTGCGTAGCGACAAGCTGCTCCACCGCACCGTCAGCGCCGAGGATCGGGTAGAGCGTCAGCCGGTTCCAAAACTGCGATCCGTCGCGACGGCGGTTACGCAAGAGAAACGAGCCACCGTGCCGTTCCCTCACCGCCTCGCGCAGCCGTGTGCGCTCCACACTGTCCGGCGGCTCGTCCGATAGAAATCGGCAGTTCCGGCCCAAAACCTCCGCGCGCTGAAACCCCGACAACGCCACGAAGGCGTCATTCACATAGAACAGCGGCATCTCGGACACGCGCGCATCGGCGATGGCGAAGCTGGCCGAAGAGCCGTCGATCACGCCCGCGAGCAGTCGGTTCCGCTCGCTGAGCGAAAGTGTCCGAATGGCCTGTGCCGCAAGATCCGCAAGCCTCGACAAGAGACGCTTGCAATCGAGCCCGAACTTCGCCGGCTCCTCGGACAGCGCCATGATCACGCCGAACTCGCCATCCTGCAGCCTTAGCCGCGCGCTGAGCGCCGCGCGCATACGCACCAGGCTTTCCGGCATCTCGCCCCACCAGGCCAAGGCTGCGGTATCGGTGATGCGCCTGACGCCCCGGCCAGTGAGCACGTCCGCCGGCATCGCGCGCCCGATGAGAGCGGTGTCGACAGCTTGTTCGACCAATGCGTGGTCGCCGTCGCCCTTGACCAAGACGACATGGGTACAGTCGAGGCTCTTCTGTACCGATGCGAGTAGCCGGGCGAGAGCGTCATGCGGCCGATCGGATCCCGCGACAACCGAAAGCCCGTCCACGATGGCGTTCGATGCGCGCAACGCCTCCGCTTCGCGCTCACGCAGCATCTTCAGCTCGACCAGAGCCTCACGCAGTGCTTCGTCGCCGACCATGCGTTCGAAAGGCTACCCTAACGCGCGAACGCAGCACACGAGATCATCAGGTTCCCATGGCGGTTCTGTCCATCGATGACGGTACCCTGCTCGCCAAACGTAAAGATTCCGAGCCATGGCGCGCCGCCAAGTGCCGCATCCACATCGTCAGCGACCCGATCCAGGTGATCCTGCACCGCCATCATGCAGCCGCCACAGTAGATCACGAGCGCTCCGGCGACGTCGCTAGGCTCGAGATTGCCGCGATGCACCGCCTGTGCCGCGACCCGACCCGCCCGGCCCGTCAGACCGTCGACCGAGCCGGACATGAGCTGCAGGACTTCGCCCTCAGCAACTTCGGCGAACAAACCGATCCCGCCATCGGGGCGCATCTCGGCGGGGTGAGCGAGCAGATGCAGGGGTACGTCCGATACAGTGCCGACCGCGCGGCCGAGCGGAAAGAACGTGCTCTCGGCAAGAATGCTGATCGGCTCTGATCCCGGGGCCGCTACGACACCGCCTGTCCAGCGCGAGTAGACCTCACCAGCCGGCACCCCGTCGATCTCGTAGACCACACGTCCCTCGGCGCGCGTGACAGTCCCCGCGGTCTCGGTCGGGGTGTAGCCGCTTTGATAGGCTGTCGCGATTGGGCTTGAGGGGAAGAGCACCGACACGACCACTGCATCGCCGTCTACGCCCGTGGCGTCGAAAACTGCCCATGCGCCGCTGACGGTATCGTCGGCTGCGCTGCCGCCAAGGATCGGGGTGTTCGGGCCGACGACGGCTTCGATACCGGCGACGATCTCTTCCTCGCAGCCCGGAACGGCCGTCAACCAGACGAGATCCGGCGCCTCGCCCTGGCGTCCCGCGGCCTTGAGCGCCCGCTCGGTCGCCAGCCGTGCTGCCGCGCGCGCCTCGCCCGTCAAGCTGGCGCGACCCGTGCCGTAGTCCCCTTCTGCGTCCCAGAGGGCGAACAGACCGATACCGCCCTCACCGATCCGAACGCCGCGGCCCGTCATGACACCGCGGCTGCTGGTTGCACCATGAATGCTCCGGGCGGAGAGGCGATTGGCTGCTGCCTGCACCTTCGCCACGTTGTGGTGCCCGCTCGGATGCAGCACTAGAAAGTCGGGCGCCACAGCGCGCGCCGCCACAGGCTCCAAAAGTTCGTCCAGCACGGCGGCGGTGTCCGCTCCGGCGGCGGCTGTCACGACGATATCCATCAACGCTCCTCCCCCAACCGGCCTTACGCCGTTGGGGACAGAAGCGCGCGCGTTCATGAGGATAAGGTGACCACTCTTTCGTATAGCCGATCGCTGTTGCCGTGCGTCGTCGTGGACACGCCGTTCTGACGGTCGGCACGATGAAGCCTGCCGTCGCTGCGACCTCAGCTGGAGTGGTCTCTACGGCTTCTGCCGTCAGTGCGCGCTAAACGGCTGCGCGTCCCCGGCGCCTTGAGATCCAAGACGCGGCCAAGGTTCGGCGGCGGAACCAGGCGAGGCTCGCCAATCCGGCAGCCAGGAACCCAAAGGCAGGTGGGACTGGTACCGACACGAGCCCCAGGGCCGCTGCCTCTTCGTCGGTGAACTCGACCGTCAGGGATGCGACATAGATCTGGACGCTCCGGCGATCCGCATTACCGGGTTCGGGGACGAACACCCGGAGCGTGTTATCCTCGGGAATGCGGTTCTGAGTGGAGCGCGTCGCAAAGCGATCGTCGACACCCTCGTTTTCGCGAACACGAATGATGCCGCCATTCGGGCCGCCATTGAAGTTCGAAGAGTAGAAGGTGAAGTCGGGGCCGTCCGCCGTCGCAACATCCGACGCACCTTGTTCGACCCGCCAATTCACCGGGTCAGGGGCCGAACCGCCATCTGGGCCGTCGTCGAGCGCGAAGGCGAAACGGTCTCCAGGTGTCTGCGTGTATCCGATGCTGTGAATCTTGGGAAACCACTGACCAGCAATGACCGAGCTGAATGTAAAGGAAAGCTGCTCACCATTGTCGATTGCTGAGCTATCCAAGTTACGGTTCAAACTATTGCCTTCGCTGGGGTCGAATACGCCGATGCCGCGGGCATCGGTTCCGCCATTGTGACCGATCCAGAGCGGTGTGGTGACCCCCTCCTTGGCGGGCGTGACGGTCAGATCGAGCAATCCGATGCTGAAGACGTTTGGGACTTCGTTGACGGGATCGGGGTTGGGGTTGCCGGGAATACCTTGTGGAAACGTGCTGCTGAACGGCAGGGTCGTGAAGTCGAAGGTGACCAGCACCGCGTTGGCCGGCGTTGCCACTACCATTGCCGCAAACACTGCAACGATGGTGCTAAGCTGTTTCATTCCGATTACCCCTGAGCTCGACCCGTCGGCGGATATATCGCTGCCACTCTTACATCAATACGCCGCGCAGGACGACGGTAACCGTCATGAGTCTCCCGGGCTGCCGTCACTTCGGACGAAGCTCGGACTTCTGGTTGGAGGCACGCGATCTTGGACGTGTAGACGGCTCGGCCGTCATCTTTTCCCGAAACGACAACCCAACCTCTCGGTCGTCATGGGCGACGATGCATGCTTCTGTGACGGGGGCGCAGTCGTCTTTGACCGTCTTGAGACTTTCAGATCAGCCGTGGATTCAGCATCGATCACCTGTTGCGATCGTAGATCGCTTCTTCTCAAGCCGACGAACGCCACCCGACCGCAGCCCCTGACCGTCTCTACTGCCCGTCGCCGGATGCGAAGGGACCGGTGATAGGGCTTCAGCCAGCGGAGACCGGCACGCCAATGCGCCCGGTTTGGATGGACCACAATGCGTCGTTGTTGAGGCTGTCATAGATCACGAGGTTACCGTCGTCCTGCATCACCAAGCTGAAGGGACGGTCGACATCGCGGTTGTAAGTGCCGGTGTCGAACTCCGCGTCCCGATCATCGTCGTAGACGACGAAGTTTCCGTCGTTCTGCATTTGGACGAAGCCGTGGTTCGTGTTGCCGTCGCGATCCGCCTCCCACACCTTGGTCAGGCGACCGCCTTCCTGGCGATAGACGACAAAGCGTCCGTCTTCGTGGAACACCGCCGCATGACCCCCGTTGTTCGAGACGATGGCAAGGTCATAGGTCATCCGCCCGGTCAGCGTGTTGCCGATGGAACGAATGCCCGCGAGGAGGTCGATGATATTCGCAGGCTCCGGCGGTGACGCTGGTGCGGCCGCTGTCGGCTGCTGAACGGGTCCGACTACGGGGCCGGTGGATGGCGGCGTCGATGCGAAGACCTCCGCCGGAGTAGGCGTGTTGGCCGCGGCCTCGCCGAGCTTCCCGCTCGTCGACCGCCAGAGCGGGACATCGCCCTGCGTATCGATAACGACGAGCGCGCCAGTGTTCTGGATCACCAGCTCGAAACGACGGTTCGCATCGCCGTCCCGGTTGTAGGTCGAGGTATCGAACTCCGCATCGCCGTCATCGTCGTAGATCACAAAATTGCCGTCCCGCTGCATGTCGACATAACCGTGGTTCGTGTTGCCACTCCGATCGGCCTCCCAAGTCGGCAACAGGATACCGCCATGATTTTGATAGGTCAGGAAGCGGCCATCGGCATGGAAGATCGCGACATGCTGGCCGTCTTTGGAAACGATGCCCTCGTCGAAACCCATCCGACCCGAAAGCCGATCAGTGCCGCGGAGCGTAATGCCGGGAACGCCCACGATCTCGCCAGTCGCGCCGATCTGGGCCTGAATGCCCCGCCGCGCGCGTGCGACCCGGCCGTCCTCGCCCTGCCATAGCGTGTTGCCGGCGATGTCTGCGGTGAAAACCGCACGCTCATAGTCGTTGTTGTCCTCATAAGTGATCGTGACCGGGAAGCGCTCTCCATCGTCGCCGACGAAGGTGCCTAATGTCGCTTTGGTGTAGTCGTCCCGGCCCACCTCAAAGTAACCGCTCGGGCCGAGATTGCGGGTTCGGCCTTCCTCCGTGTCGACCTCTACCCGGCCCGTGATCGTGCGTCCCGCGAAGCTGATCGACCAACCATCGAAGCCCCGCCTGTCCAGCGCACGCAGCGGTACCGTCACCAGGGCCGGCACGTTCCTGCTGGCCCAGAGCGCTGCGTTGTCGATGCTATCCCGCAGGACGATGTTTCCGTCGTTCTGAACGACGACCGAGAAGGGACGATTGACGCCTCCATCGCGGTTATAGGTATCGGTCGACCATTCCGCGTCGCGGTCGTCATCATAGACCACGAAGTTTCCATCGCGCTGAATCTGCACGAACCCGTCATTCGTGTTGCCAGAGCGCAAGGCCTCCCAAACAGGGGTCAGACCGCCGCCCGCTGTGTCATACTGCACCAGTCGCCCATCGCGGTGGAACACGAGGGCGTAACGGCCGTTCTCGGAGAGGACATACTCGTCGGATTCTAGCCTTTCGCCGGTCTCAAGCGTCCC
>JBCDFC010000258.1:0-6629 GCA_039178805.1 Pseudomonadota bacterium | reverse complement strand
GGAACCCGCCCTACCTCGTCTTCAAGGCGCTGTTCGGCGCGTCTCTCGTCTGCAATGCAGGCCCGCGGCTGAGCGATGTGGGCCTCGTGGATGTCTTCGAGAACCGAACGCTGACGTCGCCGGTGCTGTCGCGCTGAGCCTCGACGGAGGCGGTGCAGATCGCCTGTGCGCCCGGACATACAACGGACACGCGATGATCGTGGGCGACGGAGCCCCGGGCGCGAGCAAGACCGTGTCTGCGCTGTGTTGGAGAGATCCAAGGCCAGCACCTGAAGCACATGGCCCATCCGGTGGATCACCAAGGTCTCGAGCAGATCGCAAGGCAACTTGCGGCGCAGCCGGGTGACCAGCATGTTCGCCGCACCGCTTATGTCCGGGGATCGCGAGGCGCTGCTCAAGAGCCTGTCGCTCCCAGTCTTCGGGCTGAACATCGCTGGCTTCCACGGCCACTTGGGGTTGAAGGCGGCGGTAGAGGATGAAAGTCGCACCGATGGGCCCGCTCACATCTCCCGACGGCTGAGTTCCTGGTGGGGCTCTGCCATTTGGCGGCACAAGCGCCCGCCGCCATCCGCGTCGCTTTGCAAGATCTCGTGGCATAAGGACACCGACCGTTTGACCCCCTAACTCCAGACACAGCTGCCGTCCGGCGGGTCGTCGCGTTGAGGGCGCGTCGGCGGAGTGTCGACCGCGAGTAGTCGCCCAAAAGACTGCGGGCGAGCTAGGCGTTGGACCTTGTTCAACAAACTAGGGCACCACGCTGGGTGGAGGTGCTACGCCATGCCTGTCTGGAGCGCACGCCTCATTGATTGCCCGCCGCGCGGCGCCGTGGAGTCCCTGAGACATGTCTGTGCGTAGACTTGAGCGCATTTGAGACACGATGCCAACGGTCCCTCAGCCGCCTTGCGAGAGACCATCGCGCGGTGCGTCGTTGTCCTGCTGCTCGGCCCGACGTCCAAGAGCGACTGCCCGACGCTGGCACGTCCGCTGGCATAGCAACGGCCAAACTAGTGCCTAAATGCCGACCGATGGCTGCGCATTCGAGCGGCCAGCGGTGGGCTAAAGCGAGGTGCCGCTTCCATTCTCCAGCCACTGGCGGGCGCTTTCGTCGGGAAGGAGCGCCGCAAGGCGTGTGCGATAAGCTTCGAGATCTTCCTGCGACAGTTGCCCCTCCCAGTTGCGCGTTCCGCCCGTGGCGAAGAAGGCGGCGTCGCTCCTCAGAAAGCCGGTGCCGCCGACTGGCGCGTATTGCTCCGCCTTCCCCCGCATCTGCTGGATCGCGGTCGCCTCGGCGACTGCCTCGATCAGCGCATCGTCGGCCCCAAGCCCTGTGGCCTCCGCGAGATGGCGCAGCGCGGCGCGGGGATCGTTCAGCATGTCGGCATAGTGCAAGGTGATCAGGTTGGGGAGACGCCCGGACAGAACGGTCTGGATATAGTGGTGCGTGATGCCGTCCAGGGTGTCATCGTCGAACGCATCCTTGCGCATGGGCGCGTTGAGGAGATGGGCCAATGCCTGAGATACGGGCGCGTTCATCGGGTGATCGCCGTCGACGTGACGATTGGCGATATGCTTACGCAGCGAGAAGAACAGATCGAGCGGATGCCGGTAGACCGCGACCACCGTAACCCCGTCGTAGACGGGAAACCCGTCGGCCGGCGTATGCGTTTTCAGGATGCGACGGCCGGGCAGGGCGTCGATGGTGCGGGCGACCTCTGCGCTGCTTACGCCGAGGTCGCCGTCCACCCAGGGTGAGATCGCGCCGAGCCTGTCCGGTAAGTCCGGGCCGCCGTAGCGGAGCATCGCCAGCATGCTTTGCGTCCAGGTCGTGCCGCTCTTGGGCGGCGTGCAGACGAGGATGTCGCCCTCTCGCGGCTGCCAGATCGCCCAGCGCTCGGGCTGCGTGAGGGCGCCGCGATACGTCGTGGCGGCAGGTGCGATCATGCGCGGCATTTGAGGGCTCCTGTTTGCGCAGGAGCACACCAGCCCCCATCGGGCAGGTCAAGACGTCGGGCGTGCGCCCTACCGCAGCCAGCCCTCGCCAAGCGCTTGGCGTGCTGCGGGGGGGCGGTGGCTCCGTTTCTGGGGCGGAACCCGGGTCCAGAGGTAACGCGCGCCACGGTATCCGGGTCCTGCCGGTCGGAGCACGTCTGGCCCGACGAGCGCCAGACCGCACCCGCTTCGAACTGCCGGGTGCGCGCTCAAACGCTCGAGACCAAGCTAACCCGTCGGCAACCTGCGCACCGACGGGTTAGCCGGAGGAAACGACTGGCCCAGACCCAAGCCTTCTTGAGGAAAATGCCCGGGGATAGACCGTCTGCGGGCCGCTAGGCCGCGTTCGGCCGGGCGCTGTCCTCCTCTGCGTCCGCGTTTGGCGCCGCATATTGCGAGGAGCCGGAGGGCCCGTCGGTCTGATGGGTGCGGAACTGCGCGATGGAGCTGCGCATCGTGTTGGCCTGATCCGCAAGAACGGCGCTTGACGCGGTGATCTCCTCGAAGGCGGCGGCTTGCTTCTGGGTCGCGTTGTCGAGCTGCGAGATCGCCGTCGAAATCTCTGCGATGCCCGTCGACTGCTCCGAGATCATGGTCGATGCGTCGTCGATGCTTCCGGCAATTCGGATGACGATCCCGGCAATCTCGTCCAGCGAGGACTTTGC
Source organism: Pseudomonadota bacterium (assembly GCA_039178805.1). Taxonomy (GTDB): domain Bacteria; phylum Pseudomonadota; class Alphaproteobacteria; order Rhodobacterales; family Rhodobacteraceae; genus Thermohalobaculum. Next base: position 3,975 of record JBCDFC010000258.1, on the reverse strand, counting down.
CGCGGAGACCTTCTTGACCCCTTCCGCCACGGCCGTGTCGGAGCGTGCGATCACATCCGTGATCTCGCTCGCGGCTTCGCTGGAGCGCTGTGCCAGGGCGCGAACCTCGGACGCGACGACGGAAAAGCCGCGCCCAGCCTCGCCGGCGCGGGCCGCTTCGACGCCGGCATTGAGCGCAAGCAGGTTGATCTGGAACGCGATGCTTTCGATGACGCCCACCACGCGGCTGATCTCCTGAGAAGCCTCCGAGATCCGTTCCATGGAGCTGACAGCCTCGGTCGCCACGACTTCGTTGGCCTGGGCGGTTTCTCGGGCCTGGCGCGCATCGGCGCTCGATTCTGCCACGTTCGAGGAGATCTGCTTGACGCTGGACGATACTTCTTCGACCGCGGCGGAGGTTTCCTCCAGCGCCGCGGCGTTGCGCTCCGTTTCCTTCGAGAGATCGGCGGCCGTGGCGCTCAATTCGGCCGACGAGCCGGTGACGCTGTCGCTTGCCGCGCCAATGTCGCCGATCACCGTGCGGAGCGCGCCGATCATGCCGTTCACGTCCCGCTGGAGCCGCGCGAAGGCACCGCGGAAGTCTCCCTCCATATCGTCGAGGAGATCGCCAGATGCGACCTTGCCGAGCATGGTGCCGGTCTCCGTCAGACCCGTGTCCACGACCTCCAGAAGCCGGTTCACCTTGATCGCGAGCCCGTCGAGGGACTCGTCCGCGAAGGCCGTCGGCAAGCGCCTGTCGAACTCGCCGTCGAGCGCGCCGTCCACCACGCCGTCCAGCTCCGTCATCATGGCGTCGAGCCGTTCGCGGGCGTCGCGGTCTGCCCGTTCGCGCTCCTTGGCCAGCTGCGCCTCCTTCTTGGCCGCGGCTTCGCGCCCTTCCGCCATGTCCGCTAGCCTTTTGGCATCGGCGGCACGTTCCTCATTCAGCGCTTCGATCCGAATGGCGTTTTGCTTGAACACTTCCGTTGCGCGCGACATCTCTCCGATTTCGTCCTTGCGATCCTGCCCTTCGATGATCGTCGCATTGTCGCCAGCGGCCAGCTTGCCCATGCCATCAGTGAGCTTGAGGACGGCCTGGCCGATATCGTTGCCGATACGTCTGGCCACGAAGCCGCCCAGGAGGAGCGAGACCAGGACCGATCCGGCGATGATGAAGATCGTGTTCAGGCTCAACGCGTCGTTGGCCGCCCGACGCTCCAGCATCAGCGCTTCTTCCACAGCGGCGAAATCCGCCATTGTGGCGCGGAACGCATCGAAGAAGGCCTTGCCGCGGGCTTCGCCCACAAGATCGGCCATGTTGTCCATCGTCGCGGCGTCGCCGATCTCGCGCCGGAGGGCCAGGATCGGGCCGACAGTCTCGGTGTTCCAATTGTCGATCACGTCGCGGACCTCGTCTAGCAGCGCGACCTGTTGCGGGTTGTCGCTGACCGTCTGCGCCAGCGCGTCGACCCGGTCGGAAAAGGAGGCAAGACCAGCTTCGTAGGGTTCCAGGAACGCGTCGTCTCCGGCGAGGAGGAAGCCGCGCATGCCGGTTTCCATGTCGATGGCCGCGGCAAGGATCAGGTTCGCCTCACCGATCACGCGGTAGGTATGGGTCACCCAGTCGATCGCCTCACGGGCCTGAGGGCCGGTGACGCGGCCCGAGGCGAGCAACTCGTCAAATCGAGCCTGGCGCTGGGCCAGCAATGTCTGTTCCGCGTCGATGAAGCGGTCGATCAGGCTGCGGAACGCATCGAAGAAGGCCTTTCCTTCGCCCGTCTTCACGATTGCGGCCATATCGTTCATCGTGGGTGCGTCGCCGATCGCGCGGCGCAAGGCGATCTGGGTTTCGGCAACCTCTGATTGCCAGGCTCGCAACTGGGCTTCCGCTTCCTCCAGCCGCGCCACCTGGGGCGGGTTGTCGCTCACGGTTTGGCGCAAGTCCTCGAGCTGTGTGAAGGCGCGGCCGCTGCCTTCCTTGTAGGGGTCGAGAAATTCCTCCTGTCCCGCAAGGAGATACCCCCGCATCCCGGTCTCCATGTCGACGGCCGCGGCGACGATGTTCGATGTCTGAGCCAGGACCCGCTGCGTATGGTCGACCCAATCATGTGCGTGTTTGTTCTGTGCTCCCTTCACGATCGCCACCGCCCCTACGAAGACGGTGAAGACAAGCGGTACGGCGACGGCGAGGATGATCTTTCGGCGTGTCGGAAGGTTGGCGAGGGCGGTGTCGAGGGGTCTGGTCATGGTCTTCTTGGTCTTTTCTGTTGGCGGAGCCCGCCCCCCTACACGGCAAAGACCTAACAATCCGGAAACGCGCTGACTTGCGGCCCCTGTCCCCTACGGACGGCGATGCCGGCCCGGATGTGCCGCCCTTGTCTGCCCCGTCGCCGCACTGGTCCGTCCGCCCTTTTGGCCCTCTATAGACCGCCCTCAGCGGGGCAATCGGAGAACGGGGTGCCGCAGGCGACGGCGGCTTCTTTGGGCCAGGGCACGGCGACGCAAACCCAGTCGGCCCGCCTGTCGGTCGCGGGTGGCCGCCCGCTCGTCTCCGGGTCAAACCCGTTTAGCGGCGATCCGCGCCGCTTGAACGCCGAGCTGTAGGCCGACGAGGTCGTGGTCTCTCTCTTCGAAGGGGACCACCTGATGATACCTTCGAGTTATCGTTCAGAGTTGATGCGGCGAGGTCTTTAGCTGTTTTGTGCATCGACCTGCCCCAACTTCGGGACACTTCCCTCGGGCGGGTGCCGCCTGCTCGCCATTCCTTGTCCTCCGATTTCTGCCCATGACGGTGGACCACCTCAGTGGGGAAGGCTCAGCTCCACACCCCTGTAGGCAGGAGGGGAGGTGCACGATAGACCCGATCAAAGCTCCAAGAAGCGTGCGATTGCTTCGATGGCGGCAGCGTGCGCTGTTGATCGGTCCCATCCCTCGGGATCGTCACAGATCGGATCCTCGCCCTCGTCGATGAGCAGTTGCGCCGCGTTCTCGGTGCAGATCGGCAGGAATGAGTAGTGATGCGCATTGGGGATCACGACGTGTTCTGTGTTCGGCAGCATCTCCACCAGGCCACTGCCCTCGGCCCTTACATCGGTTGCAAACCATGGAAAGCTGTCACCGAGTGACACCAATTGGATTGGGCGTTCAATCGCTGCGGCGCTTTCCGGGATCGCAGCATAGGTGAAACCGGGATCGACGGCGACAATTCTGGCAAATCGCGCATCCGTCATGTCGGCCGAAAACTCAGGTGGCAAGTTCTCGAAATCGACCCCGCTCCGCATCAGGAACAGGCAATCCTGGGCGGCTTCTCCGAACTCCGCGCAATAACTGCGGTAGGCGACTGGGTTCAGGCGCAGCCCCGCGATCCCCAGAACGGTCGAACCCCCGAGGGAAAAGCCCAGAGCGGCAATCCGATCGGTATCAATGCGCTCAGCAAAGTACCGATCCCCCAGAACATGATCGAGCGCTGCGCTCAAATCCGCCGCGCGCTCGGACAGGCGCACCGTTCTGCGGGGTGAGCTGTCGCCCGTTGTCGTCCCTGGATGGTTCAGGACAAGCACCAGAGCGCCGCGCTCGGCCAGGCCAGCGGCGAGCCAGGCGGTGCCGTCAATGCTGCTGCCCGAGCCGTGCGAGACGACGATCAGCGGCAGCTTCCCATCCGGCAGAGCCGCGCCGATATAGGCGTCAACGGGTTCGAAGACCGCGCTGCCCCCAACCTGACCGGCATAGGTCGCCCTGCCAACGGGCGACCAGATCCCGGCGGCTATCGGCCGGACGCGGTGGTCCGTCCGAACCTCGAACCGGTCGAAGCCGACACTGGGTTCCGCATGGCTCGCGACGGCCGAGACGATCCCTAAGGCAGAGGCAAGGAACAACGATCTCATCTTTGGTCTCCTGAACTGAGGTGATGAGGTCTTCCTTGCCGAAAGGGCTTGCTCGCGCGTCCTCGAACCGGTTTCAGGTCGTCCGGAACCGGATCTTGGTCTATTCGGCGGC
>JBCDFC010000257.1:0-6637 GCA_039178805.1 Pseudomonadota bacterium | reverse complement strand
TTGGCCCGAACGCAGCCCAGATGCTGGCCTGGATCCAGTATGGCGGCGGTAAGGAGCTTTATGACGAGCTGATCCAGGATGTGCTGGGCCTCAATCTCGTTGGCTTCTTCGCGATGCCGATGCCGACGCAGCCGCTTGGCTGGTTCAAGAAGAACGTCAACACGATCGACGACATGAAGGGCCTGAAGTGGCGCACGGTCGGCCTCGCCGCCGACGTCATGCAGGCGGCCGGCGTGTCGGTGACGCAGCTTCCGGGCGGTGAGATCGTGCCCGCGCTCGAGCGGGGCGTGATCGACGCGTTCGAGTTTAACAACCCGACCTCGGACAGCCAGTTCGGCGCGCAGGACGTGGCCAAGGACTACTACATGTCGTCCTACCACCAGGCCGCCGAGTTCTTCGAGATCATCTTCAACAAGGACGTCTTCGACGGCCTGAGCGAAGAGCAGCAGGCGATCCTTGAATACGCCGCCGAGGCCGCCAACACGGCGAACTACGGCCTCGCGATGGACAAGTACTCGGCCGATCTGCAGAAGCTGATCAACGAGGATGGCGTCACCGTGCACCGCACCGACCCCTCGATCCTCAAGGCCCAGCTCGCGGCCTGGGATCAGGTCCTCGCGGATCTTGAGTCCGACGAGTTCTTCGCCCGCGTCGTGAAGAGCCAGAAGGACTGGGCCGAGCGCTGCGCCTTCTACGATCTCGTCAACGCGGCCGACTACAAGCTCGCCTACGACCACTACTTCCCCGGCAAGCTGCCGTTCTGATAGGCACTACCGCGATGCAGTCATGCCGGGCGCCCCTCGGGCGCCCGGTAGCTGCCTGGTAGGAGGGTGCCATGATCGCGACCATCCACTTAATCGACCGGCTCACCAGCTGGTTCGGGCGCGCCTTTGCCTGGTGCATCATGATCATGACCTTCGGCGTGGCGTTCGAAGTGTTCAGTCGATACCTCTTCAATGCACCCACGGCCTGGGCCTTCGATCTTAGCTATATGATGTATGGCGCCATCTTCATGATGGGCGGCGCCTATGCCTTGGCGACGAACGCCCATGTGCGGGGCGATTTTCTCTATCGCCTCTGGTCGCCCAAGACGCAGGGCCGCGTGGAGCTCACTCTCTACATCATCTTCTATTTCCCCGGTGTGCTCGCACTCATCTTCGCCGGGTGGAAGTATGCCGAACGCTCGATCAGGTTCACCGAGGTGAGCGTGATGAGCCCGGCCGGCATGCCGATCTTTCAGTTCAAAGTGCTGATCGTCGCGGCCGGTGTGCTCCTCTTCATGCAGGGCATCGCGCAGGTGCTGCGCTGCCTCTGGGCGATCCGGCATGGTGAGTGGATCGGGCATGACGAGGATGTCGAAGAACTCGAGGACATCATGCTGCGCGAGGCCGCCGAGAAAGGCCTCGGACCCGCAGCCGATCGTCCAAAGTAAGGAAGTACCGGAATGACCGACCCGCAAATCGCGATCATGATGCTCGCGATCTTCATTCTCACGATCTTCCTCGGCTTCCCCGTTGCCTTCACGTTGATGGCCGTCGCGGTGATCTTCGGCTACTATGCGTATTTCGACGCTGACCGGCAGTGGCGGAGCTACGATCGCGCCGTCGAGAAGTCGGAGAACGCCACGCCCGAGATGATCCAGGCGGGCGAAGTGCCCGGCATGCTTGAGCTTACCGGCGAATGGTTCGGCGGGTTCCTGAACAACCGCATCTTCGATTTGTTCGTGAACCAAACCTACTCGGTCATGTCGAACGACGTGCTCACGGCGATCCCGCTGTTCCTGTTCATGGGTTACATCGTGGAGCGCGCGAACATCGTCACACGCCTCTTCGACACGCTCTATGTCACGGCAAAACGCCTGCCAGGCGCCATGGCCGTCGCGGCGCTCGCGACCTGCGCTCTCTTCGCGACCGCCACGGGCATCATTGGCGCGGTCGTGACGCTGATGGGTATGCTGGCGCTACCCTCGATGCTGCGGGCGAACTACGATACCTCGTTCGCTGCAGGCGTGATCTGCGCGGGTGGCTGCCTCGGCATCCTGATCCCGCCTTCGATCATGCGGATCGTTTACGCAGCAACCTCCAACGTATCCATCGTGCAGCTCTATGCGGGCGCGCTTTTCCCGGGCTTCCTGCTCGCAGGCCTCTACATGGTCTATGTGGTGGGGCGCGCGGCGTTAAACCCCAAGCTTGCGCCGAAACCCCCGGCGGATGAGACCGACGAGCTGACGGCGGTAGATGTGATCGTGAAGCTGATCACCTCGTTCTTCCCGCTTGCGATCCTGATCCTAGCCGTCCTCGGCGCGATCCTGTTCGGACTTGCAACCCCGTCCGAGGCGGCGTCTCTCGGCGCCCTCGGCGGTCTATTGCTGGCCATCGCCTACCGCTCGCTCACCTGGGATCGCCTGCGCGAAAGCGTCTATCTCACGATGAAGACCTCGGCGATGGTCTGCTGGATGTTCGTAGGTTCCTGGACCTTCGCATCGGTCTTCTCCTGGCTCGGCGGCGAGGCACTGATCGAGGAGTTCGTCCTTGGCCTCGATCTCACGCCCATTCAGTTCCTAATCATGGCGCAGGTGATCATCTTCATCCTGGGCTGGCCGCTGGAATGGTCGGAGATCATCATTATCTTCGTGCCGATCTTCCTGCCGCTGCTGCCGTTTTTCGAGATCGATCCGCTGTTCTTCGGCATCCTGATCGCGCTCAACCTACAGACCTCGTTCCTGACACCACCGATGGCGATGGCGGCCTACTACCTCAAAGGGGTCGCGCCACCAGGGGTGGAGCTTGCGCAGATCTTCAAAGGGGTGATGCCATTCCTCGTGCTGATCCTGATCGCGATGGTCATGGTCTATAACTTCCCGGGCATCTATCTCTGGCTGCCCAACGCGATCTACGGCTGAGGCTGAGCCATGGCCGATGGAGCGAAAGCAAACCCCGCGGATCTGACCGCGACCGAGGCGCGCGCTGCGATCGGGCGGGGTGAGCTGACGGCGACGGCTCTCGTCGAGGCTTGCCTTGCGCGGATCACTGCTTCGGATAGCGAGATCCGGGCCTGGAGCCATGTGGATCGTGAGGGTGCGCTCGCGGCCGCACGGGCCAGGGACGAGCATCGTAGGCGCGGTCGACCGCTCGGCGCCCTGCACGGGCTGCCCATCGGCGTGAAGGACATCATCGCCGTGGCGGGCCAACCGCTCGAGAACGGTGCGCCGCTCGATGCCGGGCGCGTGGCGAAAAGCGATGCCACTTGCATCCGACGGCTGAAGGCCGAGGGGGCGATCATCCTCGGCAAGACCGTAACGACGGAAATGGCGGGGCCGCCACCGTCGATGACCCGTAATCCGCATGACCTGACGCGCAGCCCTGGCGGCTCTTCGGCCGGATCGGCCGCCGCGGTCGCCGCAGGCCATGTACCGCTCGCCCTCGGCACGCAGACAAACGGCTCCGTCATTCGCCCAGCGTCTTTTTGCGGGGTCGTAGGCTTCAAGGCGAGCTTTGGCGCGGTGCCCCGCACAGGCGTATTGCCGGTCTCCTCCGCGCTCGACCATGTGGGTGTTTTCGCGCGCAGCGTGGCCGATGTGGCGTTGCTGGAACACATGACAGGGGGGGACGGCGAGGACACCGATGCCCTGCCGCATCGCCTCAAACTCTCGGCCACAGCGGCCGAGGCGCCGCCCGTTACGCCGGTGATCGGTTTCTTCGAGGGGCCGACATGGAGCGAGGCGGCACCCGGCACGCCGGAAGCCTTCGACGAGCTGGTCGACGCCATCCCCGGATGCCAGCACATCGCAACGCCCATGGCGCTTACCCGGATCAAGGAGCTGATCGCCTGCATCATGCAGGTCGAGGCGGCGCATCTTCTGGGCCACTACGTCGACCGCGATGCGACCCAGGTCCATCCGCTCTATCGCAACGCAATCGAGGAGGGACGGCGCGTCCCGGCGACAGCCTATCTCGAAGCGCGCACGCTGCAGCCCCGCCTGCGCGCCGCCTTCGATGAGGTGTTCGAGGAGGTGGATGCCCTGGTCACACCCGCAGCGCCTGGCGAAGCGCCGGGGCCGGAGACAACCGGCAACCCCGCCTTCTGCAGTCTTTGGTCGTTCACCGGCCTGCCAGCGGTGACCCTGCCGCTGATGACGGGACCCGCCGGCCTGCCGCTCGGCGTGCAGCTTATCGGCCCGGCCGGTGACGATGCCCGTCTTCTCCGCACCGCCGCCTGGCTCGTCTCGACCCTGGCCAAGGCGCCGGCCCACCATCCAGGAGTGCCCGCATGATCCTGCTCGAGATCGTCCTCGCCCTGCTCGCCCTCGCAGGCTTCGGCAGCTTCCTCTATGTCATCGTCAGCTTCGTGCCGCAGGTCGAGCTTATCGCGATCATCGGCATCGTTGTCGGCATGGCGGTCTTCGACTTCATGCGCGACTTGTCCAAGACGATCCGGAGCTACCGGAAGTGAAGCGCCTGCTCATTACCCGGCGCCTGACCGACGCGGTCCAGGCGCGGGCCGGGCGCGACTACGAGACTGTCCTCAACATGGAGGACCGGGTCTTCACCAAGGATGAGCTGATCGCCGCCTGCCAGGAAGTCGACGCTGTCCTGCCCTGCCATTCCGAGATCTTCTCGGCCGAGGTGATCGCGGCGCTGCCGGAGAGGCTGAAGATCATCGCCAATCACTCCGTCGGCGTCGATCATGTGGATCTGGCGGCCGCCAAGACGCATGGCATCACCGTTACCAACACGCCGGATGTGCTGTCGGATGCCACGGCCGAGATCGCGATCCTCTGCATGCTGGGCGCGGCACGCCGCGGGGCCGAGGGGCACATCATGGTGCGCGACGGGAAATGGGACTTCTGGTCCCCCGCCTTCATGGTCGGCCGGCAAGTGACGGGCAAACGCTTTGCGCTCGTCGGCATGGGTCGCGTGGGCCAGGTGACTGCAGACCGGGCGCGCGGCTTTGGGATGGAGATCCACTACCACAACCGCCGTCGCCTCGACCCCGGCCTGGAGAAGGGCGCGGTCTTTCACGAAACGCTCGAGAGCCTGCTCGAGGTCGCCGATGTCCTCTCGCTCCATTGCCCGGCTGGGCCCGAGACGACGGGCATGATGAATGCCGCAGCCTTCGCCAGGATGCCCAAAGGCGCGATCCTAGTGAACACCGCCCGCGGCGCGTTGGTCGATGAAGACGCACTTGTCGATGCACTCAGTTCGGGCCAACTGTTCGCAGCGGGCCTAGACGTATTCCGCACCGAGCCTGGGGGCAATGCAAAGATTGCGGCCCTGCCGAACGTCTTCCTGCTACCCCATATCGGCTCTGCTACCTTCGAGACGCGCGATGCCATGGGCTTCCGCGCCCTCGACAATCTCGACGCCTTCTTCGCGGGCCGTGAACCGGGCGATCGCGTCGCCTGAACGCCCACTCGCTCACATCGACCGGCTCTGGACCTCGCGCGCCGAGAGCAGAAACAGCGCACCCGTCGCAGCGAGCAAGAGCAGCGTGCCGATCAGCTCACGATGGACGGTCGCATAGGCGCCGAGGCCGCCAGGCAGCAGCACACTCCAGTCGAGCATGCCGAGGCCGCAGATCGAGACGGCAAGAACCAGCTTTAACGCGATGTCCCCGCGGGTCGCTGCGAGCGCCAGAACCGGCATGAGCGCCAGTGTCTCGTTCGAATGGCTGGGCGCCGCACAAATACCGACCGCCACGGCAAAGAACCCCGTCGCCATCGGATCCAGCGGCGCGGCGTTTCTCAAGGCGCGGAGGGCAGCCGCCGCGAGGCAGATCCCGGCGGTCGCAAAGGCGCCGACGCTCAGCCCCAATCGGTCGAGAAAGAAGTGGAGGCCGATCAGCACTTCTCCGGGGTTTGTGGGCTGCCCCGTATAGGACTGTACGTTCCCGACATACTCCATCGCGTAGTAGAAGATCCCAAAGGGCCAGGCGGCGAGAAGATAGAGCCCCACCGACAAGAGCCCGGCACCGACCGCGCCAAGACGCCATGCCGGTCGCATCAACGCGAGGAGGCCAAGCGTCAGCCCAAGCTGTGGCTTCATCACCAGGACTGCCAGGCCCACAGCCTGCAGCACCACGCTCGCCCGCAACGCGCCCGCGATCCAGCACACGAGGCCCACCAACATGAACACCTTCACGTTGCCGAGGACCATCACGCTCATCGCGGGTCGAAACACGGCAGCGCCGAGCACCACGATCGCAGCCACCAGTCGCCAATCGACGTGCAAGGATCGGTTCCGGATGAGGGCTGCAGCAGCGACGCTGCAAGCCAAGACGGCGCCCGCCGACAAGGCCATGAAGACCGCGGATCCGGTCTTTGGGTCGAACAGTGCCAGTGGCGCGAGCAGCGGCACGATACTGGGCGGATAGTAGAAGGGTTGCGGGAAGAAGCCGAAGACCTCTTGGCCGAGCTTTAGGTAAGCCTCGCCATAAACATCGAGGCCTTGGGCGAAGGCGACGCCGGCCGCATAGAAGTACCTGTAGTCAACGAAGGCGAAACCCGGCCGCATCCCCCAGATCGCGAGGCCGAAGCGTGCGAGCACCACCCCAATTGCGCAGACCAAAATGCCGGTGAAGATCCAGTCGCGGTGAGAGGTTCTGGGCATCACAGCGCCGTTGCTCACGCGCCCTTGCC
>JBCDFC010000256.1:0-6723 GCA_039178805.1 Pseudomonadota bacterium | reverse complement strand
GTGATAGAGAAGTCTGGATTGCCGGGTCAGGCCCGGCAGTGACCTCGTGTTTCCGACGGACCATGAGCGGTCTGGCCGAAAGGTTCGCTTCCGTCATTGCCGGACTTGATCCGGCAATCCAGCGCCCAGGGCTGTGGATGCTCGGGTCGCGCCCGAGCATGACATGAGCTCGTGACGTCGGAAGGCGCGCGCCCTTCGCAAGATCGGACACCGCTTCCGGCGGTCATCTGCTCGCCGGTGACAACCTGACAGCGATTGTCTTGTATCTTACACAACCTGTGATAGCATCTTCCCTAGGGTGAACTATGGGAGTGTGCGTCATGGCCGATTCCCTTTCGGATCTCGGTACCGGGCATGCCTACGCGCCGGGCTATGGGCCGACCGGTGCGCATGGAGACACGTTTTTCGGCCATGTGCTCCGTCACTTTGCAACGATGCCGGGCGACGAAGTGATCGCTTTTGCGGCGATCGTTCTGGTCCTCGTCTGCTTTGCGGTCTTCGCCTTCTTCCGACTGCCTGCGCGCAGCGGGAGCGGCCGGCCGAGCCGCGAGGAAGAGAAGCCGAATCTGCGCGATCGGGCGGAAATCGCCGCCGCACTGCGCCGGATGCGTGAGAATATGTAACGCTGCACGGGTTCGTTACATCACTTCCGTGACACAACCCACGAGATAACGACACGCTTCGAAAGTCGTTGAAATCTGTTCAACCCTTCGCCGAAGGTCGTTTTCCCCTGCGCATTCTTGGGTTGTGCGACCCTGCGAATTGACGCCTCCCGCTCTCGATGGCCCCCTCGTCACGGGTGGTAAAGAATGAGTGAATGGGGGAGCTCATGGATAAGCGTCTTTCGGATATGGGCGTCGGACACGCCTATGCGCCAACCGAGACGGAAGCAGGATCGGCAGATGCCTTGTTCGTCGAGCGAGTTTACGAATGGGTGCTGAGCTTGTCTCACGTTGAGCAGACCATGCTCTCCGTGGCGGCAGCGACGCTGGTGCTGATGGCGGTCGTCGTGGTGGGCAACCGCACGGCCTTCGCCGGCGAGAAAAACCTCGATGAAGAGGAGGAAGGGATCACCCTCTCGGACCGGGCGGAACTCGACAAGGCGATCCAACGGATGAAGGCGAGGCGCTGACGTCGCGCTCAGCGGCGTTAGCGGGCCGGGACGGTCCCCAGACTACGAACGATCGCGCCCTGCCCCGCCGACGCCGCCTTGTCCTCAACGCGAATGTTGAGGTGGCGCAGGTAGCGACGCTCGACCTGCCGGAACAGCCCGACCAGCAGGAAAGTGAGCGCCATATACAGCATTGCCGCCGTCAAAAGCCCTTCATAAGCAAGGTAGTAGCGGGCGTTCAGGGTTCGCCCGGCGCCCAGGATATCCTGCAGCGTGATAACCGATGCCACCACGCTGCCATGGAGCATGAAGACGATCTCGTTGCCGTATTGCGGCAGGGCCCTGCGGAACGCCGAGGGCAGCAGGACGAGCCAGGTTATCAGCCGCTCCGACAGGCCAAGCGCCCGTCCCCCCTCGATCTCGCCACGCGGCACCGTCGCGAAGGCGCCGCGCAAGATCTCGGCCTGATAAGCCGCCGAGTTCAGCGAGAAGGCGATGAGGGCGCACCACCAAGCCTCGCGCAGGACGATCCACCACGGTCCCTCGCGCACCCAGTCGAACTGCGCGAGCCCATAGTAGATGAGATAGGTCTGTACGAGGAGCGGCGTGCCCCGGAAGAGGTAGACAAAGCCTCGGCAGAACGGGGCGGAGCGGCGCTTGCGATGCATGGCGAGTGCGGCCGGCAGCGCGATGAAGAAGCCGACCGTGACCGCGAGCGCGGTGAGCTGGGCCGTCATCCAGACGCCCTCGGCAAACATCGCCCAATCGGCTGCGACGAGGTCAAACCTCATGCCGACCCCCGCGCTTCCTGCCCGCGATTGAGGCGCTTCTCAGCGCGTCCCAGGATTTGCTCTGAGACGATGGTGATCGCCAAATACACAAGCAAAACAGCAAGATAGAACCAGAACTGCTGCCTCGTGGATTTGCCCGCCTTATCCGCCAGGCCCACCAGATCGGCGAGCCCGATGACGCTGACCACGGCCGTCGATTTGACCAGCACCATCCAGACATTGGAGTAGCCGGAGAGGGCGAGGCGGAGGAGCTGTGGCAGCACGACGAGGCGGAGCGCGGTGAGCCGCGGGACGCCGAGCGCCTGCGCCGCTTCGCCTTGCCCTTTCGGCACCGATTGATAGGCACCGCGGAACGTCTCGGTCAGATAGGCGCCGTAGATGAAGCCGATGGCGAAGACCCCGGCACCGAATTTCGAGACTTCGATATAGTCGAGCCCCAACGCTTGCGCGAGCGTGTTCACCAGCCGCTGACCGCCGAAATAGATCAAGAGGATCAGCACGAGATCCGGGACGCCGCGCACGAGCGTCGTATAGGTGCGCGCGGGCCAGTCGAAGCGCCGCTTGCCCGAAAGCTTGGCCGCCGCACCGAGCGCGCCGAGGGCTGTGGCGAGGACGAGCGACAGGACCGCGAGCGCGATGGTGACCCCCGTCCCCTGCGCCAAAAGCGGCGCGTATTCGACGAGATCGCTCACCGGCGCGAGGGCTCGAATGGCATCGGTCGTCCGCCCAGGAGGCGACCGGAGGCGACTTGCGACCGCTCTCGAAGGACGACCGAGCGACCCCCAAGCGCGACCGGGCGACCGAAAGCCCGGGCACGATCACCCGGGCCGAATGTCGGATGGGCGCGGAACGCCCACCCGGGTCGAGGCGCGCTCAGACCCCTGCCCCGTAGATGTCGAACTCGAAATACTTGGCCTGGATCTTCTGATAGGTGCCGTTCTCGCGGATCGTGCGGATGGCGTCCGAGAACGCGTCGCGCAGCGCCTCCTCACCCTGACGCACCCCGATGCCGGCACCGTCGCCATGGTACTCCGGGATCGAGTAGTCCTGGCCGAAGAAGGCGAAGCCAGCACCCGCATCCGTCTTGAGGAACCCGTCGGAGATCGCGATCGAGTCGGCGATAATGGCATCGACGCGCCCCGCGGCGAGATCGAGATAGGCCTCGTCCTGCGTGCCATAAAGCTTCAGCTCCACATCCGGGAACTCACCCTCCATGAAGTCCTGGTGGATGGTGCCGCGTTGGACGCCCACCGCCCTGCCGGCCATAGCCTCCTTGGTATCGGCGAGCCCGCCGGCGATCGCCTTCTCGGAGGCCGCGAACTTGGCCGGCGTGTTGTAATACTTCTCGGAGAAGTCGATGATCTGCTTGCGCTCCTCGGTGATCGACATCGAGGCGATGATCGCATCGCATTTGCCTTCGAGGAGGGCTGGGATGATCCCGTCCCACTCCGTCGGCACCATCTCGCAGGACTTGCCCATCACATCACAGAGCGCATTGGCGATATCGATATCGAAGCCCACGACATCGCCGGATGCGGTCGTCTCGGAGAACGGCGGATAGGCGCCTTCGACACAGATATCGACATCGGCGGCAAGAGCCGGCGTCGCCAACAAACAAATGGCTGCAGCGATAGTGCGTTTCATGAGTGGCGGTCTCCCTGTTGACCCGGATCTTTGCCTCACATTGAGGGCGGGTTTAGCGCGCAGGTCAATGGCAGGAGGCAGTTGACCCAGCGCCTAGAGCGCTCAGACGGCCATGAAACCGCCATCGACGACGAGATCCGCGCCGGTCATGTAGCTGGCGTCGGACGATGCCAGGAAGGCGGCAGCGGAGGCGATCTCCCCCTGCTCTCCGAGGCGGGCCATGGGGGCCATGCCGACGACCAATTGGCCGAAAGCGTCGAGGTCTTCGGCGGCATTGCCCGAGCGCTCCTGGAAGCCGGTCATCACCAGTCCCGGGGACAGGGCGTTGACGCGGATGCCGCGGGGCGCGAGCGCATGGCTGAGGGAACGGGCAAGGCTGCGGATGGCGGCCTTGGTGGCGAAGTACACGACGCCATCGCCGAGGCCCTTGGCGTTGACCGCCGAGCCGGTGAGGATCACCGAGCCGCCTTCGCCCAGGAGCGCCGCGAGCTTCTGCACGGTGAAGAGCGCGCCTTTGACGTTGATGTCGAACTGCCAGTCGAACGCCTCCTCGGCGATCTGGTCGAAGGGGCCGAAAGTGCCGACGCCGGCATTGGCAACGAGGATGTCGATGGCGCCCCAGCGTGCCTTGGCGGCGTCGGCTAGGGCATCGAGATCGGCGAGGTTGCGGACCTCGGTGACCTGACCGGTCGCAGCGGGGCCGAGATCGGCGACCGCGCGGTCGACCTTCTCCTGGCTGGTGCCCGTGATCAGCACTTCGGCGCCCTCGGCGATGAAACGGCGCGCCATCTCGAGGCCGAGGCCGCTGCTCGCGCCGGTGATGACGGCGCGTTTTCCAGTGAGCCGGCTGGGGATGGGGCTGGACATGGGTGTTCTCCTTGCGAGCTTCCGACGCGGCGGGGTGCAGCGCCTCTTGCTCGGGGAGATGGCATTTTTGACTGATCGTTCAAGTTTGAACGAATGTCAAAAGATCTTTATCTGACGCGCAAGGATCGCGAGGTGGAGAGGATCTTGGCGGGGACGAAGGCATTCGATGTGGCCGAGGCCGAACGCGCGCTGATGCGGGCTTTCTGGCAGGGTGGCTATGCCGGGACTGGGATCGGCGAATTGGAAGCCTCGACGGGCTTGAAGCGTGGCAGCCTCTACAATGCCTTCGGCGACAAGGCAGCGATGTTCCGGGTGGCCTTCGCCCGCTATGGCACCGAGGTGGAAGAGGCGATGCTCGCCCTGCTGGACCGCGATGACTTGGTTGCCGGGGCAGAGGCGATGCTGGCCGCGCTGGTCGCCGGTGGGGGACCGGATGGCCCGCCCGGTTGCCTGATCTCACGGATGGCGGGCGAGCTCGGCGGCATGGCAGGGCCCGCGGGTGACAGCGTGCGCGCGCGTCTCGAGCAGTCCATGGCGCATGTGGAGCAGCGTCTTTCGGCGGCCGTAGCGGACGGAACGCTTCGGCAGGGCGCGGATGTCGCGGTGCTTGCACGCATGCTGGTCGGCAGTATGCGGGCCGTAACGCTTCTTTCAGGGGCCGGCGCGAAGCATGCCGCAGAGGATGTGGCGGCGATGGCGGCTGAGCGCTTGCGCTCGGAATTGGCCTGAAAAACCGCTGCCGGGATCGTGCGATCGCATCAAGCTTTAGGCAGTGCGGCATTTGGGGGCTGGCATGGGGGGGCGGCGGGGTTTATCCGTGGGTGAAGAATGGAAGTGGTTTCCGCAACGGGATGACCGATGGCCGATGTTAACCGGGGCAACCGCCCGCTCTCGCCGCATCTGACGATCTACAAGCCGCAGCTACACTCGGCCTTGTCGATCTTGTTCAGGATCGCGGGCGTGGGGCTGACGCTGCCGGCGCTGTTGATCGTGTGGCTCTTCCTGGCGGCGGCGACCTCGGAGGAGGCCTTCGCCACGGCGGAGTGGTGGCTGACGAGTTATCTTGGCGACCTCATCATGCTGGGAGCGCTCGCGGGCGTCGTCTATCAGCTCTTGGGCGGGATCCGGCATCTGTGGTGGGACACAGGGCGCGGTTTCAACATGCCGCTCGTGCACCGCTCGGGCCATATCCTGCTGGCGGGGACAGCCGTCGTGACGCTTCTTGTCGTGCTGATTAGCTGAGGGGGCGGAGATGTCGTATCGCACCCCTCGCGCCCGCGCCGCTTTCCTAGGCTCCGCCCATGACGGCGTGCATCACTGGTGGACGATCAAGCTCACCTCGTTCGCACTCGTGCCGTTGACGATCCTTTTCGTCATTCCCTTTGCGGGCGTGCTGGGCGAGGGGCGGGAGGCGCTGATCGCGCTCTACAGTCAGCCCTTCCATGCGATCGTCGCGGTGCTGATGATCACCGTGACATTCTACCACCTCTTCCTTGGACTGCAGGTGGTTATGCAAGATTATATCCATGACAAAGGCCAGCTGATGGCCGGGCATGTCGCGGCCATGGGGATCTGCGGGCTGGGCGGTTTCGCCGGGGTCTTCGCCATCCTCAAGATCGCGTTCACCGGCTGAGCGAGCAAAGACGGAGCACGTCATGTCGGCATACACCTATATCGACCACAAATACGATGTTGTGGTCGTGGGCGCGGGCGGATCGGGCCTGCGCGCGACGCTGGGCATGGCGGAGCAGGGGCTGAAAACCGCCTGCATCACCAAGGTCTTCCCGACGCGCTCGCACACCGTGGCAGCGCAGGGCGGGATCGCGGCGTCCCTGGGCAATATGGGGCCCGACAACTGGCAATGGCACATGTACGACACCGTGAAGGGGTCGGACTGGCTGGGTGACTCGGACGCGATGGAATACCTCGCCCGCGAAGCACCGAAGGCCGTCTACGAGCTTGAGCATTACGGCGTGCCGTTCAGCCGGACCGAGCAGGGCACGATCTATCAGCGCCCCTTCGGCGGCCATACGACCGAGTTTGGCGAGGGCCCGCCGGTGCAGCGGACCTGTGCCGCGGCGGACCGGACGGGGCATGCGATCCTCCACACGCTTTACGGCCAGTCGCTGAAGAACGATGCGGAGTTCTTCATCGAGTATTTCGCGACCGATCTCGTGATGAACGATGACGGGGAATGCGTCGGCGTCATCGCCTGGAAGCTGGAGGACGGGACGGTCCACCGCTTTGCCGCCAAGATGGTGGTGCTGGCCACCGGCGGCTATGGGCGCGCTTACTTCTCGGCGACCTCAG
>JBCDFC010000255.1:0-6744 GCA_039178805.1 Pseudomonadota bacterium | reverse complement strand
GTCCGCGCCCCGGCGGCGGGTCAATCGCTGGATCATAGGCGAGACTGCGCGCATGGTCGCAGCCGTCGATACGGCGCTGGCGGAGTATCGGTTCAACGACGCGGCGACGGCGATTTACGACCATGTCTGGAAGACGTTCTGCGACTGGTACTTGGAGCTCTCGAAACCGCTCCTGCAGGACGAAAACCCGAGCGCGCGGGCCGAGACGCGGGCGACGGCGGCCTGGGCGCTCGGCCAGATCGTGGCGGTGATGCACCCGTTCTCGCCCTTCATCACCGAGGCGTTGTGGGAGGGGACGGGGCGTGACGGGCTCTGCGCCCATGCGGATTGGCCGGTCCTCGATCTCTCGCTCGCCGACGGGGAGGCGGATGAGGAGATCGATTGGACGATCCGGATGATCGAGGGCATCCGGTCCCTGCGTGCCGAGATGAACGTGCCGGCGGGGGCGCAGATCGAGCTTGTGTTGACGGGTCATTCGGCGGCAGTCGCGATGCGGCTTCTCAGGAATGCGCCCCTTGTGAAGCGGCTCGCGCGGCTTTCCGAAGTGGCGGTGGCCGAGGAGGCGCCCGAGGGCTCGGTCACCTTCGCGCTGGAGGACTGCGCGGTGAACCTGCCGCTCAAGGGCGTGATCGATGTCGCTGCCGAGAACGCGCGCCTGAAGAAGGAGATCGGCAAGCTCGACGCGGAGATCGCCAAGATCGAGGGCAAGCTCTCGAACGAGAAGTTCACTGCCAAGGCCCCAGAGGCCGTGGTGGCCGAGCAGCGCGAGCGCCTGGCGACGGCCGAGGCGGAGAAATCCCGCCTCGCCGCCGCCCTCGACAGGCTCGCAAACCTCGGCTGACACTGAGCGGGGAGGTGAACCTCCCCAATCCGCCGGCACCACCCTGATCGCCAGGCGCACCCCGGAGATCCAAAGAACGCATTGGTGCCCGGACCGTCGCGTCCCGTCTCAGCGTGGGATCTGATCCTCAGGCAGCGTGATCCGGTAGAGGCTGTCGTTCGGCGGGAACGCGTGGATGAGTTCGGCGTCGGCGACGAGGCCGGCTTTCTGCAGCTCCGCCACGGCCCAGTCCGAATGCGCGATCACCTGCCGGCCCTCCGCAGCGGCCTGGCGGACGAGGTCATGCGCCGGCTCGCGAAGCGTCAGCTCCTTGTCGTTGCCTTGGATAGTCAGCATGCCCGGTGTGTTCAGCCGTTCGCCCAGGCGGTGGACGACGAAGCTCACCACGAGCGCGTCTTCCGGAAGGGTGGCTGCGGCCGCGGCGACCTCGCTGTTGAAAAGCCGTTCCTTCTGCGTGATGCCCATGTCCAGCATCCAGGCCGAGACGGTGGCAGTCGCGAAGGACACCAGCATCATCGTCCACATCGCCTGGGCGAGGCGCCCCCGAAGCGCCCGCGTATAGGCGTTGATGTGGGGTGCAATCAGGATGGCGACCCCAAGTGCGAGGAGAACATCGACGAGCGCCCAGGGGAAGATGTTCTGGGAGATGTAGCTCGGTCTTAGCCCCATCGCGAAGGGCAGGGCGCCCGCCAGGAGAGCGACGATAGCGAAGATCAGGGAGCCCGCGCGGTCGCCATGCTTGCGCAAGGGCGCGATCTCGCGAAGGGCCGCTGCCGCCGCAAGGGCCAGGACCGGCAGGATCGTCAGGAAGTAGCGCACCTGGTTCGCAGGCCCGCCATGCCAGCTTGTGAGCGCAAAGGGCGCGATGATCGCCGCGGATACGAGCAAGCAGAAGGCGAGCGGTTTCTGATCGGGCCCCCGCCAGATCCGCGGCAAGAGCACGATGCAGCCGGCGAGATAGGGCAGGCTATGAAGGAGCGACTTCTTCACGACGCCGAACACCGTCACGACGCCGTCCTCGCCGACATGCGTGCCGTGAATGTCGAGTGAGATCGTCTGCAAATCGACCACAAGCGCCCAGATACCGGTCAGCAGGTTGCGTGTGAGCGCCTGCGTCTCTTCAAGTGCGAGGCCGAGGGAAAGGGCTGCAAGCGAGCCCAGCACGATGATGACGGGGCGCAGGACAAGGCGCCGGACGACGGGCAGACCCAGGAGAAGAGCCGCCAAGAGGCCAATGACTGCGAATGGTAGGAATGGCACCCAATGTTCGAGCGAGGTGTTCCCGGCGGGCACGCCATAGCTCATTGGTGAGAGCACACCGAACTTCGCCTCGTTGATCGCAGTGGCTGTCCCGAGCCCTGGAACCAGTCCCAGTGCAAACGCCGCCAGTGAGCCGTAGGGGCGGCTCGCGGTGGTGAGAAGCCACAGAATGGCAGCGGGGAGCGAAAACAGGATGTCGGCACGCAACGCGACCCCGATGCCGAGGAGCAGACCCGCGATCCCTGCCAGCTGGAACGCCGCGCGCCCATCGTTCTGCGCCGAAGCCACCGTCGCCACATAGGCCCAGATGACGATCGCGGCGCCCACGGCCTGCGGCCAGATCCCGGTCGCATAGTCGACGGCGTAAGTTGCGACCGCGAAGATCACGGCGCCCCGGATCGCAAGCTTCCGATCAGCGAAAAGGAGGATGCCGAGCCGCCAGACGGCGAAAACACTGGCGATGCTGGCGAGGGCGTTCATCAGCATCACGCCCCGCGCGCCGAGCGCTAGGTAGGCCGGGGCTGAGAGGACGCCCCACAAACCCGGATATTGCGGGACCAATTCGCCGTCGATCGTTCGGGTCAGCAGGACGCGGAGCGATGGGTTGCCATAATCGGCGTAACCGTTGTCGAGGAAGAGCGAGCCGCGCTCGGCGAACGCTTCGGACATCGAGAGGAAGATATAGCCATCGATGATGAACGGAGCGGCTGGCGCGATGAAGAGCGCACCGCCCACCCAAACAACCGAAACCGCCACGAGGACCCACAGGGCCCAGCGTTCAACGCCGGTGCTCTCGCTCCGGTCGCCCTCTGCATCCGTCGCTGCCACGCCATTCTCCCTGCCGGCCTCCACCCGACTGATAGCGGGCTCTGCGGCATAAGTTTGGCGGTCAGCGTGCTGTCAGGCCAGCTCTCCGCGCTCGATCCGCGGATAATGCTCCAAACGGTCGGGCAGCGTGTCTTGCGGCTGACGATGGAGCTGTTGGACGTGGCGGTCGTACTGAGGCTCACGCATCCGGTACTCAATGGCCAGATAGCGCCTCAGCCTGATGCCGTCCGCCTTGAACGGAATATCGGCCTCGCCGAGCATGTGCGTTCCTCCGATCTTTTTCTTATTGCGAAACTTGCTTCCGCATTCGGACTAAAATGGGGTCTGAAGATGCCAGTTTGAAGCCTGAACCATGTCGTATGGGTAAAGCGTTGAAAGGAGTGGCATCTCACGGCTGGCTCCTTTCCGGGCGCATGGCTAGTCTCGCCGCCGCGATTCTAGCGACGCGCGGGCCAAACCGCGCTGGCCATGAAGGGGATGAGGCGCCATGGACGTGCGGCAATTCGACAAGTCTGGTCTGGTCAGTCGGCATGTGACCGAGGGGCCGCAGCGCGCGCCGCACCGCTCGTATTACTATGCCATGGGTCTGACGGAGGCGGAGATCCATCGCCCCTTCGTCGGGGTCGCGACGTGCTGGAACGAGGCCGCACCCTGCAACATCGCCCTGAACCGTCAGGCACAGGCCGTGAAGCTCGGCGTGAAAGAGGCGCTTGGCACACCGCGGGAATTCACGACGATCACGGTCACGGACGGGATCGCCATGGGGCATGAGGGCATGCGCTCATCCTTGGCGAGCCGGGAAGCGATTGCCGACACAGTAGAGCTTACGATGCGCGGCCACGCCTATGATGCGGTTGTGGGTCTTGCGGGCTGCGACAAGAGCTTGCCGGGCATGATGATGGCGATGGCCCGGCTCAACACGCCGTCGGTCTTTCTCTACGGCGGTTCCATTCTGCCGGGACGGGCCACCAAGGGCGCGGATGTACCTGCGGATTTCGCGGATCGCGATCTGACGGTGCAGGACATGTTCGAGGCTGTCGGCCGCCACCAGGGCGGCACGATGTCCGAGGCGGCCCTCGCGATCTTGGAGCGCGTCGCCTGCCCGTCCGAGGGCGCCTGTGGTGGGCAGTTCACGGCCAACACAATGGCCTGCGTGTCCGAGGCCGTGGGCCTCGCTCTTCCGAACTCCGCCGGTGCGCCTGCACCTTATCAAAGTCGCGATCAGTATGCCGAGGCATCGGGCCGGGCGGTCATGAACCTCCTCAGCCAGCGGATCCGCGCCCGCGATATCGTCACGCGGGAGAGCATCGAGAACGCGGCCCGGGTCGTCGCGGCAACCGGCGGCAGCACCAATGGCGGCCTGCACCTGCCCGCCATCGCCCATGAGGCCGGGATCTCGTTCACCCTCGACGACTTCTGCGACATCTGTCGTGAGACGCCGTATTTCGTCGATCTGAAGCCGGGTGGGAAATACGTCGCCAAGGATCTGTGGGAAGTCGGCGGTGTCATGGTGGTCATGAAAGAGTTGATGCGGGCCGGCTTGATCCACGGCGACTGCATGACGGCCACGGGCCGTACAATGAAAGAGAACCTCGAAAACATCGGCGGCGAGGCGGATGGCACTGTGATCCACCCAATCGAAAAACCGCTCTCGACCTGGGGCGGCGTCGTGGGCCTGAAGGGCAACCTCGCCCCCGAAGGTGCCATCGTGAAGGTTGCGGGCATGAAGCGGCTGAAGTTCGAGGGCCCCGCGCGCGTCTTCGAGTGCGAGGAGGACGCATTCGCCGCCGTGCAGCGCCGCGAATACGAGGAGGGCGAGGTCATCGTCATCCGCAACGAAGGGCCGAAGGGCGGCCCCGGCATGCGTGAGATGCTGGCCACCACCGCAGCCATCTCGGGTCAGGGCATGGGCTCGAAAGTCGCGCTCATCACCGATGGCCGGTTCTCCGGTGCGACGCGCGGCTTCTGCGTCGGCCATGTGGGGCCTGAGGCCGCGGTCGGCGGGCCGATCGGCCTTCTCAAGAATGGCGACATCATCCTGATCGATGCCCGCAAGGGGGTCATCAAGGTCAAGCTGACGGCGAAGGAGCTCCGTGAACGCCATCGCGCCTGGAAGGCGGCGCCGCCGCGAGAGACGATGTACGGCTCGGGCGCGCTCTGGAAGTTTGCGCAGCTTGTCGGCTCGACCAAGGATGGCGCTGTGACCCATCCCGGTATGGCCGGCGAACGCCACGTCTACGCGGACCTGTGAGCATTGGGCCCGCAATCCTGGATGGGCTCATGCGGGCCTGCCTTACGCCGCTCTTCCTTTGGCTTGTGACGGGCTGCATGCTCACCCAGGGTGAGCCGACGCTGAAAGCGGAACTTGAGCGGGCGCGGGCTGCGGGCGCGTTTGCGGTGGTCGAGGCGTCTCCCACCCGGGCCATCATCGCCGCGCGTGGTCGACAGATCGTGGTCAGTCCCAGCGAGGGGTCGTGCATCAACGAGGATGCGATCGATCTGTCCGCCTCTTCTGCCTTCCTGCTCCTCACCGATTGTACGTTGGAGCTTGGCGCGAAGAACGGGCAGGCGGTTCGTTCCCGTTCTGGTGAGCGGCTTCACATGGCCGATGGCTTTCCGGGTCTTGTGACCGTCTCGGTCGCTGGGGAGGCGCGTGGCACGTTGCAGTCGCTCGAAGCGTTTCTCGTGAGCCCGGGCGGCCGCGATCGCCTGGCGCGGGGCGCCCGGGGCACGCCCGTCGAAGTGGTCGAGATGCGGGAGCTTGGCGACGGCCTCTTCGTCCATGCCCGGGCCCTCGACGACAGCCTGCCGATCCTCAGCCGCGATTTCTGGCGGGCCTTTGTCGAGGTGAATGGCCGTTTGATCGTGGTTACAGTTAGCGGTTTCCGCGCGAACACAATCGCTTCAGATGAAATGCTGGCTCACGTTCTCAAGCAGATCGACGCCTTGGAGAGGGGCAATCGAGGCACAAACGCCCTGACGCCGACACCGCCGCCCGTGGCCGGGTTGGGAACGGTGCGCGCCGTGACCGCAGCCGAGCCGCAAGAAGCAACGCCAACGGTAGGATCTGCTGCGGCATCGAACGGCTCGCCCGGGCCAAAGACTGCGCGCCCGCCTTCGCGTCCCGCTGGTACCGCTCCCGTCGCTGATACGTCGCTGACCGTACGCTCACCCGGCCCGAACGATCCGCTACCGACGCCCCGGCCTGGGCGCAGGGCGGGAGGCACTTCAGGTGGCGCCGCACCCGTCGCAGTGCCAGCCGCTAGGCCCCGCCGATCCGGAGGCTGAAGCACCCGAACGCTTTCCGAATTGCTCAGATCTCAAGATCGACCCAGACGGGCACATGGTCCGACGGCTTCTCGCGGCCCCGCATCTCCGCCTCGATCCAGCCACCCGATAGCCGATCCGCGGCCTGCGGGCTCAGCAGCAAATGATCGATCCTAATGCCGTGGTTCCGGTCCCAGGCACCACCCTGATAGTCCCAGAATGTGAAGGTCTCGTCCGCCTGCGTCAGCTCCCGCGTCGCATCGTGCAGACCGAGATTGACGAGCCTGCGCCACGCGGACCGCGTCTCCGGCAGGTAAAGCGCATCGCCCTCCCAAGCCTTCGGATCGAGCGCGTCGCGTGGCTCTGGGATGCAGTTGTAGTCGCCCGCGAAGACCGCCGGCTGCTCTTCGGTCAGCAGCGTCTCAACACGCGCCTGCATGCGCGCCATCCAGGCGAGCTTGTAGTCGTATTTCGGCCCGGGCGTGGGGTTGCCATTGGGCAAGTAGAGCCCGCAGAGCCGGACAGCACCCGATGCACCGAAAACCGTG
>JBCDFC010000254.1:0-6787 GCA_039178805.1 Pseudomonadota bacterium | reverse complement strand
TCACGATATGCTCGGGCAGCATATGATCGATGGCGGCCGCAGCACGCGCCCGGCCGATCAGCGAGCCATGGCTGTGCACGATGCCTTTGGCGGAGCCTTCGGCGCCTGGCGTGAAGAAGATGAAGGCGTCATCGTTGCTCAGCGTCTCTTCCGCCCGCTCGCGCAGCGCATCGACCAGAGCGCGCTGATCACCGCCGGCGCCATCGCTCAGCGCCTCATAGCTCACGAGCTGCGGATGGCGGTAGTGCCGCATGCCCTTGTCTTCGTCGAAAACGATCGTCGTGAGCGTCGGCGCCTCGGGCATCACCTCGAGGAGCTTGTCGACCTGCTCTTGGTCCTGCGCGAAGGCGTGGGTGGCACCGGTCATCCGGATTGCGGCGGCAAGCTCAGACGTCGTCGCGTCGTGATAGACGGGCGCCGCGACCGCCCCAACCGCGTGCACGGCGCAGAGGGTCGAGAACAGATGCGGGCGGCTGTCGCCCAGCATCACGACTGTTGCACCCCGCTGCAGGCCTCGCGCGGCCAGCGCCGCGGCGATGACCTCGACTTCGGCGGCCAACGCGCTCCACGTCCGCGTGTGCCAGATCCCGCGACGCTTCTCGCTTACCGCAGGGCTGTCACCCAGCCGGTCCGCGTGACTGACCAGTAGCTTGGTGAACGTCTCCGTGCCGCTTTTGCGGTTCGCCATCGATACGCCTCCCCCTCGCCGCCAGACGGGCATCGAAGCAAGGCGCAGCCCTTGATGGGGTCTGATGCGCTTTCATTTCTTCCTCCCGCCCGAGTTTTTCTTCGGGTCTTTGGTGGCGCCCAACGGACTACGGCAAACAGATCGCCGCGCTCGCAAACGCCTTCAGATGCTGGAGCTTAGTGCGGCGATGAAAGTCGACGAGCCCAAACATCGCAACGGATTCGTTCTCTCCAGCTTTAGGCACCATGACAAACCCCAAAACCGCATACAATTCCCAATTGTGGGATATATTGCGGTGCAGCATCAGAATTTCCATGCCTTGGAATTAGGCAGCGCCCACGGCATCGGCATTCGGAAGTTCATATCATTACAAAGTGATGACTAACGTAGGTTCAGACAATGCTGTGCTTGAAGGTCATACAATAAACTCGAGACCATCAAATCAGCGCAGGTCTGCAGTCCCATCCATCATTTCTATCATTCATAAAATAGAGAATTGCATACAAAACTGACAATAAGGCCTCTTTAACGAGATGCAGCATTTCGACTGCAGCAATATTCCCAAGATATAGCATCGCATTCGAACAGGGCCATAAAATAATAGAGCGGCCATCCCTCGCGACATAAACTAACTCACCGGCGACTCAAGCGTGAGCCAATGTAACTCAACTCTCCATTTCATAACTGCGAGCGGCGCCAGGACGAACCGGCCTCGGCGTTTGGCCCGCCAATTTGTCCGCATCAACAAAGCAAACCTTTCGGCACCACTGCCGAGACGACCCCGCTCTCGGTCATGGCGCACCCCGCGCGTCCGGCATCTGCAACCAACTGCGCACATCGAAATCGACTTGCCCCGCAAGGCTCTCGATATCCTCGCGATAATAGTCGATCAGCGCCGCCCGGGTCTCAGTCTTCAGCACCGGCATGCTCGGCCAACCCGCCTCCGTCCGCTTCTGTCGCGAGGTGTGGAGTGGCGGAGACAACGTGGCCGGATCGAGATCGCATGGCACGTCCAACGCCCCGAAGACCTCCGCAACCAACCCCGCCGGGTCCTGCGCCAACCGCTCGAAGGGATAGACGAGCATGTCCGGGAAACGCCGCCGCCAATGCGGCAGGATCTTTCCGTAGAGCCCCGTTGCCAGCATGATCTGCTCATCCGTCACCCGGTCGATCTCGGCAACGAAGGGCAAGCGTCCTTTGCGGATGTGATGGACATAGGCTGAGCGGTAGCGCTCCACCGGGTTGCGAAGGATCACCATCACCCGCACATCGGCGATCGTCGACCGGATCTGATCGGACACATCCGCAAAGATGTTCGGCGCATGGAAGTAGTGCGGCGTGCTCTCCAAGAAGTAGCGCGCCGAGGGCTTCTGCGCCGGATCGAAATGCGCACGATAGGCGTCCAGCCGGTCGAGATAGTCGGGCTGACCCCAGAGGTTCAGCTCCTTCGGTGTCGAGCCGAAGACGTGGCGCGAACGCGACAAGGTCCGATGCATCCACGTCGTCCCGGCCTTCTGCACGCCGACGAGAAGCAGATTTGGATAACGCATGAGGCGCTCACGCAGCCGGGTTTCCGTAGCACCGTATCCAAGCGTAGAGACCAGTCAGGGGCAAGCGCCGCCCAAGCGCCGCCCAACCACCACCACCGCTCGATCGGACTTACGCTTGTCTGCGGCCCATCGCTGCCGTTATCCACGGCGCGCGCTCGCGACCAAGCTGCGGTGCCAGGCAGTGGGGCGGACCAGCGCGGCATCGCGATACCGCGCCATCCTCGAGGAGATGCGACCATGACCCATTCGGAGCCTGCGCTCCCGTCCTCCTTGCTCCTGGTGCTCGGCATGCATCGGAGCGGCAGCTCTGCCGTGACCCGCGTCCTGAACCTGCTCGGCCACGCGCTGCCCAAGACGCTGATCCCCGGCAACGCCTCCAACCGCCGAGGCCATTGGGAAAGCCAACCGATCGCCCGGCTCAACGACAACTACATGCATGAGGCCGAGCTTGTCTGGTCGGATTGGGTGTCCGGCGTGCTGCCGCGCATGCGAAGCGCCGCGATGCGCGACTTTGAGCGTGATATCGTCAGCTACATCGCGGCCGAATTTCCGGCGGGCGAGCCCGCGGTGCTCAAAGAACCGCGCATCTGCCGGCTCGTCCCCCGCTATCGCAGCGCGCTTGAGCGCCGCATCCCCCTCACGGCGGTCATACCGGTGCGCAATCCGCTCGAAGTGATGGGCTCCCTCATCCAGCGCAACAACCTGACCGAGGCGAACGCCGCACTCCTGTGGCTCCGCTATATGCTCGACGCCGTGATCGGGTCCGAAGGGCTGCCGCGCGCCTTCATCGCCTATGACAAGCTCCTGCATGAGCCCGAGGAGAGCCTCCGCAAACTGGAGGACGCCCTCGGTCAGCCCCATCCTATCAAGTTCGACCATGTGCGGAGCGACATCGAGGCCTTCCTGAACGACGATCTCCGTCGGCATGAACGCTCGGCTGAGGACGTGCTGCATCACGATCTGACCCGCGGCTGGGTCAGCGATGCGCATATGGCCCTACGCGTGCTGACCGAGGACCCGACAGCCGCGCGCCCGCTCGACACGCTCGCCCGCATCCATCGAGAGTTCCTCGCCGCCGAACCGATGCTGGGGCGCATCATGCAGGACTACGACACCTCGCTCGGCGACCTGAAACGCAGGGTCGCGGCACTGACCGCAAGCGTCGAGCTCAGATCGGAACAAGTCCGTCAGTTGCGCGACGCTGTCGAACACAGCCCACCCGAGAGCACCGTAACCGACACCTCGGAAGAGGCCGCCGCACCGACCGGCTAGTGGTTTAGCCGAGACACCTGACAGCGTCATTGCCGGACTTGATCCGACAATCCAGGTTTTCTGGAGGTGCTTTAGCTCGTCCGGTCTTCTGGATCCCGGGGTCGAGCCCGGGGATGACCTGCACGGATGCGTTCCGTGCGGGCCGGACCACGACAGCATCGTCCGGCCCGGCTAAGCACGGCGTTGCCGCGATGCTCGGCCAGGCGATATGTGGCATCGGCGGTACGCCACTCCTGGCACGGCGGGGCGCTGGTCGGGTCTGGCAAGAACTGAACAAATTTCGCTACAATCTCTCCGGACCGAAGTCCCTCAACAACTTCTTCCTTGACCGCATCGGCGTGCCCGCTGAATGTCAAAGACAACGTCGTGCTTATTGTATGTCTTGTGCCACGGTCAGGGTTGGGGGTGCATCATGACAGTAACCGAACTGAGCAGTTCACGGGCCGTATCGACCCTAGACCGCATTCGTGGTTCGGGCCGCATCTTGTTCAGCCTCGCGGCGGCACTGCTCCTCGCGATCTTCTCAACATCAGCGCATGCGGTCGTCTTCAATGAGGGCGACAGCTTCAGCCGCGACTTCAGGCTCGACAGCGTACCGCCTGAGCCGATTTTCTTCGTCACAACCCTCATCGAGTTCACCGATGACGGCATCGTGGCTGGCGAGGAACTCTCGCTCGCTCTCAGCACCGCCGGCGGCGACCCGATCTTCTCGAACACGATCACGTCTGCCGATGCAGGCGACACCGCGCTTCCCGATGTCGGCTTCACATCGGCCGAGAAGACCGAACCCGTAGACCCGGATCTACTGACCGGCCGCGACTACAGCTTCACACTCACCGCCTTGGCTGGCTCCTTCAACATCACCTCTTTCAAGTTCGAGTTCTTCGGCAGAGACGATAGCGGGACCGATCCCGGCAGCGGCGGAGCACCCGGCGATCCGTTCGGCAGAAACCCGACCCCTGGGATCGTGTGGGGCAACGGCGACGCCTTCGAGGTGGTCCCCCTCCCCTTGCCGATGGCCCTGTTGTTGACCGGCTTGGGCGCGATGGCACTGCTGAGGCGCCGTCCAAACTGACCACTTCGCTACCGAAGTCTCGCAGAGCGCTCCGCAGTCGAACGGCTCATGGCACTCAGGCTGGGCACCGCGCCGCCCACCGCAGTTCAGTGCCGCTCCACCCTCACCAATAGGCGGGGTGCTGGTTCACGGCGCAGCGGGACTTCGCGAAGAACCATGTCTCGATCGCATAGCGCGGTTCCGTAAAGGCCGGGTCCGACGACGTCGCGTGCAGGTTGAAGTGATCGAAGAAGATCGCGTCACCTGCCGCAAAGTACGGCCGGGCGGGTGCGATGCCCGGAAACTGCTCTGCAACCGTCGCGCCTGACACGGACCAGTTGAAGATCGCGCCGTTCGTCCCCGTGGGCAGAACCGCGTCGAGCCGCCGCGGGACGAGATCCATGCCGGGGCTGTCGGTCCCCCCGCCGCATTCGCTAAGCGCGATCCACAGGTTCAGGCTCTTGATCCCCTCGGTCATGAAGGCCCCATCCTGATGCCATTCAGCGGCATGCGGCAGCGGCTCTGCCCGGCGCAGCACGCTCTTGTTGAATGACAAGCAGGGCTCGTCCCCGAAATACCCCTGCAGCAACCGGCGCAGACCCAGTGTCTCGAAACGATCCAAGAGATCGAGCGACACCTTCGGCGACAGGAACGTCTCGATCGCCCCGCTCTTGCCGAGAAACGTCTTGTGCTTGCGGATGAGCGGCCCCGCCCCTTCGCCGAGTGGCAAATACGCGCCCTTCATCGCAGTCGGCCGCGTGTCTTCCTCGTCCTTCGAGGTCGCCTCGGCCAACGCATTCGCAGCCTCGATCACCTCGTCGATGGCGACACGATAGTGACGGGCCAAACGCGGATCGAAGAGATTGCGAACGATGAGGGCTCCGTGATGCGCCATCGCACTCCGCACGCGCGCGAGATCCAAGGCGCGCACATCGATCTCAGGGATCGTATCGCCAATATCCAGGAACAGATCCGGCACCTCGGCCGCCGACGCATCATTGGCCCATGCGGTCGCCTCCGATGTCCCAAGATGCTGCCCCGCGCGCAGCCGCAGATCGCGCAGCCGGATCATATCGCCCACCGCGCCCGATGCGCGCGCACTCCCCGCCGCGTGGTCGATACGATGGGTAAAGTCGTCGTTCAGCCGAACGGGATCGTCCTCAAGAACCGCCGTCATCTTTTCGACCTCCGGTTGAGTTGAGCGCAGTCAACTTGCACAGCCGCCGTTACACCACTAGGCCTGCATTCAGCAATCGGTGCCCATATTGGCGTTCATGGATCGAGATGCGGTCAAGTGAGTGACGCGGCCAACAATGATCCCAGGATCGCGCGCCTAGAAGCGCATATCGCGGGGCTTGAGGAGGAGCGCGACCGCCTGAAGAAGCGGAACCGCAACTATCAGGCCATCTTCGACCGCGTGACGGACGGTCTGACCTCCGAAACGACCGTCAGCCCCGAGAGCCCCGGTGCGTTCGAAGGCATCACCTTCGTCATTGCCTACTACGACATCCCCCAGCAGATCGAGCGCACGCTCTTCTCCTGCTCGCCCGAGTATCAGGGTGTCGACGAAGACGATATCGAGGTTGTCATCGTCGATAACGGCTCCCCCAGCCCCTTGCCCGACGATCTCGAGAAACGGTTCCCCTTCGTGCGGCAGATCCTGCGGGTCGAGGGCCACCCCTCTCCGGTCTTCGGCCTAAACAAAGGGATCGCCGCTGCGCGCCATGAGGCCATCGCCGTGATGATCGACGGCGCGCATATGCTGTCGCCCGGGATCGTGCGGAACCTGCGCGACCTCTGGCGCCTCTTCCCCAGCCCCGTGGTGAACGTACCGCAGCTCATGCTTGGCAACGCCTCGCAGAACCTCACGACCGAGGCCAACGCGTTTGAGCGTGAGAGCGAAGTACTGAAGCTGATCGGGTGGCCGAAGGACGGCTATTCGCTTTTCCAATACGCGCTCTATCCCGGCGAGAACTACTCCCGCTCCTATGTCGATGCCTTCGAGACGAACTGCCTGATCGCAAGCCGCCAGGTCTTCGACCGGCTCGGCGGTTTCGATGAGCGTTTTGACGAACCGGGCGCGGGCTTCGCCAATCTCGAACTCTTCTCCCGGCTCATCCACGCCCCGGAGAACACCTATGTGACCCTTCCGGGCGAGGCGACGTTCCATCAGGACCATAGCGGTACGACGACCCATCCCGCCCCCAGTGAGCGCGACCGCCT
>JBCDFC010000253.1:0-6811 GCA_039178805.1 Pseudomonadota bacterium | reverse complement strand
CATCATCGACAGGGCTCGGTTCAGTTCGTGCCTCGGGCGAAGGATCGGGCGACGGCGGCTGCGTGCAGGAGCGCCCGGCTCTTGGACACGGTTTCCTGAAACTCGGCTTCCGGCGTGCTGTCCCAGACGACGCCGCCGCCCGCCTGCACGTAGAGGCGCCCATCTCGCACGACGCCAGTGCGTAGCGCGATGCAGGTGTCCATCTCACCGCCTGCGCCGAAATAGCCGACGCCACCCGCATAGACGCCGCGTTTCTCGGCCTCGAGCTCGTCGATGATTTCCATCGCGCGGATCTTGGGCGCGCCCGAGACCGTGCCGGCGGGCAGACCCGCGAGGAGGGCCGAGAGCGCGTCGTGATCCTCCGACAGCACGCCGTCGACATTCGAGACGATGTGCATGACGTGGCTGTAGCGCTCCACGGTGAACTGCTCGTTCGGATCGACCGTGCCGATCTTGGCAACGCGGCCCACATCGTTGCGGCCGAGATCGAGGAGCATCAGATGCTCCGCGCGCTCCTTCGGGTCTGCGAGCAACTCCTCCTCTAGCCGATTATCTTCCTCGGGTGTCGCGCCGCGGGGACGGGTGCCTGCGATAGGGCGAATGGTGATGGTGCCGTCGCGCACGCGCACCAGGATCTCGGGGCTGGCGCCGACGATGTGGAAACCGCCGAGATTGAAGTAGAACATGTAGGGGCTGGGGTTCGTACGGCGGAGCGCGCGGTAGAGCGCGAAGGGCTCGGCCTTGAGCGGGAGTTCCCAGCGCTGGGACGGCACGACCTGAAAGATGTCGCCTGCGCGGATGTACTCCTTGGCCCGGTCGACCATCTCGAGATAGCGGGCATGCGGTGTGTTGGAGACCGGCGCCTCGCCCAGCGCCTCGACCGGATCGCGGGGCTGCGCGGCACCGAGGGGCGTTACCGGGGCCGGCAGAGCTTCGCGGTCGAGCGCGTCGATGGCCGCTTCGAGCCTCTTGCACGCCTCGGCATAGGCGGTCTTGGGATCGGCACCCTCGGCCGCCCAGGCCGGGGCGACGAGGGTCACCTGGTCCTTTACGTTGTCGACGATGGCGATGAGGGAGGGCCTCAGCCACATCGCATCCGGCAGGCCGAGCGGGTCGGGATTGGGCTCAGGCAGGCGTTCGACAAGCCGGATCATGTCGTAGCCGAGATAGCCGAAGAGGCCGGCGGCCATGGGCGGCAGACCCTCGGGGATGTCGATCCGGCTCTCGGCGATGAGGCGGCGCAGGGAGTTGAGCGCGCCGCCTTTGTCGGCCTGGTAGCCGTTCGGATCGTCAGGGTTGCGGTTGATCTCAGCCGCGTCACCTCGGCAGCGCCAAACGAGGTCGGGCGCGTGACCGATTACGGAGTATCGGCCCCGGATCTCGCCGCCCGTGACGCTTTCGAGCATGAAGGAGAGCGGCGCGGCCCCCGTCAGCTTGAGCATGAGCGAGACGGCCGTGTCCTGATCGGCGACGAGCTCGGTCCAGACAAGCTGATTTCGGCCGGCGCCGAAGCCCTCGACGAAGGCGTCGAGCGTTGGGTGGATAAGCGGTTGCACGGAGATCAGCCGCCGTGGCCGCCATACGGACGGCCGCTTTGCGAAGCGCCCAGGAACTCGAAGACCTCGGAGACCGCAGTGTCGTCGACCGAGACGCCGTGCGATGTCTCGGCGGCGCGCGAGAAGTACTCGGCAATGTCGCGGCCGAGGGAGGTTCTGAAGGCGCCTTCAAGCTCTTCGGTAGCAGAGGCGAGGCGTTCGGCATCGGGCGTCGTGACCGCGTCGAGGGCGACGACAACGATGCTGTCCTCGCCCAAGGCGCGGGTCACGAAGGCGCCGCCCTCATCGAGCGCGAAGATGCGCGAGATATCGGCCGGGGCGATCCCGTCGATCTGACCGCTGCGGAGGAACGGCCCGAGTTCTGTGACGGCGCGGCCCATCCCGGCCGCCATCGAGCCAAGGGTCGCGCCGGTACCGCGGGAGAGGGCGGTGACGATCCGTTCGCCCTGTGCCTCGAGATCGGCCAGGCGTCGCTCTGTGATCCAGGCCTCGCCGACGCGGCCGCGGATGTCGTCGAGTTCGGGTAGGAAGCTCGGCTCGATACGTTCGATTTGGATGAGGACGTAGCTGCCGTCATCGAGCTCGACGAGGTCACGTTCTTCGAGGTCGAGTGCGGTCAGGAGCTCGGTCCGGACGGGTTGCGCGGCGAGGATCGCGGGTGCCGCCGAGCCGTCGGCGACGCTGCCATTAGCGGCCCAGCCGTCGATCGGGCCAGCCTCGACGCCATCGATGGCCTCGGCGATCTCGTCGAAGGGGCGGCCTTCGGCGCGGAACTCATCGACTTGGCCCGCAAGCTCCGGCGCCGTCGCGAAGGCCGTTTCGAGCGCGAGCTGTTCGGCGATGCCGTCGCGGACGTCTTCGAAAGGCGTCTGACGCTCGGGCGCGACGTCGAGAACGTTTAAGAGAGCAGCGCCGAGCGGGGTCTCGATGGGGCCGACAACGGCCGGGCCATCGAGTGCAAAGACGGCCTCCGAGGCGGCGGGCGGCAAGTCGTCCGGTGCGACGGTGCCGAGCGCGATATCGGGTTGGGCGAGGCCGCGTTCCACGGCGAGGGCTGCGAAACCGGCGGCGTCGCCCGCGCTCGCGGCGGCGGTCTCAGCCTCCTCCAACGACGCGAAGTTGATCTGCTCGACGGTCGCTTCGGCCGGGCTGATGAAGGCGTCGGCGTTCGCGTCATAGGCCTCTCGGATCGCGGCCTCCTCGGGCTGAGATGCCTCGGTCAGCGCGTTGATATCGATCGCGAGGTATTGGCCGAACTTGCGCTCGGGCTCACGAAAACGCGCCTCGTTCTCGGCCAGGAACTCGGAAAGCTGTTCGTTCGTGGGCACGCCGGGGGCTGCGGCCATGTCATAGGTGAGGGTCAGGGTGCTGACGGTCCGCTGCTCGCCGTCATGGGCCGCGATGCGAGGGGCCACACCCGGCGGGGGGAGGGCGCTGCCCGCGACGGTGCCGAGGATGAGCTGGCTTTCCATCAGATGCCGGCGGAGCGCCTCGAATTCCGGCACGGTGAAGTTCTGCTGGCCCAGGAACTGCCGGTAGGCGAGGGTCGAAAACTCCCCATTGGGTCCTTGGAACGCCTCCATATCCAGGATCGCATCGGCCACCGCCCGGTCAGGCGCGCGAATGCCGAGCATCTCCGCCTCCGCCGCGAGTGCCGCGTCGCGCATTAGCCGGCCGAGAATGCGGAAGCCGAAGCCCTGATCGCGCATCTCGGCGAGGGTGACGAGGCGGCCCGCTTGTTGGCTGACTTGGGCCTGGTTGCGCGAGATCGCGTCGGCGAATTGTTCGGCCGTCACCTCTTGTTCGCCGACGGTTGCGACCGACGTGTTGCCCGAGAAGCTGAAGATGTCGCCAATGCCCCAGACCGCGAAGCTGAGCACCAGAACACCCAGCAAGATCTTCGCGAAGATCGACTTCACGCCGCGGCGGATGAATTCGAGCATGGTGGTGCGCCTCGCTGACCGACCCGTTGCTCCCGACTTAGCGAGGGGCCGGGTGTGGCACAAGCCGGGCTGGGGCGTGCCTATTGGTCCGACTGAGGCGGACGCCTCGATTCACGTCATCCCCGGGCTCGACCCCGGGATCCAGAAGATCGCACGGATTCGAGCGCCTCCAGGACCCCTGGATTGCCGGATCAAGTCCGGCAATGACGGAACTAGAGCACTTTGGTACCTCACGTGTTCACCTCATGCTCGGGCCTGACCCGAGCATCCACGGCCGGTGGCGCTGGATTGCCGGGTCAAGCCCGGCAATGACGGCGTTCCCGTGAACACGTTACACCGACAGGCGCTCTAGCGTTTCGGTCAGACCCCTAGGGCCGGAAGTCGGCGAGCCGGCGCGCCATCTCCGCGAGGCCGTTGCTATCGGCATTGGCAAAGGCGATGCGGAGGGCCCGGTCGGCGCCCCAATCGGTGTGCCCGCTGCCGGGTTTGCGGGGCGGCGCGAACATGGTGCCGGGGAGGATGAGCATGGATTGCTCGATCACCAGACGGCGGGCGAGTTCGTTCGAGGGGATCGCGAAGGGCGGCTCGACCCAGGCGAAGTAGGCACCCGCGCCGCGCACGCGCCAGTCGGGCAGGTGGCTCGCGAACTCGTCCTCCAGCACCTTGCGCCGCGCGATGATCTCGTCCCGCTCCCGCGCGACCCAGTCGCCGAGATGCATGAGCCCGTAGAGCGCGCCGATCTGACCGACGCGGGAGGGGCAGATGGTGACGGTGTCGAGGAACTTCTCGGCCTCGGCGAGGCGCGAGGCGCCGCAGATCATCGCGCCCACCCGGTGCCCGGTCAGCCGGTAGACCTTGGAGAAGCTGTAGAGATGGATGAAATGGCTGCGCCAATCGGGATCGGCGAAGAGGTCGTGCGGCGCGCCGCTGCGGGAGAGGAAATCGCGGTAAGTCTCGTCGAGGATCAGCACGATCCCCGCCTCGCGCGCGAGGTCGCAGAAGGCGCGGATGAGGGCCGGCGGATACTCGGCACCCGTGGGGTTGTTTGGAGAGATCAGCAGGATCGCGCGGGTGTTCGGCCGGATGGCGGCGCGGGCGGCGGCGGGGTCGGGCAGCATCGCGTCGTCGCAGCCGAAGACCTGCGTCTCGACCCCCGCCATGTCGAGCCACATCTTGTGATTGAAGTACCACGGCACGGCCATCAGGATCCCGTCGCCGGGTGCGCAGAGGGTCGCGGCCGCCGCGCAGAAGGCCTGGTTGCAGCCGGAGGTGACGGCCACGTCGAAGGGCTCCACATGCCCGCCATAGAGCGCCGACCAGCGGGTGGCGATGGTCTCGCGCAGATCCGGATCGCCGAGGACGGGGCCGTAGAAATGCGCCTCCGGCAGCTCCAGCACCGCATCGGCGAGGGCGCGGCGCAGCTCCTGCGGCGGGGGCAGGGAGGGTGCTGCCTGGCTGAGGTTCAGGAGCGGGCGATCGGCCGGGAACTCGACGCCTTCGACCCAGCGGCGCGCCTCCATCACCGGGGGCGCGAGCGCGTGGGCAAGGTTCGGGTTGAGAGTGAGGGCCATGCTGCCTTCTCCGCATGCGTTCGGCGCGAGACTAGCGGGCAGCGGGCGGAGCGCAATGGCTGTGGCGTGCGGCCGTGGGTTGGAGGCTTCTTGACACACGGGCGGGCGCGGGCGACCTCCGGGCCATGGCCGAACCACCGCTCCTCACGCTTTCCGACATCACGCTCGGCTTTGGCGGGCGACCGCTTTTCGCGAGTGTTGAGCTTGCGCTCGGCCCCGGTGAGCGGCTCGCGGTCGTGGGGCGCAATGGGTCGGGCAAGTCGACGCTTCTGAAGATCATGGCGGGGCTGACGGAGCCCGATGCGGGCACGCGGTTCGTGCGACCGGGGACGGGTGTGAGCTACTTGCCGCAAGACCCGGATCTCTCGGGCTTCGCGAGCCTGGGCGACTATGCCGCGGCCGAGCTTGAGCCTGCCGAGCGCTGGCGGGCGGAGGCGGCGATGGAGGGGCTGAAGGTCGCCGACGCTCTTGCGCCCGACCGCGCCTCGGGCGGTGAGCGGCGGCGCGCAGCACTCGCCCGGCTCATCGCGGGTGAGCCCGACCTCATGCTTCTGGATGAGCCGACGAACCATCTCGACATCCAGGCCATCGAATGGCTGGAGAGCTGGCTCGGCTCCACGCGGACGGCATTCGCGCTCATCAGTCACGACCGGGCGTTCCTGGCGAAGCTCACGCGCGGCACGCTCTGGCTCGACCGCGGGGAGATTCGGCGCAGCCCCGAGGGGTTTGGCGGCTTCGAGGCCTGGCGCGAGAAAGTCTGGGCCGAGGAGGATGCCGCGCGCCACAAGCTCGACCGCCTGATCGCGCAGGAGGCGAAATGGGCGGTCGAGGGGATCTCCGCCCGGCGGACGCGGAACCAGGGGCGGGTGCGACGGCTCGCGGCGCTGCGGGCGGAGAGAAGCGAACAGATCGCGCGGAAAGGCGCGGCTGCGCTGGCGCTGGAGGCGGAGGGCCAAGCCGGTAAACGGGTGATCGAGGCACGGGGCATCGCCAAATGGTTCGGGGATCGCCAGGTGCTGCGCCCGTTCGACCTCCGCGTCGCACGCGGGGACTGCATCGCGATTGTGGGCCCGAACGGGGCGGGCAAGACGACGCTCCTAAAGCTGCTGACCGGCCAGACGGCGCCGGATGTGGGCCAGGTGAAGCTCGGCACCGGGCTCGAGATGGCGGTCTTCGACCAGAACCGTGAGGTGCTCGATCCGCAGAAAAGCCTGTGGGCCACGCTGACGGGGGGCGAGCAGGCGGGCGGGAGCGCCGATCGCATCGATGTACGGGGCCGCGCCGTCCATCCCGTGGCCTATCTCCGCGATTTCCTGTTCGACGAACGTCAGGCCCGCGGGCCCGTGGGCGCGCTCTCGGGCGGGGAGCAGGCGCGGCTGCTGCTGGCCGTCCTGATGATGCGTCCCTCGAACCTCCTGGTGCTGGACGAGCCAACGAACGACCTCGATATCGAGACCCTCGATCTCCTGCAGGAGCTGATCGCCGAGTTCGAGGGAACGGTGATCCTGGTCAGCCACGACCGCGACTTCATCGATCGCGTGGCGACGGCGACGATCGCGATGGAAGGCGATGGCAAGGCGGTGGTCTATGCGGGCGGTTGGTCGGATTACCGTGCGCAGGCGGGACGCAGCTTCGCCGATCTCGCGACGTCGACGCGGCCGGGCAAGGCCGAGAACGCAGGGCGAAATGCGGCAAAGACGGCGGCCGAGACCACGAAACCAGTCGCATAGCGCACCAAGAT
>JBCDFC010000252.1:0-6838 GCA_039178805.1 Pseudomonadota bacterium | reverse complement strand
TCGAGAGCGGATAGTAGATCATCGGCTTGTCGTAGACGGGCAAGAGCTGCTTCGACACAGCCCGCGTAACCGGCCACAACCGCGAGCCGGAGCCGCCAGCGAGGATGATCCCCTTCATGCCCTGCGCTCCTCCGCCGCCAGTGTCTCGTCCAACATCTCAGCCAATGCCATCCGCCAGTGACGAAGGGCGATGCCGTGCACGCGCGCAAGCTTTGCGCAGTCGAGCACCGAGTTTGCGGGCCGGCGCGCCTTGGTCGGGAAGTCGGCCGTTGTGATAGCCTCCACAGCGGGTCGACGCCCGCTTGCCCGTGCTGCCTGCGCAACGGCTGCTTCGGCAAGGCCATGCCAGCTTGTCGAGCCACGTCCTGCCGCGTGAAACACGCCCCAGCCGTCGTCGCCTTCGGGCAGATCGACAAGCCGCTTGGTGAGTTTGAGACATGCGGTCGCCAGATCCCCAGCAAAGCTTGGGGAGCCGATCTGATCGGCAACGACGCGAAGGGGCCGGCCCTCACCAGCCAGTCGCAACATCGTTCGGACGAAGTTCCGCCCTTCGACCCCATAGACCCAGGCCGTGCGGAGGGTAACGTGGCGGGCGCATCGGGCGGCAACCGCCGCTTCACCAGCCAGTTTGCTCTCACCATAAACGCCGAGAGGCGCGACCGGATCCGCCTCGGTCCATGCGCTTTCTTTTGTGCCATCAAAGACATAGTCGGTTGAGATATGGATGAGCGCCGCACCCTTCTCCGCCGCCGCCTCGGCCAGATGCCCGGGCGCCTCGGCGTTCACGGCGAAGGCTGCCTCGCGATCGCGCTCCGCCTCATCGACGGCGGTGTATGCAGCGGCGTTCAGGATGACCTTCGGCTTCAGCCGCTCGACCATCTCCCGCACGGCTACGCGATCCGTGATGTCGAGGCTGTCTCGCGCAAGCGCGCTCACGCTCAACCCAGCACTCGGCGCGCGGCGCACCGCCTCCCAGCCGAGCTGACCGGCAGCACCCGTGACGAGCAGATCGACCATACCGCTCAGCCGGCCCCGGCGCCGGACTGTGCCGCCGCTTGTAGGCCGAGCCGCTCCCCGCCGTAGCGACGGGCGCGGATCGCCTCCCAGAAGCTGCGGTTCTCAAGGTACCAATCCACCGTGCGCTCGAGCCCGGTCTGGAAACTCTCGCTCGGCGTCCAGCCCAGCTCGGCTCGGATCTTGGTGATGTCCATCGCATAGCGGGCGTCGTGCCCCGGCCGGTCGGCCACGTATTCGATCAACCGCTCCCGTGGCTCATCGACCGGCACACGGGCGTCCACGGCTGCGCAGATCGCGCGGACGACGTCGATGTTCTGAAGCTCAGCCTCGCCACCGATGTTGTAGACGTCGCCCAGCCGCCCGCGCCGGCACACCTCCCACAAGGCGCGCGCGTGATCCTCGACATAAAGCCAGTCGCGCACGTTTTCCCCCCGGCCATAGACCGGCAGCGGCTTCTCCTCGAGCGCGTTGATGATCATCAGAGGGATCAGCTTCTCGGGGAAATGATAGGGCCCGTAGTTGTTGGAGCAGTTCGTCGTGACCACGGGCAAACCGTAGGTGTGGTGCCAGGCCCGGACGAGGTGATCGGACGCGGCCTTCGACGCCGAATAGGGAGAGTTCGGCGCGTAGGGCGTGGTCTCGGAGAACGCACCGGTCGGTCCCAGCGAGCCATAGACCTCATCCGTCGACACGTGGTGGAAGCGGAACGCCTCCTTCCGCAAGGCCGGCAGCCTGTCCCACCAGCCGCGTACGGCCTCAAGCAGCGTGAAAGTGCCGGAGACATTCGTGCTGATAAAATCGCCCGGCCCGTCGATCGAGCGGTCGACATGGCTCTCCGCCGCAAGATGCATGACGGCGTCCGGCTGAATATCGGCCATCAAGGTCGTCATTGCCGCCCGATCGCGGATATCCGCGTGGACGAAGCGAATGCGCCCTTCGACCGGCGTCAGCGTCTCCCGGCTTCCGGCATAGGTCAGGGCGTCCACCACCGTGACCTCGGCAAGCCCGTCGCCGGCGAGGTAGCGCACCAGCGCCGATCCGATGAAGCCCGCCCCTCCGGTGACGATCACCCGCATTCAGCTCTCCGCGTAGTCGAAATAGTCGGGCAGCTCCGCCAGCGATGGCTGCCGCTGATCCTTCTCGGACAAAATCGCATCATCCTCCGAGATACCCCAGTCGATCCCCAATGCCGGATCGTTCCACAGCAAGCCGAAATCGTGGCTCTTCGCGAAGAAACCCGAGACTTTGTAGAGGAGCTCGGTATTCGGCTCGAGCGTTACCAAACCATGGGCGAACCCGACCGGCACCAGCAACAGCTTCCCATCCCCGGCCGAGAGTTTCACGCTTACATGCTTTCCGTAGCTCGGCGAGCCGCTCCGCAGGTCGAGCGCGATATCGAGGATGGCACCGCGCAATACCCGAACGAGCTTGTCCTGCTGATAGGGCGGCGCCTGAAAATGCAGACCGCGCACAGTTCCCGCCTCGCGAGACAAGGCGTGGTTGTCCTGCACGAAATCGATATCGAGGCCCGCCTCCGCCCATGCTCGACGGTTCCATGCCTCGCTGAAGAAGCCCCTGTCATCCTCGTGGCGCACAGGCGTGATCAGTCGCACAGCCGGGATCTCGAGAGGCTCGACGCTCAGCGGCATGCATGGTTCCTAGTCGATGGAGCGGACGCGGTCCCTTTAGAGCCGAGCGACCCATCGATCAACCATCGCACCCCGCCAGGTTTTTCCGCGCTCAGCCAAAGCGCTGCGGCGCCACAGCGAATCACTCAGCTAAAACCTACGGTTGAACATCCGTTTATTTTCGAGTGTACCGCGAAATATTAATTCCATATTTGAAGCACTTCTAGTTTCTCGGCGCCTAGCTTTAGCCGTTTTTGCAGTGGATATCGGGTTTTACCAGTGCGTTGTGTGTCTCACCCCGTGCGAAATGCGTTCTGTCCGGCTATCCTGAATGGAGTGTTTAGGTATGCGAGTGACAGGTTCCCCAGCCATGTGGAAACATATTACAGCGTTTTGCGCCGTTCTGGCGTTTGTATCTTTGACGATGTCCGTCGACGCGCGGCAGCAAGCGCCCGACGGCGATGAGCTGACACGCTCTGTCCCACCGACCGCGCTCTATTGTGAGGAGCAGAGCGCGACCCTCCGCGACAGCGACACTCTCTTCGCCACCAGCAGATCCGATTTTACCGAGCGGTATGCGCTCCTCTCCGATCCTGCCGCCACGTGTCGTAACCCCGACGTACAGACCGCCGCGGATTACGAGCGCACCGATGGGAGCTGCTATCTGCTGCGTGCGATCGGCAGCGGCGAGCCCGACAAGCCGCTTTCCTGCATCGAGCGTCACAGCGGCGATCCCAGCGAAGGCGCACCGGTCGCCTCCCTCCGCTGCACCGGGTGGGATCTCCGGGTCAGCGCCTTGGTCGATGGCGGCTTCAGCACCAATCGCGAGGTCGCGGAAGAAGGCTTCCTCCGCTCAAGCCACGGCAACTGCCAGCGCTACTGAGCCTGCCCCTCGGGCGGCGTCTCATAATCCGCATCTGCAACGGGCTCTTGCCAGGTCACGGCGGAGCCCGTTTCCGCGTCCATCTCCTGCATCGCGAGATGGGTCATCGCGAGGCTCGGCGTCGCGCCGTGCCAGTGCCGCTCACCGGGCGGGATCCAGACGGTGTCGCCGGGCCTGATCTCCTCCACTGGCCCGCCCTCGCGCTGCACGAGCCCAACGCCAGAGAGAACCTGCAGCGTTTGGCCAAGCGGGTGGGTGTGCCAATGGGTGCGCGCCCCGGGCATGAAATGGACCACCAGCGCCCGGATCCTGGCGGGGGTGGGCGCATCGATGACCGGGTCCATCCAGACCTCGCCCGTGAAGTATTCTTCGGGCGCCCGCTTCGTGGGCCTCGTGCCCGATCGCATGATCTCCATCACTCTCCTCCCGCAGCAGTCTCCGCGTCCCAAGCAGCACAGTCTTGTGCGCCGGCTCCCGCCTCATCGCACCGCGATTGACAGCCCGCAATGCTGCTCCGCACCATGGAGAGATGCGTGAACCGAAGGGCGCGAGATGAGCATCAACGCGGCGATCACCCATCGCACCAGCTACAGCTATGAACGGCGCATCTCGCTCGGGCCACAGGTCATCCGCCTGCGGCCGGCCCCGCATAGCCGCACCAAGATCCTGGCCTTCAGCCAGAAGGTGGAGCCCGAGGGGCATTTCCTGAACTGGCAGCAGGACCCTTTTGGCAACTACCTCGCCCGCGCCGTGTTCCCCGAGAAGGTCACGCATTTCGAAGTGACGGTGGACCTCGTCGCCGATATGGCCGCTGTGAACCCCTTCGACTTCTTCCTCGAAGACCACGCCCGCAGCTTCCCCTTCGACTATGGCGCGGAACTGAAGAAGGAGCTCAAGCCCTATTTCGAGCTGGAGCCGAGCTATGGCCCGCTCTTCGAGAAGTTCCTCGCAGCGCTGCCGCGGCTCAACGACAGCACGATCGACTGGCTCGTCGAGATCAATCAGGCCGTCTATCAGGCCGTCGGCTACACCATCCGCATGGAGCCCGGCGTTCAAGCGCCGGAGGAGACGCTGGCCAAGGCGCTTGGCTCCTGCCGCGACTCGGGCTGGCTCATGGTGCATCTCATGCGCCGCATTGGCGTCGCGGCGCGCTTCGTCTCGGGCTATCTGATCCAGCTCACCCCGGATATCAAAGCTGTGGACGGGCCGAGCGGGCCTGATGCGGATTTCACCGATCTCCATGCCTGGTGCGAGATCTATGCGCCGGGCGCGGGCTGGATCGGCCTCGACCCGACCTCGGGCCTCTTCGCGGCGGAGGGGCACATTCCGCTCGCCGCGACCCCTGCGCCAAGCTCTGCCGCGCCGATCACCGGCGGGCACGAACCGTGCGAAGTCACTTTCAACCACCATATGGAAGTCCGCCGCGTCCGGGAGGAGCCGCGCGTCACGCTCCCCTTCACCGACGCCGCCTGGGCCAAGATCGACGCTGCGGGCCACGCGGTCGATGCGCGCCTCACAGCCGATGATGTGCGGCTTACGATGGGGGGCGAGCCGACCTTCGTGGCCGCCGCCGATCGGGATGCGGATGAGTGGAACACTGCCGCTGTCGGCCCCACGAAGCGCGACTATGCCGACCGGCTGATGCGCCGCCTGCGCCAGGCCTTCGCGCCCCAGGGCGTGCTGCATTACGGTCAGGGCAAGTGGTATCCGGGCGAGCAACTCCCCCGCTGGTCCTTCAATCTCTACTGGCGCGAGGACGGCTACCCCCTTTGGCAGGATCCGGCACTCCTCGCGCCCGAGGCCGCAGGCCCTGAGCCTGCTGCGATGGCCGATGCCGAACGCTTTGCCGCCGCGCTGTCGGACGCGCTGGAGGTTCCGGCCGGCACCATGGAGCCCGCCTACGAAGACCCGGCGCATTACGTGCTCCAGGAAGGGCGGCTGCCGGTGAACCTTGATCCCGCGACGAACAAGCTCGACGACCCGCTCGAACGCCGTCAGCTCGCCCAGGCCTTCGAGCGGGGGCTGAGCGAGCCGACCTGCATGGTGCTGCCCTGCCAGCTCGCCCAGTCACGCGCGGCCGAGGGGCGGGGGCCAAGGCGCCGCTATCGCTGGACGACGGAGAAATGGCGCACTCGCCGTGGCCACATTGTCCTAGCCCCAGGCGATGCCTCGGCCGGCTATCGGCTGCCGCTCACCTCGCTGCCCTATCTGGCCGAGGGCGACTATCCCTTCATCCACCCGCTCGACCCCTTCGC
The DNA here is from genome assembly GCA_039178805.1 of Pseudomonadota bacterium. GTDB lineage: Bacteria > Pseudomonadota > Alphaproteobacteria > Rhodobacterales > Rhodobacteraceae > Thermohalobaculum. The sequence goes on along the minus strand of JBCDFC010000252.1, from coordinate 1,055 downwards.
CCCGCGCGCGCCCCTGCCGCAGACGGCATTGCGGTTTCAGTCACCCGCAGCGCCGAGCCCTGCCCCGAGCCCGGCCCCGACCGCACCGCCGCGTCCACAGCCGACCTCACCGCTATCCACGATGGCCACGCCTGCGCCCGCCCCCGCGCCTGCGCCTGTACCCGATCCGTCACGCATGATCTTCTCGGAGTATGTGCGCACCGCGATCACCATCGAGCCGCGGAACGGAATCCTGACCGTCTTCCTGCCGCCCGTCCCCGTCGCCGATGCCTATGTCGACCTCGTCGCGGCGGTCGAGGAGGCGGCGACGACCACGGGCCTCGCCGTTCATATCGATGGCTATGCTCCGCCCGATGACTGGCGCATGAACACGATCAAGGCGACGCCCGATCCCGGCGTCATCGAGGTCAACGTGCAGCCGGCCCATAACTGGCGCCATCAATGCGAGATCACCGAGACGCTTTACGAAGCCGCGCGCCATGTGGGGCTGGAGACGGTGAAGTTCCTGCATGACGGCCGCATGGTCGGCTCCGGCGGCGGCAACCACATCGTCGTCGGCGGTATTACGCCCGGGGATAGCCCGTTCCTCCGCCGCCCCGACCTCCTCGCCTCGCTCGTCCGCTATTGGCAGGCGCATCCTTCGCTCAGCTACCTCTTCTCCGGCATCTTCATCGGGCCCACGAGCCAGGCGCCGCGCCTCGACGAAGCGCGTCAGGACGTGCTCTACGAGCTTGAGATCGCGCTCAAGGAGGCCGAGCGCGCCGGCGACAGCCCGCCCCCCTGGCTCGTCGACCGCATCTTCCGCGACATCCTGACGGATCTCACCGGCAACACCCATCGCGCCGAGATCTGCATCGACAAGCTCTACTCCCCCGACGGGCCGACCGGTCGCCTCGGCCTTGTCGAGTTCCGCGCCTTCGAGATGCCGCCCCATCCGCGCATGGCCATGGCGCAGTCCCTCGTCCTGCGCGCGCTCATCGCATGGTTCTGGCGCGAGCCTCGGCGGGGCGCGCCGATCCACTGGGGTACGCGCCTGCACGACCGTTTCATGCTGC
>JBCDFC010000251.1:0-6857 GCA_039178805.1 Pseudomonadota bacterium | reverse complement strand
AGCTCTCGCTCCAGTGCTTAATTTAAAGATAGGGCGTTATTATTTACAGAAAATGTTAAGCGCGAAGAGAAAAAAGCGGCAGTAATGATCGGTGCATGCTCACTGAGAGACCCTTCCTCGTCAACGAATTCAATTAGAGCTGTAGGGCCAGAGTTATAAAACAAAAAGTAGATCGAGATGATACTTATAACCATGCAGCAATAAATCAGGGTAGGAATGATGATAAAGAAAAGACGTGTGTCTCCACGATCGACATGAGCAGCTTCGTGAGCAATCTGTGCTTGAATGTGATTTGTGTCAGAAGTCCAATTTGGTATAATGATAAATCGGAGAACGAACATGTCTATTGTACGAATATTTCCAGACTCTGCTGTGCGAACATGAATGATTCTCCCTGCCGGTGTCTTGATGGATTCTTTTTCTTTAGACCCCCAGAGCGGGTAGAGGAAAAATGTCAGCGACAGAATTAAAATGATAGATGTTGAAACTACGAAATACTGATAAATTGGTGAAGGAAGAGCAGCACTCAAAATTAACACAATTGATAGAACACCACTGAGGTGTAGTAAGTCCGTGCAAAAGGTGCTAGGAATGATCGTCATCTGGTTCCTTTTTTTCATTAGTTACTTCTATTTCGACATTAATGAAATCGGCGGAGATCCCTTCTAGAAGGCGATTGACTTCTAGTGCTTGTTGTTCCGAAAGATCGTTATAACGGATAGTCATAGTTAGCTCGATTATTGGCGCCGCACCGGAGCCAAATAGAGACGTATAGGAGCGTGAATATTTTAGTTCGACATATCCTTTTGCAATCGCTTCGCGAAGCGTAGCTTCAATATGTAGAACAGTGGAGTTAAGCGGCTTCGATCGACTGGCCCGAGCCAAGAGTCTCTTTGTCGTCATGTCCCAACTCTCCAAATCTCTGTTTGGGTATACACAGTTGAAGCCGCATTGTAAGGTAACTTGGCTTGGCCTCTCCAGCAAATCATGTCCGTCACTGATCGTAGATCGATCATTTATCGAAGGGCGTAGGAGCGCAATAATGGCTAGAAAAGATGCCAAAGATCGTGCTAATATTGAAGAAGTTGATAAAATACTTAGAGAAAAGCTCACCGTTATTAAGAAGAAGAGAGTTTATAGACGCTCGTCTGAGCGTCCCCGCCCAGATTTACCACCAGACGCCGATCCAAACAAGATCGATGCCCACTATCAAGCTCGAATAAGTCGTGACCTATCAGATCGCGTCGAGGCGTTTCGCCAAGCGAGTGGAATGACAAAGAAGCAGCTTACTGAGACAGCGCTCGAACTGCTGCTCGCAAGCGCTCCGGAGCCCCCAGAACGGAAATAGGTATACCCAGTCGCTTGACAGAGTAGGTATACCGCTTGTATGTCGTTCCTTCAGTTATGGCTCAGAAGGTCGACGCGATGCTCCGTACGCTTCCGATGCAATGCACCGCCCGCCGCCGGGTCTCGGTCGGCTTCTGCAGTTCTGTGACTCTCTTCCAGCCCGTTGATCAACGCACATGCGAGGGCCGGTTCTCAGCGATCAACCTTTCTGCCCTAGCCGCTACGCTGCTAGGAGGTCGCGCTCCGCGTGATAGCACTCTCGCTGCAGCGGCTAGGCGAGGGTCATCGGTAACGATGCCTCCGTAGCGACCGGTTCCCGTTCCGCGAACGCCGACGACGTTTTCTCTCAGAACGTCTTGTTCCAACGCCCACAGCAGTCGCCACCCTTTCGGCGACACGGAGAAGGTGTGTCCGATGATCAAACGACTCCTAGACCTCATCCCCAAGAGGCGCTTCGACCCGACAACAACGCTCGGCCGCTTACGCTCGCAATCCGCTAGCATCAGAGCCGACGCCCGCGCGGTACTAGCAAAGGCCAGCAGCGCCGGCACTTCGACCGATCCCGTTGCGCAGACCCTCGATGCCGCCGAGGGCGCGATGCAGGACATCGTCGCCCAGGCGCAGCAAGCGCTCGAGGGGCTTGCGGCCAAGCGTGATGCGGCCGGCGGCTACTACCGGCTCATCCAGGCGACCTATCAGACGTTCCGTCCGCCGAAGATTACGGACTGGATGAACACGATCCTCGTGATCATCCCGTTCTCGCTCCTGGAGGGGGGGATGGCCGGGGCCATCCTGATCGCCGAGGGGCGCATGGATGTCGTGGCCGGGCTCGGCTACGGGCTGATCTTTGCCCTCGTCAACATCCTGACGGGAATTTTGGTTGGCTACCTTCCGGCGCGCCATCTCGCCTATCGCACGCCGCTCGATCTCAGCGATCCGGCCGCCGATCAGGGTCTCACCTTCAACACCCTATTGATCCGTGGACTGTCAGCTTTCGGCGTCGGTGTCGGCCTCGCCGCCGAGGCGGTGCTCATCTTTGGCGCGGCCAGGCTACGGGCCCTTGGGAGCCATGAAGGCGTCTTCGACTTCTCGGAGATCGGCTTCTGGGAGACCTTCGACGATAGCCTTGCGATCATCGTGGTCGTCATCGGGGTCTGCTCGGTGATCCTCGCGATGATGAAGGGCTATAGCGGGCTGTCGGACCCGATCCCCGGCTATGCGGAGGCCTATCTCTCGGCGACCGCCGACATCGATGACGCCGCCGAAGACATCGTCGACGAGGCTGAAGAGGCGATCGAGACCCTCAGCGAGGCGGCGCTCGATCAGGCCGAGAAGCGGATCGCGGCGGCAAAGGAGAGGCCCGCACTCGCATTCGACGCACTGAACGAGATCGCGGCCGATATCGACGCCCATAACGATGATGTCCGAACGGCGCAGGATGCCCTGCGGGCGCGGGCGAAGAAGCGGCGCGGTCTGGCCGGCTACGTCGCCAATGGCCGCTGCAGGCCCGCCATCGAGGATGAGATGGCCGCGCTCGAGGCGCTCATCCTGCCCGGCATCGATGACAAGATCGCGGCCCTCCGCGGTGAGCTGGGCGTCGATGTCATGCCTGCCGAGACGGCAGTCGCCAGCTTCGAAGCGACCCGCGAGCGCTGCCGCGCCGAGCTGCGGGCAGCCCTCGCCACCTTCCAGAGCAGCGCCCCCAACCTCGATGCCCTCATGGATGAAGGAGTGTCCCATGGCACGGTCTAGTCGCTCGTCCCGTTCCCGCTTCGGCCAGCGTGGTCGTCGCGGCAAGGGCAACACCCGGGTCTTCAAGGTCCTAGCCGCGCTGCTGATGCTGGTCTCTGTGCTCGGCGCCGGTGGCTACGGGCTCACCGAATACATGAAGATCGAGCAGATCGGTTCGAGCTTCTGCTATGCGCGCCCCGATCAGGCCGAGACCGCCGTCTTCCTCGACTACTCGGTGCACCAGAACATGTCCGACGCACAGCGCCGGGACATGATGACCGCCCTCGAACGGGCCTATGACGCCCTACCGATCAACGGGCGGATCATGGTCTTCACGACCGCGCGGGATACCGGCGGTTCGATCGCCCGCCCGATCTACGAGCAGTGCCGCCCGGCCGGGACCGTCGCCGAGCAGGTCGCCATCGGGGCCCCCTCGAAGCCCCGGCCCAATATCGAGCGCATCGCCGAGGATGCCCGTGCGGCCTTCCGGGGCCAGCTCGACCGGGTCCTCGCCGATAGCCATGACAGCGCCAAGGCGGCGCAGGAGAGCCCGCTGCTCGCCAACCTGCAGGCCATCTCGCGCTATCCGGGGTTCCAGGGTCGCGACCGGGCGTTCGTCTGGCTCTCGGACGGCATTGAGAACTCGGAGACGGCCCAGTTCTGCCAGGTGAAGGGCGACATGCCGCGGGCGGCCACCTTCATGCAGCGCCCGGCCTTCAACGCGGTGGCCCCAGACAGCCTCGAAGGCATCGAGGCCACGCTGCTGCTCGTCGAGACGATCCCGTTGCCGAGCCCGAGCCTCGCCTTCTGCACCCATGACGAGATGCGGGCCTGGTGGCCCGACTATCTCCGCCTCAACGGCGCCGAGCGCGTCCGCCTCGAACGGCTGCGCCGGGTCAACGGTTCCTGAGCCTCGCCCACGTCGCGAAGCGGGCGGTGCTATCGCCCGCTAATCCATCCTTCTCGCGGAGTGACTGTCATGAAGATGTTTGTTGATCTCGCCACCCTCGGGCTCGTGGGCGCAGCCGGAGCCGGCTTCGCCGGATCCACCTGGGCCTTCAGGAAGTCCATCGACACCGGCGACCATCGCTGGCTCGTGGGGGCCATCTCGCTCCTTGTCCTGAGCTACATTCCGTTCCTGACGCTGCTCGGCCAGTCGATGTCCGCCACGATCGTGGCGACCAGCATGATGAGCCAGATCATCGCGCTGACAGTGGCCTTCACGGTCTATGGCGAGCCGATCACGCTGGCGCGGGGCTGCGGCCTCGTCGCAGCCCTCATCGCCGTCATCGCATTCGCCCTTCCCACATCGGCCAAAAGCTGAGGGAGGCTTCCGCGATGTCTCACCCTTCCAAGCCGGGCGGTCTTGCGGGACCGCTCAACGGGCTCTCCATCGGGCTAAGCCTCGTCGCCACGGTGCTTTTCGCCCCGCGGCTCTTCCCGCTCGTCGAAGACGCCGTCTGGGAGGAGCTGCACAGCCTCTACGCGCCCTCGACGGCAGGGCTCCTCTTCTGGGGCGCCGAGATCGCCAGCTGGCCGCTCACCTACTTCGCGGCCCGCATGCTGATCATGGCCGGCTTCATGGCGCTATCGCTCGCCATCGCCCGGCGCCGGATGTGAGCGGTGAGGCCATGAGGAAACGCCCATGAGCATCAACCTCGAAGCCGATCGCTTCGGCTCCGCTGGCTTCGCCGACTACAGAATGCGCAAGCGCGCCGGGCTCTATCGCAGGCAGGGCGCCTATATCGGTCATGATGCTGCGAACCGCGCCTGCTATGCGGGTGGGCAGTCGGCCATCCTACTCTGCGGTGGGGCGCGGAGCCTCAAGGGCTCGGTCGTCATGCCCTGGCTCGTCGACGCGTATCTCCGCGACGGCGATCGCCTGCCGCATATCATCGCCCTCGATCTCAAGCGGCAGGACACCGTCGTCGCATCCCTGCAGGTCCGGCAGGGCCGCCATTGCTTCTGCTACAATCCGCGCCAAGCCGCGGGCATGCCGTCCCATCGCATGAACCCCGGCGAGCACTTCACGCCGGACTCGCCCACGCTCGTTCCCGATGCACTGTTCTTCGGCCAGAACTGGATCCCCAACACCGATCCCCGCGCCGCCTACTTCGAGGGCATGGCACAGAAGCTGGTGACCGCGGCCATCGTCACCGAGACCCGCGAGAGCGGCTTTGTCACCTTGCCCACGCTTGCAGACCGCATGGCGGGCCTCGGCGGCCTCAGCGAGGCCTGGCTCTCCTTCGAGCACGCGATCTCCCGCCAGCCCGAGCCGCAGATCAACGAGGTCGCGGGGATGCTGCAGGAGCTCCGCGCGAAGGACAGCGACAGCGGCGGCGGGGCCGGCATCAAGAACGAGATCGCCCGCAGCTTCTCGCCGATAATGGACACGCAGATCAGGGCCGCGCTCTCGCCGCCCTTCGATCTCTCCTTCCAGCGTCTCACCGAGGACGACTGCCCGCCTTGCATGGTCTCCATCATGGAGGATCTGGAGTTCGCGGAAGCGACAGCGTCCGTGACCCGCGCGATCTTCACCGCCATCCTGACGGCGAAGCGGCGTGCGCCGATGACCGCCCGACCGCAGTTCTGGTGCCTGAATGAGATCGCGCACTTCCCCTGGCCCATGGCGGAGTCCCTGGCGACTATCAGCGCCGGGTTCGGCATCCGCACGGCGTATGTGGTGCAGTCCTCTCGACAGCTCGACAATCTGAAGAAGGGCGCAAGCACCGTAATTCCCCAATCATGTGGTGTACAAATATACCTAGGCACCCGTTCCGTCGAACAGGCCAGCCTGATCTCTCGCCAGCTCGGCCGCACCACCCTTGCCTATGACGACACCGCCGCCCAGGAGCGCGCGCGCGCCGCAGGCTCGAAAGCGATGCTCGACGCGATGATGGGCGGCGATCCCTTCGCGGCTGCCCTTGAGGTCGCCCATCAGGACCGGCTCGCCCAGCACAAGTCAAAGATGGCGCGGGACCTGCGGAGCCCCGACGAAGTCCTGAACACCGATATGGGCCAAGCCTATGTCTTCTTGCCCGGCGTCCTCCAAAAGCCGTTCCTCGCGCGCATCCCGCCCTACTGGCAGCGCCGCGATCTTGCCGGGGCCTATCTCGGCGATCCGTTCCACTCAAAGCCCGGCACCGTCGAGATCGCCACCCGCTGGGGTCAGCGCCACCGCACCGTCATCACCGAAGCCGCCCCCCGGCACCTCCGGGATTGGCCGCAGTACCGCGACAGCGGCCTCTGGTCCTACGTGAAGGGATATCGCCCATGAAGAAGCCCAACAACTTTCCACGCGAGGGCATGCACACGCCTGTCACCAGCGAGGCGATCAAGCGCCTCGAGGCCGAGCGGCCCACGCTGAACGTGGATCTTCACTACACCATCGGCGGGACGATCGAGGCCGAGGTGCATTCCAACGCCAATGCCGAACGCGAGGCGGCGATCACGACCGGGTCTCGGCGCCTGCAGGAAAGCACCGCCCTCCTGCGCGGGGACTTCGAGCACGAGAACAGCCGCATCCGCGCTGCCTTCGTCCGCGCCCTCTATGTCCGCGAGCAGCAGGCCCTCGCCAAGCAGGGCCGTAGCCGCCAGCGGATCAGGTCCCGCACCCGTTCCCGCTAACCCACCAACCCAGCAGCACTGAGAGAGAGGAAGACAGTCATGTCCGACGACCAGCAGAAGCCGAAGCCGATCGAGACCCATCGCGATGGCCGCGTGACCGCCGCCATCTGGGCCAACCAGGGCGAGCACGGGCCCATCTACAACACCACGCT
>JBCDFC010000250.1:0-6915 GCA_039178805.1 Pseudomonadota bacterium | reverse complement strand
TAGAGGCTGCGCAAGGTGTCGAGGTGTTCGTATCGCGTCGGGGCCCGTTCGGCGTAGCGACCGAGCGCGGCAGGATCGATGTCGAGCTGCTCAGCGAGGAAGCGCAGGACCGCAAGTGGCACCGTCTCCCCGGGACGGATGACGCGGCCCGGAAAGCGCAGGGCGCAGAGCTGCAGGGCGAAGCCGAGACGATTGTGCTCGCCGCGCCGGCGGTCGATGGCGACGAGGTCGTCTGCGCCGAGGGAGTAGTGGCGCACGAGCAGGTTCTGATCCGTGGGCAGGGCGAACAGGGTCTCGAGCACGACAGCGGAGAGCGTGCGGCGGCGCGGCATGGCTGGATCGTCCCAGTTGGAGTACTGTCTGTTTGCGACGCCGGACGGGCGTTGCAGGTCAAGGGGTTGGGCGCCGGCCGACAGGGGAGGTTCAGTTGGGACAGCGCGTGGCACTCTATGCCCGGGTCTCGACCGCGGACCAGTGTTGCGAGCGGCAGGTACGCGAGCTCGAGGTCTACGCCGCGCGCGCCGGGCACGAGATCGTCGGCCTGTTCCGCGAGACCGGCTCGGGCACCAGGACCGACAGGCGCGAGCGCCGACGCGTGCTCGACATCGCGCAGCGCCGCGCGATCGACGCGATCCTCGTCACCGAGCTCTCACGCTGGGGGCGCAGCACGCCGGACCTTCTCGGCACGCTCGCTGATCTCGAAGGCTGGGGCGTGTCGCTGATCGCGCTCAACGGCATGACCTTCGATCTCGCGACCGCTCAGGGGCGGATGCTGGCGACCGTCCTCTCAGGGCTGGCTGCCTTCGAGCGCGACCTCACCCGCGAGCGGGTGTCCTCCGGCCTTGCGGCAGCCAAGGCGCGGGGCAAGAAGCTCGGCCGCCAGCCGGGTCAGCGACCGTCGGATTGCTTGGCACCGAAGGTGCTGGCCGCGCATTCCGAAGGGCGCAGCTATCGCTGGATCGCGCGCGACCTGGGGCTTTCAAAGAACACCGTAATGGCCATCGTGCGGCGAAGCCGCCACGACGTTCCTGAAATGTCCGCCTAACGTATATTCCTGCCCCTTCTATGTCGGGACCCCTTAAGGCTCGAAAGGAGAAGGGCTCGTCTAGATCGAAAATTTTATTGGGCCCCGTGATAAATACAATTATGTTGATAAAAAATATGACATTAAAGATCCGAAATAGCTGGGAGCTCCATTCTTGAGTCGTCTCAACAACATTCAAGCGATCTTCAACGATCGTATCGATTTTTTTGTTTCTTGGGTTATACAGTATGATATGAATTATAAGGCGGTTAATATTTGGCATTTAAATTCCGCTTTCTCGTGCGCTGATTTTCAAAGTTTTTTAGTTCGACAGATTATTTGAGATCAATTTTTGATTTGGCAGGCTAAGAGGCTCGGGCAATTCATTCATGGGGAAACAGCGAGTTGAGTTGCAGCATGGCGACGGGAAGAAGCATATGACCAAGTAGCGCCGCGTGATTTTTGGTGCTCTACGATGTCATTTTCAAGGCGCTACATTGAACCGACGATGTGACAGCAGGGACACCGGCACGGCGGAAAACCGATTCCGGCTTCGCGGTGACCTTGCGAGTCTGCACCATATGCCTGGATCGCTCGGTACGCGACGGCCGATCTGCCATCTCATTCGCCCGTGCTGAAACGATCGGTCCAGCCGTTGACAGAGGCCGGCTCCACCTCGAGTTCCTCGAGACGCTGCCTGATCGCGTCAGGCGCGGCGGCCGCTGCCTCGAGGGTTGGCTTCGATGACCAGAGGAGCGCCTGCCGCGCAAGATCCTCCCAATCAAAGAACACGGTCAGCGCCACCCCGCGCTCGCGCGACCAGTGCCGGACCTCCTCGATCGGAACCTCGCCCTGGGCTTGGCCGACCGCGACCATCACCGCCTCGCCATGCCCACCCTCGGCCACCTTCGTCACGAAGTGATAGAGGTCCTCGCGGGAGACAGGCTTGTCCCGCACTTCGAAGCAGCGCTCGATCCTCTCGCCATCAAGGACGACAACATCTCCAGGGCGTGTTCGCGACGGGTCGTTGACGCGGCTGCAGAGCACCCGCGCGCGCGACGCGAACACATCCATTAGGCCGGCGACCACCGCCTGGGCTCGGCGCCCACCATCGGTGGCCTCGGCAAGAAAGCTCTTTATCGCGGCGACGAGCGCCTCGGGTGTCGCGCCTTCAGCAATCCTGCGTTCCGAGTAGCGAGCCCCGAACTTGCGGCGGACGACGATAAAGGCGCGCAGCGCCTGCCTCGCCTCGTCGGGCGAGGCGATAGAGAGCGTCTCGAGAATCTCGCAGAGCTGCTCGATTAGGGGGCGAGCCGTTGAGCGCACGGGCATGTCGTGAGCCACCCGCAGGCTTCGGAAGTAAGGCTGGTTGTTCAGCGGCTCGCGACCGGTAACGCCGAGATTGATGTCAAGCTCCGGGGCATTCGGCACGAGCACGCCGTGGCACAAGCCACGCGCGGAGTAGGCGTCAGGCCCGGCCTCGGCCTTGATCGCGAAGACATCCACTTTGGGTGCGCAGATCTTGGCGAGGATCGCCGTGCCGAGAAAGGCGATGTGCGTCTTGGAGCCCTGGTCGCAGGCCTCCGAGAAGGTCGCTATGCGCGCCTTCCATGCGGGGTCCACATAGCCCGCCGCTGCGCGAGCCGCCTCCTTGAAGAGAAGAAGCGTCGCCCTGTTGCGATCGATGCGGATCCCCGTCGCCTTATTCATGGCTCACGATTGGTGTCTGACCGGCGCAGCAGCGCGACCAGCTCGCAACGGAGCGCATCGCAGAGCAGGTCGATAGCCTTGAGGCTGGCGTTGTAGCCAGGGCGCGCCGCCATGGACTCGATCGTCGCCCGCGAGAGGCCCGTCCGGTCGGCCAGATCCGCGTAGGTCAGCCGCTCCCCGGTCCGCGCCTCATAGGCGTCCATCGCCTCCCGGAGCATGATCTCAATCATCTCTGCAGATGCCTCTTGTATTGACGGTACAATACCAATCTGTTCATCTGATGTTCACTCAACGGGCAAAGTCTGATGGCCTTCAAGGGGAATAGGCAAGTGAGCGATGCGATCAGCCGGGTGATCAGCCTCTACTCTGGCGTTGGCGGGCTAGACTTCGGGTTCGAAGCGGCAGGCTTCGAGACTGCTGTCGCGCTTGAGATGGACGGCGCGGCCTGCCGAAACCTTCGGACGAACCGCACTTGGCCAGTGCTTGAGGGCGATATCAACCAGTTCACATCGGCCGAGATCCTCGAGGCCGGAAGCCTCTCGGCAGGCTCGGCTGATGTGCTGATTGGCGGTCCGCCCTGTCAGCCTTTCTCGAAGTCCGGCTATTGGCACAGTGGGGACGCGAAGCGGCTCGACGATCCCCGCGCCGACACGCTTGACGCCTATCTTCGTGTCCTCCGCGACACGCGGCCCAAGGTGTTCCTGCTCGAAAACGTCCCCGGGCTCGCTTACAAGGGCAAGTCCGAGGGACTCGACCGGATCCTTGAGACGCTCGAGGCAATCAACCACGAGACCGGCACCCGCTACGCGCCCTGCTGGGATGTCATCAACGCCGCTGATTTCGGCGTGCCGCAGATGCGCGAGCGCTTCGTCATGGTCGCGGCGCGGGACGGCGCGCGCTTCGCCTTTCCGAAGCCCACGCATGGTGAGGGTCGGCATCGGTACCACAGCTGCTGGGACGCGCTCGGCGACTTACCGGAACAGCCCAACGAGCCGAACCTCAAAATGACAGGGAAATGGGCCGCCCTGCTGCCGACCATCCCAGAGGGCCAGAACTATCTCTGGCACACGGAGCGTGGCGGCGGGGAACCACTCTTTGGCTGGCGGCGGCGGTATTGGAGCTTTCTACTGAAGCTCGCCAAGGATCGGCCCTCCTGGACGATCCAGGCGCAGCCAGGCTCGGCGACGGGCCCGTTTCATTGGGACAATCGGCGCCTGTCAAGCCGAGAGCTTTGCCGGCTGCAGACCTTCCCAGACACCGTTACAGTCACCGGAAGCCGGCAGGACATCCAGCGGCTCATTGGCAACGCCGTGCCATCGCTGCTCGCCGAGGTGCTGGCGCACGAGATCGCGACGCAGCTTCTTGGCATGGCGCTGCCGGCGCCGCGGCCGACGCTCGAGCCGCCATCCCGCACGACGCCTCCGCCACGCCCAGCCATCGAGAGGATCCCGGCGCAGTACGCGCAGCTCCGCGGCGAGCACAGCGCACATCCTGGGAACGGCCAAGGTTATGGGGCCGCGCGTAGGCAAAGGGCGCACGCCACATAGGCCCCTCACGGCATCGGAGTGAGCCGCCCGAGCGGCGGTAGAGCGACCACGGCTTCTCGATCCCTTTAGCGAGGGTGAGAGAGGCCGTTAGCCTGCGTGGCGCTGAACGCGTCTCCCCCCGATGGGGGACGGAAGGGGGGCCGTGCACGTGCATTGCGAAGCAATGCGTATACGTGCACTTTAACGTTATCTTCACCGATTGGTTGTACGGTCGAAGCATGGAGAGGAACGTCACATGCAAGACCAACCCCGTGCAACGGGCGGGCGGACAAAGCGCCGTAGCAGCGGCAGCTTACCGCGCGGCCGAGCGACTGCATGACGAGCGACGTGAGGCAACGGTCGACTTCTCCGGGCGCCGGCGGGATGTGCGGGAGACGCTCATCCTCGCCCCAAAGGACGCACCGGACTGGGTCCATGACCGGCAGGCGCTCTGGAACCGCGCCGAGGCGGCCGAGCGCCGCAAGGACGGCCGACCGGCGCGGGACGTGATACTAGGCTTCGCCTGGGAGCTCCCACCAGAGCGACAATGCGAAGCTGCGATCGAATGGGCGAACCGAGAGTTCGTCGAGAAAGGCCATGTGGTGGATCTCGCCTTCCACCGCTACGGCCAGTCGGTAACCGACCGCACCGACGAAGGGCGTGAAACCATCCGTCGTTGGGCAGGCCACGATCTGCCCTTCCTCGAGGCACAGGAAGCCGAAGGACGCGAGGCACCGCATGTCCTCGTCGATCGATATCCCTCGGGCGTGGTCCGCGGCTACAAGGTCTACCAGCCTCATGCGCACGCGCTGGTGACGCCACGCGCGCTCGAGGGCGATGGCTTTGCCGCGAAACGCAATCGGATTCTCGACCGGCATGAGACCGCCAAGGAGTGGCGCTACGATTGGCCGGCCGTTCAGAACCGGTATCTCGAGGCCGAGGGCATCGATGTTCGCGTACTTGCAACCACGCGGAATGGTGACGCCCATCTCCCGCTCCGCGAGGAAGGGCTCTCGCTCGATGTCGCCCAGATGGAACGGCGCGGGGTCGAGACCCAAGCGAAGCAAAACGCCGAGTTCAACAAGGCACACAACGACGCCATCCGCGAAGCAGCTGAGGAACTCGCACCGGAAGAGACGGACAGCCTGTCAGGCGACGCGCGAAGCGAGCGCGACGCCGAGCTTAGCGTTGAGCTAGAGGATCCGCTCGCCTCGGCGCATCGCGAGGCCGTCAATCAAGCGAGCGGCCTACGACCTGGCGCATCTGCTGATGCAGGACGCGCCAGGCTCGAGCGGATCGCCGGCTGGTGGCAGAACATGCGGAGCGCGTTCTCTGAGTGGCGCCACGATCTAAGTGATCACATGCGCGACTACTGGGGCCGTCTTAGCGGCACCGCAGAGCCCGAGCCGCCTCGAGAACCACCCGAGAGGGAGCCTGACCGATGAACGGCTTCGAGAAGATTTTACGCTCGCGCGGCCAAGAGCCGAGTTCGACCAAGACGCCGGAGAGTGGCGGGCGCAGCGTAACGTTGAGTGGCGGTCAGCCGCAGGTCGGTTTCATCCTCATCAACGCGAGCAGTACGGTCGCCGAGATGTTCTATTTCCACAGCATTCGAAACGCGAAGCTGCAGACAAAGAAGGGGACAGAGTATCTGAGTTTCGCGCATGAGGGCACAGTCGTCACAATGACTGGCCGGCGTCTCATCCAGGTCTTACAGGCAATGCGAGGGTGCACACTCGTTGAGTTGCGCGAACTCGGCCAAGCAGCCGCAACAGTTTCAGACGATGAGCCTGTGATCACCGCCCTAAGGATCTCCAATATCGGGGTTGCAGATGCTATCGCGACCCGCGCCGAGGAGATGTTGCTTGATCTCGCCCCTTTCGCCGCTCCAGCAGGAAAGTAAGAGCGACGGCTACCGCAAATTCCTTGAGTCCAACTCAACGGCTGGCTTCACATCACGATTTCAAGATCGGTCTTCATGAAATCGTCGCCCTTGAAAAGCAGTGGCACCGCGCGCTCGCGCGCAAGCGCATAAGCGAAGCTGTCCCCGAAATTCAACGCTGAAAAACGAGTGTAAGCCTCACGGGCGAGCTTCGCCTGCGACACAGTCACCGGCGCGATCTCCAAGCCCACAGCTTCGATAAGCGCATCGATGCTATCGACAACATCCGCGCCGCGCCGACGGGTCATCACGGCACCGAGCTCGACGAAACCCACAGCAGAGATCACGGCCGTCGCAGTTTCTTCGAGCGCGTTGATGTAGCGATCGGCATCTGGTTCGGCCTCGAGGATTGCAACGAGCGCCGAGGTATCCACGGCGATCATCTTCGCGGCAGCCCGTCCTCATCATAGAGGATCTCATCAGCGCTCCGCTCATCGAGAAGCGGCAGCGCCGTCACCTCAGCGCCGATCGCACGCAGTTTCGCGCCGATGCCTGCCCGCGCGCTTTGACGTCGCTGACGCTCCGCGGTGAGGCGATCACGGATCGCCTTGGTGACGGCTTGGCTCATACTTTCGCCAGTGAGACGAGAGAGCTCAGCCGCGAGGCGATGCGCTTCGGGATTTTTGATGTTGATTTGCACGTCCATAAACATCCTTTTTCTAGTTATAGAATATAGAACTTGATCGGAACTTGCAAGCGATCTGGACACTTGG
>JBCDFC010000249.1:0-7002 GCA_039178805.1 Pseudomonadota bacterium | reverse complement strand
GCCTCGCTCATCACCGTCTCAGTCTTCATCGCATTCAAGCTCGGGCGCCGCCCGCCGGCGCCGCGCTCGTATCGCCGAAAAACAGAGATGCGCAGCGATGACAACCGCGAGGAGCAAAGCAACCAGATCCCCGGTCGAAGAGAACGGCGGAATGAAGTCCGCAGTCTCTGGCGGACCTTTCAGCCACCATGGCAGGGGCTGCGGAAAGACGATCATCTTCAACCTACCTTCGCTTACCGATACGGCGCGTCGAGTTCGATGTTGCGGGCGATCTGGCGCTCCCAGCGGGCGCCGTTATCCAGGAGCTTGTCCTTGTTGTAGTAAAGTTCCTCGCGCGTCTCGGTCGTGAACTCGAAATTGGGGCCCAGCACGATGCTGTCGACGGGGCAGCTCTCCTGGCAGAAGCCGCAATAGATGCATTTCGTCATATCGATGTCGAAGCGCTTGGTCCGCCGGCTGCCATCGTCGCGCGGCTCCGCATCGATGGTGATCGCCTGCGCCGGGCAGATCGCCTCGCAAAGCTTGCAGGCGATGCAGCGCTCCTCCCCGTTCGGATACCGCCTGAGAGCCAGCTCACCCCGGAACCGGGGCGAAAGCTTCCCCTTCTCGAACGGATAATTCAGCGTCGCCTTGGGTTTCAGCAGGTACCGAAACCCAATCTTCATGCCCGCCCACATATCGGCCAGCAGGAAGTAGCGCAGCGCCTTGTCGAAAGGGATCTGACTGATCTGCATCTCAGGCTCCTGTCGCGAAGCGAGCATAGCCGACGACGTCGAGGCGGGCGAGGATCGCCGCGATCACCACCCAGCCTAGGCTGAGCGGCAGGAACACCTTCCACCCTAGCCGCATGAGCTGGTCATAGCGATAACGCGGCACCACCGCCTTCACCATCGCGAAGAGGAAGAAGAACAGCACCATCTTCGCGAACATCCAAAGCACGCCATCCGGCAGGAACGGGATGGGCGAGAGCCAGCCGCCGAAGAACAGGATGCTGATGAGCGCGCACATCAACAGGATGTTCATGTACTCGCCGATCATAAAGAGGAGATACGGCGTGGACGAGTACTCCACCTGATACCCCGCCACGAGCTCGGACTCAGCTTCCGGCAGATCGAAGGGCGGCCGGTTCGTCTCCGCCAAGGCCGAGATGAAGAAGAGCACCACCATTGGCAGATGCGGCAGCCAGTACCAGGACAGGAACCCATAACTCCCGTCCTGCGCCCGCACGATCGCGGAGAGGTTCAGCGAGCCCGTCGAGATCAAGACCCCGATGATGATGAGCCCGATGGAGACCTCATAAGACACCATCTGCGCGGCCGACCGCAGCGAGCCTAAGAACGGATATTTCGAGTTCGACGCCCAGCCGCCCATGATGATCCCATAGACGCCGAGCGAGCTGATCGCGAAGATGTAGAGAACGCCGACATTCAAGTCCGAAATCACCCAGCCATCGGCGAACGGGATCACCACCCAGGCGATGGCAGCCAGCACGAAGGTGATGAGCGGCGCGAGCAGGAACACCGTCTTGTCCGCGCCCGCAGGGATGATGATCTCCTTCAGCACGAACTTCCCGAAATCCGCAAAGCTTTGCAGGAGACCGAACGGGCCCACCACATTCGGCCCTCGGCGAAGCTGCACCGCGGCCCAAACCTTGCGATCCATGTAGAGAAGGAAGGCCAAGCTCACGAGCACGCCCGAGACGACCGCCAGGCACTGCACGAGGATGATCAGGAAGGTCAGGAACTCATCGCCGAACATCAGGCGTCTCCTATCGCCGCCGGCGACGGCACGGCCGGCCAGCAGCCCTCCGTGCTAGAGAAGATGACGCTTGAGAACAACGCCGACCCGGCCGCCCTAGCCATCCAACCCGCGACCGACCGGTCGTTCCAGGATGACGACATAGGCCTCGCGCGTGAAAAGGAGCAGTAGCCGGCGTACGTCCTTCTCCATGCTGACGACCCGCCAGCCACGAATGGCGTAGTCGTTGAGAAAATCGGTGAAGCGATCGGCATTGAGCTTTGCCGCCCCGAAGAAGAGCGACGAGAGCAGCCCCTCGCGATAGATGACCACCTTGTAGACATGGCCCTGCTCTGGCGCCGGCCGGCCGGCGGCACGTACGCCGCCCGGTGGGGACGGCTGGGGCGATGGCTCGCGCGATGGCTGGGGCGACCGTTCGGCCTGCGAAGGTGGCGCAGGTGTCGCCGCATCGCCGGGACGATCATTGGGCCAATCGCTGGTACGACCGCTGGGCCGACGCACGGTCGGCACCGCATTGCGCCCGCCCTCATTCTGCTGCGAGCGGTTCGGCATGTCGCTCAGACGCAAGCCGCGAACACTCCGCCAGCACGGCACTCGCGCGCGTGATCGGATTGACGAGGTAATGCTCACTCGGCGGCGCAAAGGGCGCAGTTCCCAGCGCCCCGCTCGCGGCGACAGGCTGCCAATCGGCATCGGCGATCTCGTCCAACCGGGCGAAATGCGGATGCTCGGCGAAAAGCTTCTGGCGCAGCGCCTCCAGCGTGTCGAAGGGCAGCGTCTGATCCAACCGTGCCGAAAGCGCCCGCAGGATCGCCCAATCCTCCCGCGCCTCGCCCGGCGGGAAGGAAGCACGCGCCGCCATCTGCACCCGCCCCTCGGTGTTGACGAAGAGGCCGGGCTGTTCGGTCCAGGCGGCACCCGGCAGGATCACATCCGCCCGATGCGCGCCCCGGTCGCCATGGCTGCCATGGTAGACGACGAAGGCCCCATCGGGCATCGCGATCTCGTCGGCGCCAAGGTTGTAGACAAAGCCCGCCCCCGCCAGCGCGCCGGCAACGCCGCCCTCCATGGCAAAGCCCAGATCCATTGCCCCCACGCGCGCCGCCGCCTGATGCAGAACCAAGAGCTTGGCCGAAACCTCCCCACAAAGCGCCATGACGGCCGCGAGCACAGCCCCACCATCCTCACGCGCCAGCGCCGCCTGGCCCAGGATCACGATGGGGTTCGGAAGCTGCCGCATGACCGCGCGCAAACCCTCCAGGCTCTCACCCGTCAAGGACTGCGGACTGTCGCCCATCGGGCAGGTCGGATAGGTCAGATCCGCATCCGGCGCGATGGTCGCAACCTCCGCCCCATTCATCCAGGCCTTGCGAATGCGGGCGTTCAGAACCGGCGCCTCGACCCGTGGGTTCGTGCCGACCAACAGGATCGCGCCCGAGGCATCGATATCCGCGATCTGCGCCGTCCCGACATAGCCCGACCGATTGCCGATTGGCAGCCGCGCCCCGTCCTGGCGGCAGTCATAGCTGCCACCGACACCGTCCATAAGCTCCTTCAGCGCGAAGATCGGCTCCGCGGGCACCAGATCGCCCGCCACCGCCGCCTTCTTCTCCGCCCCCGCCCAGGCCTCGGCCACGGCCGCAAAGGCCTCGTCCCAGCCGACGGGACGCAACTTACCCTCAATGCGCAGATAGGGCCTGTCCAACCGCTGGCGCCGCAGCCCGTCCCAAACATAGCGGGAGCGATCGGCCAGCCACTCCTCGTTCACGCCGTCATGGTTGCGCGGTAGGATCCGCATCACCTCCCGCCCCTTCGCATCCACCCGGATGTTCGAGCCGAGCGCGTCCATCACATCGATCGACTGCGTCTTGCGAAGCTCCCAGGGCCGGGCGGTAAAGGCATAGGGCTTCGATGTAAGCGCCCCTACGGGACAAAGATCGACGATGTTCCCCTGCAGCTCGGATGAGAGCCCTGCCCGGATCGCCTCGATCACCGGATTGGCCGGCTCGGAATGCTGGCCCGTATCGTCGAGGCCAAGGGACGCCGCCTCATAGCTGATGATCTCGCTATCCTCGCCGCGCCCCGTCTGCCCCATCTCCGGCACGCCCGCGACCTCGGTCATGAAGCGGACACAGCGCGTGCACGAGATGCAGCGCGTCATATGCGTCTCGACGAGCGGGCCGAGCGGCGGGTCCGTCACCGCGCGTTTCGGCTCCCGAAACCGGCTAAAATCGACCCCATAGGCCATCGCCTGGTCCTGCAGGTCGCATTCACCCCCCTGGTCGCAGATCGGACAATCGAGCGGGTGGTTGATGAGGAGAAACTCCATCACCCCCTCGCGCGCCTTTTTCACCATGGGTGAGTTCGTGCGGATCTCCGGTGGCTCGCCACTGCGGCCGGGCCGCATGTCGCGCACCTGCATCGCACAAGATGCCGCTGGCTTCGGGGGCCAGCCGACGACCTCCACCAAGCACATACGGCAGTTGCCAGCGATCGAGAGGCGTTCGTGATAGCAGAAGCGCGGGATCTCGATCCCCGCCTCCTCACAGGCTTGGATAAGCGTGAGCTGCGGATCGACCTCGACGGGCTGCCCGTCGATCACGATGGTGCGCAGATCACTCATGGCCTCTCATCCTCCAGCGCCACGGCACGCCGATGCATCGCCGCCAACCAGTCCTCGATCCTAACGAGGCGCGATACCTCGCCTTCGACCGTCAGGCTATCATGCGCAGCGACGCTGACGGCCGCGATCATACCGGCACGCATCGCCTCGGTCTGCCGATCGATCTGCCCGAACCGGCCCCCAACACCGTCGTCCGACATCCCGCAGATCTCGCGACGGAGCCGCAGCTCGACGCTCTCCGCCTCGTCGCTCGCGCCGCAGCCGTCCGGCATCGCCAGGCGCCTAAGGGTCATGCCGTCACCCTCAACCACGCCGCCGACCGGACCGCCAGCATATCGCGCCCGATGCACGCCGCAGCATACCCTGCCGCAATCAGACGCGTCTGCCGCGCGCCAAGCTCACAAAGCTCGACCGGCAGGAAGCTCAAATCTCGCATCGCTTCCAACCGGAAGGGCCGATCGCGATCAACGAGGCGCCGCCCGACGAGCCACAACATGCCATCGACTGTGGATCTTCCCACATTGAACGCGGTGCGCACGCGTTCCTTCAACCGGATCGTATTCATCGTCACGTCACCTGCTCAGGACACAAAGCGAAGACGACCCATACGCGTCGATTACGGCGATAGGTGGTGCGCACATCTCCTTCTCGGTTCTTGGCCATCTCCACGTTCTGACCCTGCTCGCAAACGCCGCCGACGGCCTGCACCGCCCGCGCCATCTCGACGACGTACGTCTCGTAGGCTTCATCCGCAAAGTTCGTCGACGGGTCGAAATCCGGATTGGGTGGCAGCGTCACGCGCGCCCAGTTCTCGACCAACGCCTCGCCCACGCCTTCGCGCACGGCGATCACCGATTCGTCGATAACCTCCACATACCGGACATTCAGCCGGTAATACGCCCCGCCATAATCGATGAGGAAGCGCGCATCGGGGTGCTGCATCGCCTTGGGGCGTGGCTGCGGCGCCGTCTCGGGCCCATCGGACCCACCTCCACAGGCCGCCAGCAGCGCGAGCGCGCCCAGAAGATATGCCCGCCATTGCCCCAAGAGGTTCACCCCGACCGCATCACTCTGCCGCCATGACGCCGCTGCGCCCGGTCTTGGCTGCCTTGATGCGATCCTCGATCTCCTCTCGGAAATGACGGATCAGCCCTTGGATCGGCCAGGCCGCGGCATCGCCGAGCGCACAGATCGTGTGCCCCTCCACCCGCGTCGTCACATCCAGCAGCACGTCGATCTCCTCGATCTCCGCTTCGCCGCGCACCATGCGCTCCAACACGCGCATCATCCAGCCCGTACCCTCGCGGCAGGGCGTACATTGTCCGCAGCTTTCGTGCTTATAGAACTTAGACAGCCGCCAGATCGCCTTCACGATATCCGTCGACTGGTCCATCACGATCACCGCGGCCGTGCCGAGACCCGATTTGTGCTCCCGCAGCCAGTCGAAATCCATGATGCAGTCATCCGCCGTACGCCCGGGCAGGCAAGGCACCGAAGACCCGCCCGGAATATACGCCTTCAGATTGCCCCAGCCGCCCCGCACGCCGCCGCAATGCTTCTCGATCAGCTCCATAAAGGGGATCGACATCGCCTCCTCGACGACACAGGGCCGGTTCACATGGCCCGAAATCGCGAAAATCTTGGTGCCCGCATTGTTCGGCCGCCCGAACCCCGCGAACCAGGACGCTCCGCGGCGCAGGATCGTCGGCACGACCGCGATCGACTCGACATTGTTCACGGTCGTCGGGCAGCCATACAGGCCGACGCCCGCGGGAAACGGCGGTTTCAGCCGCGGCATTCCCTTCTTACCCTCGAGCGACTCGATGAGCGCCGTCTCCTCGCCGCAGATATAGGCGCCCGCGCCATGGACGAGGTAGAGGTCGAAGTCCCAGCCCGACTTCGCCGCATTCGCACCCAGCAGCCCGTCCTCATAGGCTTCGTCGATCGCCGCTTGCAGCGCCTCACGCTCGCGAATGTACTCACCCCGAATGTAAATGTACGCCGCATGCGCCCCCATCGAGAAACCCGCGATCAGGCACCCCTCGATCAAGGTGTGCGGATCGTGGCGCATGATCTCCCGGTCCTTGCAGGTCCCGGGCTCAGACTCGTCCGCATTCACGACCAGGTAATGCGGCCGCCCGTCCGACTCCTTCGGCATGAACGACCATTTGAGACCCGTCGGGAACCCCGCCCCCCCGCGGCCGCGCAGACCGGATTCCTTCACCTCGTTGATGATCCCGTCGCGCCCCTTGGCGATCAAATCGGCCGTGCCGTCCCAATGCCCGCGCGCCTTCGCACCCCGCAGGCTACGGTCCGCCATGCCGTAGAGATTGGTGAAGATGCGGTCCTTATCCTCGAGCATGCTCCCGCCTCACCCGTTACCCACAAAGTCGCCGCCCGCGAGCGCCTTGGCCTGTCCGACCCAGTCGTCCCGCTCGATGCGCCCTTTGAAGTTCAGCCGCGCATCGACCCAGGCGATCTCCTCGGGCCCCCAGGACGCGATCTGCGCAAAGGTATAGACACCGAGGTCGTGGAGCACGCCCTCGAGCTTTGGCCCCACGCCCTTGAGCTGGCGCAGATCGTCCCCGCCGCCCGCCGGCGCCTCGGTGAAAAGCTCGGGC
>JBCDFC010000248.1:0-7052 GCA_039178805.1 Pseudomonadota bacterium | reverse complement strand
CGGAGAGCAGGCCGATGCCGCGGAGATAGATGCCGACCCCGCTTTCGAGAAGCTCTTCAGCCGGGATAGGGCCCCGCCGTGCCCCGCCTGGAACGGCGAAGAGCGCCGCGACCCCGTGGCTGAGGGCCCAGATATGAAGCGCCATCATATGCGGCGGCGCGCGGCGTTCCTCAGGCAGGGAGGCCGTCAGCGCACTGCAGGCGTTGCGCAGGATCTCGAAGGTCTCGTGGCCAAGGGTCCCGTCGCTATCGGCGAGGCTGGGATCGAACATAGCGGAGAAGTATTCGGGCTCTTCGGCAGCGAAGCTGAGATAGGCGCGGCCAACCGCCTCGAAGGCCGGGAGCGCCGTGGGATGCCCGTTGTTCCAGGCAGCGGCGAGGCGTTCGGCGAAGCGTTCGAAGCCCACGCGGGCGGTCTCAGCCAAAAGTTCCTCGCGGTTCTGGAAATGGCGGTAGGGCGCCGCGGGGGAGACGCCCGCCCGCCGCGCTGCATCGGCGATGGTCACACCCGCCACGCCCTTCTCGGCAATAAGCGCGCGGGTCGCAGCGATGAGTGCTGCACGCAGATTGCCGTGGTGGTAGCCCCGCCTGCCGGATTTGTCGCGATCAGGCACGGGCGGGGCGCCGGTTAGGAGAGCGTACCATCGGGGCTGATCCGGCTCGCGCCGCCGAGCCAGGGGGTCAGCGCCTCGGGCAACACCACCGAGCCGTCTGGCTGCTGCCCGTTCTCCAGCACCGCGATGAGCGCCCGGCCGACTGCGAGGCCGGAGCCGTTGAGCGTCGCCACGAATTCGGGTTTCGCATCCGCCTCGCGCCGGAAGCGGGCGTTCATGCGCCGGGCCTGGAACGTGCCGCAGACCGAGCAGGACGAGATCTCGCGATAGGTGTCCTGCCCGGGCAGCCAGACCTCGATGTCGTGGGTGCGCTGCGCCCCGAAGCCCATGTCGCCGGTGCAAAGGACGACCGTTCGGTAGGGCAGGCCGAGGCGTTCGAGCACCGTCTCGGCGCAACGCGTCATGCGCTCGAGCTCGGCGCGGCCGTCCTCGGGGGTGACGATCGAGACCATCTCGACTTTCTCGAACTGGTGCTGGCGCAGCATGCCGCGCACGTCCCGCCCGGCGCTGCCCGCCTCGGAGCGGAAGCATTGCGTGTGGGCGGTCATGCGCATGGGCAGCCGGCCGGGTTCGAGAATCGCCTCGCGAACGAGGTTCGTGAGCGTCACCTCCGCCGTCGGCACCAGCCAATAGTCGTCGGTGGTGCGGTACTGATCCTCCGCGAATTTCGGAAGCTGCCCGGTGCCGAGGAGCGCCGCCTCGCGTACGAGAACCGGGGTCCACACCTCTTCCAGCCCGTGCTCGCGGGTGTGGAGGTCCAGCATGAACTGGGCGAGCGCGCGCTGGACGCGGGCGACGCCGCCCTTCAGCACGACGAATCTGCTGCCCGAGAGGGCGGCCGCCGCTTCGAAGTCCATGCAGGCGGCGGCGGCCGGGATCTCGAAATGCTCCTTGGCGCCTTCGATCGCGGGCGGCGTGCCCCAGCGGTTGATCTCCACATTGTCAGCCTCATCCGCGCCGTCGGGCACATCCTCGGCGGCGAGGTTTGGGATCGTCATGAGGAGATCTTGGAGGCGCGTATCGGCGGCGCGGGCCTCTTCCTCGAGTGTCGCGATCTCGTCCTTCTTGGCGGCCACGAGGGCGCGCAGGCGCTCGAACTCCGCCTCGTCCCCGCTCGCCTTCGCCTTGCCCACGTTCTTCGAGGCGGCGTTGCGCTCGGCCAGGGCGGCTTCGACGGCAGCGATGGCATGGCGGCGCGCGCTGTCGATCGCCAGGATCTCGGCCGAGACGGGGGCGTCCCCACGGCGGGCGACGGCATGGTCGAAGGCGTCCGCGTTTTCGCGGATGAAGCGGATATCGTGCACGGATTTGCTCCGGGATAAGACGGTTCAGTTGGCGCGGCTTATGGCTGAAGCCGCCTGGCACTGCCAGCATGGATGAGAGAAACCGTTACCGACGGTGGACAGCGTGGGCGGGCGGCCTGGCCTGATGGCAGCGGCCGCGCCCACGGTTATGGCAGCATCAACTGAGCGCGAGGGCCATCAGCGCTGCATAGAGGGACAGGCCGATCGCGGCCGCTCCGTAATAAACGAGGTCGAGCATGGCTCCCTCCCGGGCTTGGCGTCCGCCCAAACGGCGGTTCAAAGCTCACCCATCTGGGGCATTGTGTCACGGTTGGGCGGCTTGTCAATCCGTTGCGGCCTGCGACGGAGCAGATTGGCGGGAATTTCTCCCACGCGCGACGGGCAGAGGGGCGGGCCGCGCGACGGGCTGAGCGACGGGCGGTTTCGAATCTACCCCAGGAGGTGCTGCACGAACGAACCTTAAGCGCGCTCCCTTGCATCTCGGCGGCCCCCCCGTATATCCAGCGCGCGACCGCAGCGGGCCTTCGGGCCCCGGATGCAAGCGAAAGGCCGCAGATGTTCGTCACGCCCGCTTACGCTCAGGCCGCCGGTGGCGCGCCAGGTGCCGATACCTTCCTCGTTCAACTCCTGCCGCTCGTTCTCATCTTCGTTATCTTCTACTTCTTGCTGATCCGGCCTCAGCAAAAGAAGGCTAAGGAGCATGCGAACATGGTGAGCAACCTGCGCCGTGGCGATCAAGTGATCACCTCGGGCGGGATTTACGGTAAGATCACCAAGGTGAAGGACGACGAGGAGGCGGAGGTCGAGATCGCGGATGGCGTACGCATCCGCATCGTCAAATCGACCATCCTGCAGGTGGTGAGCAAGACCGAGCCTGCGAAGGACGCCTGACCCTACGCGCTCAGCGGAGCGTGCCCGTAATTCAGCGATCGAGACGGTGCCGTGCTCCAAATCCCGCTCCTTAACCGCATACTGATCGTCCTTGCTTGCGTAGGGGGCCTCGCCTTCGCCGCGCCCAACCTGCTGGGCGAGGACACGCGAACCTCGCTGCCGAGCTGGCTGCCGAACCAGGCGATCAACCTCGGCCTCGACCTGCGCGGCGGCGCGCATCTCCTCGTCGAAGTGGAGGTCGAGGAGGTCTATGCGGAGCGGATGCAGAGCCTCCGTGGCGAGGTGCGCCGCGCGCTTATCGACGAGGGCGTGCGCCGTTTTTCCCGCTTGGCGGCGAACGACCGCAGCGTCTCGGTCGAGATCACCAATGCCGAGGATCTGCCGGCAGCGCGTGAGGCATTGCAGCGCCTGATCCAGCCCGTGGGCGGTGGCTTCGGTCTCGGCGGTGGCGGCGGTTTCGGCATGGGCGGCGGCTTTGGCATCAACAATTTCGACCTCGAGGAAGTGAGCCAGACGCTCCGCCTGACCCTCACGGAGGCGGAAGAGCGCTCGATCACCGACCGGACCATCGCGCAATCGCTCGAGATCATCCGTCGGCGGATCGACGAGTCGGGCACGCGCGAACCGACGATCCAGCGCCAGGGTGAGGACCGCATCCTGGTTCAGGTCCCGGGCGTAGGCTCGGCCGAGGAAGTGCTGACGCTGATCGGCCGTACCGCGAGGCTGTCGTTTCATTGCGTTGAAGGCGTTGGCGCGGACGCGACCAATCCCGGGCCCGGTCAGTTCGTTCTGCGCGACATCGACACCGGTGAGCCGCTGCTGCTTGAACGTCGCGCGATCCTCTCTGGCGAGAACCTTACGGACAGCTCGTTGGGATTCGACCCTGACAGTGGGCAACCCGTCGTCAACTTCACCTTCGACACGGCCGGGGCGCGGATCTTTGGGCAGAAGACTGCAGCGAATGTCGGCAGGCTCTTCGCAATCGTGCTCGACAACCAAATTATCTCGGCGCCTCGGATTCAGTCGCCGATCCTCGGGGGATCGGGCTTTATCGAGGGGCAGTTTACGGTCGAGAGCGCGACGGAGCTTGCCATTCTGCTGCGCTCGGGCGCGCTTCCCGCCTCGATCTCGGTGCTGGAGCAGCGGACGGTTGGTCCGGATCTCGGTGCGGACTCGATCGCTGCGGGCGAGGCGGCATCGCTCATGGCCTTCGCCTTCGTCCTCGTATTCATGGGCGTCGTCTACCGCGTCTTTGGCATCTTCGCGATCTGCGCGCTGCTGATCAATGTGGGGCTGATCTTCGGGCTCTTGTCGGCCATCGGGGCGACGCTCACTTTGCCAGGCATCGCGGGCATCGTGCTGACGATCGGTATGGCCGTCGACGCCAATGTGCTGGTGTTCGAGCGAATACGAGAAGAGCTCAAACGCGCGAAGAACCCGGCACAGGCGGTGGACAAGGGATACAAGGAGGCCTTCTCCGCGATCCTCGACGCCAATATCACCACGCTCATTGCGGCGATCATCCTCTTTGCGGTCGGCTCGGGCCCCGTGAAGGGGTTCGCGGTGACGCTCGGCATCGGGATCATGACCTCGGTCTTCACGGCGGTGTTCGTCACGCGCCTGATGATCGTCACCTGGCTCGGGCGCGTGCGGCCCAAAACGCTGCAAGTCGAGCGGCTGTCGCTCGTCGGGCGCGAGACGCATGTGCATTTCATGAGCTTCCGCAAGATCGCAGCGGGGATCAGCGTGACGGGCGTCGTGCTCGCCATCGGGCTGACGGCGGCGGTCGGGCTCAATCTCGGCATCGACTTCCGGGGCGGCACGATGATCGAGGCGCGAACACCCGCGGCCGCCGATCTGAGTGAAATCCGCACGGCTGTGACGGATCTCGATCTCGGCGATGTGGCGGTGCAGTCCTTCGGCTCGGAACGTGACGTGTTGGTCCGGGTCGAAGAGCAGCAGCTTACGGGTGACGAGCGCATGGCCGTGGCCGAGCAGGTGGGCGACGCGCTCGAAGAAGCGATCCCAGGGACGGAGGTCCGCCGCGTCGAAGTCGTGGGGCCAAAGGTTTCGGGCGAGCTCTTGCAGGCGGGTATCCTCGCCATCGTCCTCGCGGTTTCGGCCGTGCTCCTCTACATCTGGCTGCGGTTCGAGTGGCAGTTCGGTGTCGGCGCGGTCGTGGCGCTCGTCCACGACGTGGCGCTCACGATCGGGGTGTTCTCGCTCCTCGGGATCGAGTTCAACTTGGCGATCATCGCGGCCTTGCTCACCATCGTCGGCTACTCGCTGAACGATACGGTCGTCGTCTATGACCGCGTGCGTGAGAACCTGCGAAAATACAAACGCATGGAGATGGCGGAGCTCTTGGATCTCTCGCTGAACGAGACGTTGAGCCGGACCTTGATGACCTCGATCACGACGTTGATCGCGCTGCTCGGGCTCTTCTTCCTGGGGCCTGAGGTGATCCAGGGCTTTACCTTCGCGATGATCTGGGGCGTGCTGATCGGCACCTACTCCTCGATCTTTATCGCGGCGGCCTTGCTGATGGCGATGAAGGTCAAGCGCGACTGGACCGATCCGGGCGAGGCGCAGAAGGCGGGTGTGCAGTTCGGCGGCGCCCAGGTCTGACCGGGTTTGGCAAACGCACCCCGACCGCACCGATTGGCACCGGGAGGACGGCATGAGGATGACCGAGGTCGCCTTCGGCGTGCAGCCGCCCGTCGATGCCTACGGGCCGGGCGGCTTTCGTATCGGTGGCGCGTGGCGGGACGGCGCGGTGCTGCTCAGCCCCGAAGGCTTCACGCCCCTCGACCACCCAAGCGACGGGATCGCGCAGCTTGCGGGGATCGAGGCTGACGCGGTCGACCTCGTGATCGTGGGGCAGGGGCCCGAGATCGCGCCGCTTCCCCGCGACTGGCGTCTCGCGCTTGAACAGGCGGGCCATGGCGTCGAGCACATGGCGACCCCCGCCGCCTGCCGCACCTACAATGTGCTTCTGGCCGAGAGCCGGCGCGTCGCGGCCCTGCTCATACCGATGTGACTGGGCAGGCGAGCGGCGCGATGGACCCCGCCCGCGACGCGCCCGCGGTTCTGCTGCCACCCCGGTTCGAGCAGTGGTGGGCCACGGTGCTCTGCCTGCTCTTCGCCGGGCTCGGCCTCGGGATCGTCAACGGCGAACCGGAGGCTTGGATCGGGTGGCTCTGCCTGCTCTTCTTCGGGATCGGCGGCCTCACGCTGGTTGCGCGAGGCGTGTTGCGTCGCTTCTTCCGCCTTGAGCTTCATCGCGATCGCTTCGTGGCCTATCACCCTCGGCGCATCTCGACCGTCTATTGGGCGGATGTGGAAGACTTCGGCGTTTGGAGCCATAGCGCGAACACCCTGGTCGGGTGGCAACTCCGGGAAAGCGTTCAAAGGCGACACGGGCTGCTCGACCGCGCCAACCGGGCGTTGAGCGCGCTCGATGGCACGTTGCCGTCGCTCTACGGCATGGAGCCGGACGATCTCGTGGTGCTTCTCGAGACGTATCGGAGCGCTGCTGTGCACGGAACGTGACGCGCCGCTTGGACCGCGCAGCAAGCCGGGTTACATGCTGGCGCGGCGGCCTGTCCGCCCTTCCTCCCGCGCCCGTTGCGGCGCGCCATCGCCGACTGAGGAGAACCCCATGGCATTCTCGCTGCCCGATCTTCCCTATGCTCACGACGCGCTCGCCGGACACGGCATGAGCGCCGAGACCTTCGAGTACCACCACGACATCCACCACAAGGCCTATGTCGATAACGGCAACAAGCTGATCGAGGGCACCGAGTGGGCCGACAAGTCGCTCGAGGATATCGTCACGGGCACCTATCAGGCCGGCGCCGTGGCGCAGTCGGGCATCTTCAACAACGCCTCCCAGCATTGGAACCATATGCAGTTCTGGGAGATGATGGGTCCGCAAGAGGGTATGCCGGGTGCTCTTGAGAAGCGCATCACAGACGCTTTCGGCTCGGTCGATGAGTTCAAGTCGCAGTTCTCGGCGGCGGGTGCGGGTCAGTTCGGTTCGGGCTGGTGCTGGCTCGTCAAGGACGGGGACGGCTCGCTCAAGGTCACGAAGACCGAGAACGGCGTGAACCCGCTCTGCTTCGGTCAGACGGCCCTTCTCGGCTGCGATGTGTGGGAGCACAGCTACTACATCGACTTCCGCAACAAGCGGCCGGCCTATCTCGCCAACTTCCTCGACAAGCTGGTGAACTGGGAGAATGTGG
>JBCDFC010000247.1:0-7207 GCA_039178805.1 Pseudomonadota bacterium | reverse complement strand
GCCGTCCTGTCCCTCGTTGCGCGCCTGCGTGCCGGCCTGGGCGAGAACTTGGCTGGTGTGTCCGAGGATGCGCGGATCATCGCGCTCGACTGGGCCGACAACGTGGAGAATGGCACGGACGGGACGATGCGCGATCGGCGCAAGCGTCTCTTCGACTGGGAAGAGCGGGAGGCAGCGCGCGGCCACTAGCGCTGCGCAGCACCCTGCCCTGCCTGCAATCGGCCCAGGCATCTTCGTCCTGACCACGAAAAAAGCCGGCGCCACGATGGCACCGGCAGTCGGCGATACCAAAGGCAGGCCGAGCAGATCAGCGTGTCAGGGGTCGGACCGGATCTACCGGGCGATCGGCACAGATCCTGTGCCGCGCAGGCCCGTCAAAGCACCGCGGGCGAGGGACAAAACGCTGACGGTTAGAGCAGGACCGGAAGCACGAAGCCGCAGAACACGACGGCACAGATACCGGCAAGCCCGGCCATATCGGCCACGGCCTCCCGCGGAGACTGATACAAGAAAGCGCGCGCTTGGCGGATTACGGTCATCACTCCCTCCAATGAGCGTTTCGTTGACCATATGTTCACCATAGATTCGCAAGGTGCGCAAGAACATTATTGGAACATCCATTAGCCGGACTTCAGCAGGCGGACCGATGCGTCCCGTTCCATGAGGTATAGCAGGACCTTAAGCGCCTCGCCCCGGGGCGAGGTGAGGGTCGGATCCGTCGCCAGGATGCGCCGGGCATCGTCGCGTGCGATCTCCATGAGAGCGGTATCCCGTTCAAGATCCGCCAAGCGGAACCGCGGCAGGCCCGATTGCGCCGTGCCGATCACATCGCCCGCGCCGCGAAGCCTGAGATCCTCCTCGGCGATCCGGAAACCGTCCTCACTATCGCGCAAGATCGCGAGGCGCGCTACCGCGGTCTCTCCAAGGGGCGCATCGTAGAGCAGAAGGCAGTGCGACTGCCCTGCCCCGCGACCGACGCGCCCGCGTAGCTGATGAAGCTGCGCGAGCCCGAAGCGGTCCGCCTGTTCCACGACCATGATTGTCGCCTCCGGGACATCCACGCCGACCTCGATCACTGTCGTGGCCACGAGCAGCCGCCGCGCCCCGGACTGAAATGCCTCCATGGCGCCGTCCTTGGCCTCAGCAGGCATCTGCCCATGGACCAAGGCCACATGCTCCAACCCCAGCCGACCCGCCAACATCTGCGCGCGCGCCTCGGCCGCGACAGCGTCGCTATCGGGCCGGTCCTCGACGGCCGGGCAGACCCAATAGGCACGTCGCCCCGCAGCGAGTACCGCGCCCAGACGCTCAACCACATCGTCCAGTCGATCGGCAGAGATCAGGCGCGTGTCGATCGGGCTCCGCCCCGGCGGCTTTTCATCCAGGATCGAGATGTCGAGATCGCCATAGCCCGCCAGCGCCAAGGTCCGCGGGATCGGCGTCGCCGTCATGATCAGGAGATCGCAACCCCGCGGCGCCTTTGCCGAAAGCTCCATGCGCTGCCGAACGCCGAAGCGGTGCTGCTCATCGATCACCGCCAGCCGGAGATCCGCGAAGGCGACATCGCCCGAGAACAAGGCATGGGTCCCGATCACGAGCTTCGCGCGGCCATCGGCGATCGCCGCGAGCTTCGTGGCCCTAGCAGAACCGCGGTCGCGCCCCGTCAGCAGCACAACCTCGACACCCGCCGAGGACATTACAGGCGTCAGGTTCGCCGCATGTTGACGCGCCAGTATCTCGGTCGGCGCCATGAGAGCACCCTGGCCGCCCGCCGCTGCGGCGATGGCGGTGGCCAGGGCGGCGACCCAGGTTTTGCCAGCACCCACATCGCCCTGCAGGAGCCGCATCATCCGATCCGGCGCCGCCATATCCGCCGCGATCTCGCCCAGCACGCGCTCCTGCGCTGCGGTCGGCTGGTAGCCGAAGCGTTCCCGAATGGCGGGGCTCAGCGCGGCTTCCGCCGGCTCAACCGTCTCCTGCCCACGTCCCCGCCGCATCGCGGAGCGCGCGAGGGCGAGGGCGAGC
The DNA here is from genome assembly GCA_039178805.1 of Pseudomonadota bacterium. Classification (GTDB taxonomy): domain Bacteria; phylum Pseudomonadota; class Alphaproteobacteria; order Rhodobacterales; family Rhodobacteraceae; genus Thermohalobaculum. The sequence continues at coordinate 5,182 of JBCDFC010000247.1, read as the reverse complement.
TGATGGGACAGAAGCTCATCGAAGGCGAGGCGGCGGCGCGCAGCGGGCTGATCGCCCTGCCCGACCGGCGCCTCCGGCCGGTGCATGGCCGAGAGTGCTGCGGACCATGGCGGCCAACCCTCCCGCTTCGCGAGGGCAGGATCGTTCCATTCGGGCAGGTCCGACAATGCTTCGAGCGCCGCCGCCGCCGCACGCGCGACCGCTGCGGAGGTCAATCCCTCGGTCGTCCCATAGACCGGCTCGAACGGGGGCAATGATGCCGCTTCTTCGACCGAGAGCATGTGATCGGGATGGGCGATCTGCCAGCGGCCGTCATAGAGATCCAAGCGGCCCGAGACGACACGCTGCTGTCCGACCGGCAGCTTCGTGCCGAGCCAACCGCCATCGGAGCGGAAGAACACGAGCTCGAGCAGCGTACCCGCACCCTCGACACTCACCCGATAGGGCCGGCCTGGCCTACGCGGCGGTTGATGCGATTTGACCAAGACCTCGAGCGTGACGGTTGTCCCGGGTGGGATGCCCTCCAACCGCTCGACCGGGCGACGATCGACGACCCCAGTCGGCAGATGAAAGAGCAGATCGCGCATCCGCTCGATCCCGAGCCGTTCGAACGACCGCACGGATTTCGGCCCCACGCCGCGGAGACCATCGATACCGGCAAAGAGCGGGAAGAGAATCTCGGGGCGCGCCATGCTGCCTGCTTCTCCGCTGCCCCGCCCCGCGTCAACGCATGAGAGGGCTCAGAGCGCGAGAGCGAGGTAGCGGACGGTCTTGGCACCGCCCTCCAGCGCACCCCGGCCGACCTCCTCAAAGCCGAGCCTTGCGTGGAAGGCGTCGGAGCCCGGATTGGGCGGCACCCGGTTCACCTCGCAAACGATCCGCTCGAGCCCCGCCGCCCGCGCCGCGTCTCCAAGCTCCGCGTAGAGCGCCCGGGCAAGGCCCCTGCCCCGCGCGGCCTCACCGACCACCACGCGGTCGACATAGGCGAAACGGTCGTAGCGCTCGCCGAACCAGCGGTAGTTCGGGCTCTGATAGTCGGCGCCCGGCGCGAAGGCGATCATGAAGGCGTGCCCGTCCGGTGTGGCGATGGCGAGGAAGGCCTCGGCGACCAGGGTCTGCCAGGCTTCTGGCGAAAGGAACGAGGTTTCCTGCTGATGGCGGGTGTTGAGGGCGAGCAACCGCTCCTGGGTTTCGCCCGGCAGCTCCGCGATCGGCAGGATGGTCGTGGTCTCCGTCACGCGCTCAACCCCCGATCAGCGTCAGCCACGCGTCTTCGTCCATCACCTGGATCTCGAGCGCCTCGGCCTTCTTCAGCTTCGACCCGGCACCCGGCCCCGCGACCAGGATGTCGGTCTTGGCGGAGACGCTGCCGGAGACCTTGGCGCCGAGCGCCTCCGCCCGGGCCTTCGCCTCGTCCCGGCTCATCCGTTCGAGCTTACCCGTAAAAACGACGGTCTTGCCCACCACGGGGCTGTCGCTCGCCACCGCCACCTCGGCAGGTTCGGGATTGACCTCGTCCAAGAGGGCCGAGAGCGCCTGCGCGTTCTGCTCGTCAGCGAAGAAGGTGATCACCGCATCGGCCAGCACCGCGCCGACCCCGTCGATGGCGAGCAACGCCTCTCGCCCCTCCGGATCGTCGGCTGCCGCCTGCATCGCCTCGGCAAACGCCTCCCAGGTGCCGTAGCTCCGCGCGAGCAGCTTGGCCGTCGTCTCACCCACATGCCGAATGCCGAGCGCGAAGATGAAGCGGTGAAGCGGTATCGCCCGCCGCGCATCGATGGCCGCCAATAGGTTTGCAGCCGACCGCTCACCCCAGCCTTCAAGCGCAGAGAGTCGTTGGATTTCAGATCCTTGCTCTCCGAAACGTGCATTCAGTCTGAAGAGATCCGCAGGGGCCCGCAGCCAGCCGAGGGACCAGAACGCCTCCACCTGCTTCGTGCCGATCCCCTCGATATCCATCGCACCGCGGCTGACGAAGTGCTTCAGCCGCTCGACCGCTTGGGCCGGGCAGACGAGGCCGCCTGTGCAGCGCCGGACCGCCTCTCCAGCTTCGCGCACGGCCGGAGAACCGCAGGCAGGGCAAACTGTCGGGAAGACGAAAGGGACGGCATCGGCAGGCCTGCGCGATAGATCGACATCGATCACCTTCGGGATCACATCGCCCGCGCGATAGACGGTGACCGTGTCGCCCACGCGCAGATCGCGCCCCTCGCGGATCGGCTCGCCATTGGCGCCGCGCCCGGCGATGTAATCCTCGTTGTGCAAGGTGGCGTTCGAGACGACGACACCGCCGACCGTGACCGGGCGAAGCCGCGCGACGGGGCTCAGCGCGCCTGTGCGGCCGACCTGGATGTCGATCCCCTCCAGCACGGTCTGCGCCCGCTCCGCCGGGAACTTATGCGCAATAGCCCACCGTGGCTGGTTCGACCGCGCCCCGAGCCGACCTTGCCAGTCGAGCCGATCGACCTTGTAGACGACGCCGTCGATATCGTAGCCGAGCGATGCACGGACGCTCTCAATCTCACGATAATGGGCGAGGAGCCCCTCCAGATCCTCAAACCGCTTCGCCCGTTCGTTGACCGAGAAGCCCCAAGACCGCAGCGCCTCCAGCACGCCCGACTGCGTCTCCGCCGGCAACGCACTCGTCTCGCCCCAGGAATAGGCGAAGAAACGGAGCGGACGCCCCGCCGTGATGCTGCTGTCGAGTTGACGGAGAGAGCCCGCGGCGGCATTTCGCGGATTGGCGAAGACCTTGGCGCCGGCCTCCGCCTGCCGCTCATTCAACGCCTGGAACGCGGCATGGGTCATGTAGACCTCGCCCCGCACCTCGAAGACCTCGGGCATACCCCGAACCTCGGTCGGGATGTCGGCGATGGTGCGTGCATTGGCGGTGACGTTCTCGCCGACCGAGCCGTCTCCACGCGTCGCCGCCTCTACGAGCTGGCCGTTTTCATAGCGGAGCGAAAGCGAGAGCCCATCGATCTTGGGCTCCCCCATCAGCGCCACGGTCTCCTCCGCCGAGAGCGAGAGGAAGCGCCTGATGCGGGCGACGAACTCCGCCACATCCTCGTCAGCGAACGCGTTCCCGAGGGAGAGCATCGCAACCCGATGCTGAACCTTGGCAAAGCCGTCGGCAGGCGCCGCCCCAACGGCATGGCTCGGGCTGTCCACCGAAACCAACTCGGGATACGCAGTCTCGAGCGCCAGAAGTTGGCGCTTCAGCCCATCATACTCACCATCTGAAACTTCAGGCGCGTCGTCGCGATGATAGGCCGTGTTGTGGCGACGGATCTCGTCCGAGAGGCGCGTGATCTCCTCGCGCGCCTCCTCGATCGTCAGCGCCTCTTCCGCGCGAAGTTCCGCCATTCCGTTCTCCCGGCCGCCCTGCGAACGGAAGATGCCGAGGTGGCGGCGGGCGTCAAGGCGGGTCTGGAGTGCCTGTCGACCTCACCTGCTCATGTCATGCATGGCAATGACGCAACTCCGATGAGCAGGTGAGGTCAGAAGGCGCCCTAGAAGAGTTCGAGGATGGAGCCGTTGCGGATGTCGAGCGCTTCCTGAGGCGTGATGACACGCTGCACCTGTCCAGGCCGCTCCGGCCGCTCCGTGCCCCTGATCGCATCGATGAGCGCCGTGATCGGATTGCCGTAGCCGCCGACCGCCCGTGCCCGAGCCCATTCGACCTTTACGCTGGCATTCGCCTGCTGGGCTGCGTTGTCACCGCGACCGCCGCGCTTCTTCATCGCTTCCGCCGCAGGGGCGAAGGCCATCGACGCGACGGTCACTGCCATCGCCGTGAGCATGATCTTCTTCATCGGTCCTCCCAATCGCGCCAACTGCGCGCCTAGCTGTCCGGTGCTGGACAGGTGGCGTGCCCGATGCGGAACACCAATCAATTGCCGCTCAATCCGTGGTGAGGTTGCGCTGCGGCGCGGGTTCAATGTCCGTGAGAACCGGGCACCCGGGCATCATCGGGCAACTGCCAGGCGCTACTGCCGCCGGCTGCATGCGCATCACCATGCTCGACGATCGAGGCGAGCCGGCGCTGTTGCTCGGGTGTGGCGATCTGCCGGAACGTCGTGTCGAGGCGCTGCCACGCGGCCTCGGCAATCGCGTTCAGCCAGTCCGCGCCATCGGGCCCGCAGGCGGCGACCGCTGCGGCAACGGCCTCTGCCTCCCGCGCGCAGGCCGCCATGATCGCCTTACGCTGCCAACGCTCGGCCTGCGCGATCCAAAGCCGCCCCTCGAAGCTGTTCTCGCACCCCTCGGGCGCTGCCAGGGCCAAGCCTCGCGCCGCCGCCTCGGACGCGCTGTCGGCGAATTGCGGCGGCAACCCGTGCTTCAGATACGGCACCAGCCGGTTGTAATGCGCGAAGACGCCGTCGGGGTTATCGAGTGTTGCCCAAACATGGACCATGGCGAGCCTGTCCCGCCCGTCAGCCGTGCCCTTGAACCGATGCTCCAACCACAGCCCGCCAAGCCAGCGCAGCACAGGGCGCTCAGCGGTCGCAGCGGCAAAGATCTCAGGGATATCATGCACATGCCAGATATCGGCATGCCCGGGAAACCCCTCCGGCAGGGGCTCATCCGGCGCGATGCGGATGCCGAAAGCGACACCCGTCAGCACCTGCTCCCCATCGATCGTGCTGTACATGAGGTTCGAGGGGCGCGTCGGATCCGGCACCGTATCGGGCCCGGCATAGTCCGGCCCGTTCTCGCCCAGATGGTAGTGCCGCCCCATCAACGGCTCCTCACCGCCAAAGGGCTGCCACCCCTCAGCCTCCGCCACGGAGAAGTCGGCGTATCTCGAGATCGCCGCGCGCAGATCCCGGAGCATCGCCTCCGTAGCCTCCGGCAGCGCCGCGGGTTTGGAGGGCGGCAATCCTGCGGCCGACGCCACAGGCGCGACCAAGAGTGCAAAGAGCAGCAGTGCGGTGCGCATCATCGGCATCCTCCAGGAGCCGGATGGTAGCGCGAGAGACCTCCAGAATGAACCGACCACCTCACCCGCTGCGCCGCGCGGTGATGATCGAAGCTGAGATGTCGAATGCGGTGTCGCGAGGGATCTCGGCGACGGCGAGCCCGTCGCGCGGTGTTGGCCCTATACAGCAACCATCCGGCGCGATCCGCGAAACCTCGCAAAGGCGGCGAGCGCGCCGAGGAGCAACAAAGCCGATGCGGG
>JBCDFC010000246.1:0-7260 GCA_039178805.1 Pseudomonadota bacterium | reverse complement strand
GGTTCATGGGGATGCCGCCCAGGATCTGCGCACAGTACTCCCCAGCACCGATCGACAGCACCAACCGCTCGATCTCACCAAACCGATCCTCGCGCGTCAGCCGCGCCGCCCAATCCCCAAGCTGGACCAGGCTCTCGGCATAGGTCGCAAGCCAGGCCAGCCCGTGCGTCGCCTCCTGTGCCCCATCCAGCGCCCGGCCCGAGACACGCCCACCGACGGACAGGCGCGCCTTCAACCCGCGCGCCGCCTCGCCCGCAAGCGCCTTCGCTGCAGCACCAGCTTCGGCGACAAGGGCCGCAAGATTGGGATCCTGCCAGTTTCCCTGATCGTGCTCTGCGCCTGCGATCCGCTCCCTCAGGTCACCATCGGCCGCCATCGCTCTCTCCCCAGATCGCCCCGCAGGGTTTGCACTGCAGCATTATCGATGCGGGCTCTAAGCGTCCGCGGCTGGCCCGTCAACAGCCTCGCAAGATAATTTCGCTTCGCGCTCACCAACAGGAAGATCATTGCGACAACACCGCGCATCCCAAGAAAGGCTCGAACGACGCGACCCACCCGAGCCACATCACGGGGCGTGGCTGGCGGGTGGGCCGCTGACGGACCGACCGGTCCGGCAGTCGGGGCGCCCTCAGCCCGCCCGCACTCGGCCCGCGCTCACCCGACCAGAGCGACCCCGGCACGGCGCGGATCGCCCGCCGCCTGCAAGGCGCCCCCAGCCTCACGCGCAACCCCGTGCACGCCACCGAAGAACATCGAGCGCTGCGCCCAAACCCTCAGCCCAAGAGCGGTCCAAGCCTCCGCGTCATCGTGATCGGGTTCCGAAACACCTCTCAACTCAGCCCATTGCCGCCGCAGCGCCCTTTCAAGCTCCGGATCGAGCCCATCGCCTTCAACATCCAACATCGCACCGGCGCCATACCCCTCGACATGGAGACGCGGCGCCTCGATCGCCGCCTCCAAGGGCAGACCACCATCGATCACATGCAACAGAACCTGCGCGAGCGCCGTCCTGATCCGGTTCGATCCACCCGATCCGAGCACCCAGAACGCTCCGTGCGACCGGCTCGCCAGCAATGGCGTCATCATCGAGGCCATGCGTGTCGCAACCGGCCAGTCCAAAGGCCGACCATCAGCCAACCCCGGCACGAGGTCCTCCTCGCCCAACATGTTGTTCGCCATGATCCCGGTACCTGGCACTATCAGCCCACAGCCCTCGCCATTCGAGAGCGTGAGCGCCGCAGCACCCCCCTCCAGGTCGATGGCCGACAAATGCGTCGTGCCCCGCCGCGCCGCCAGTCGCGATGGCGCAAGAAGCGCTCGGTACCGCGCAATCACCGCCGCGTCGGCCAAGCGCCCGGCTCCCAGGACCGCGTCCGCGTCGATCCGGCTCTCCATCCGCGCCTCAGCCGTGGCCGCGAACGCCGCGGCGATGGCCGCAGGCTCCGGCCTTGGTGCGAGCAGTGCCAGTGGAAACGCCGTCAGCGCACCGCCAAGCGCCGGCGGCGGATTGAGAGCGACCGTCACCCCGCCGCGCTCCACCTCCAAGGGCACCCTTGCGACAGCACGCCAAGACGCGAGATCGGTGCGCTCGAGATGCCCACCTTCGGCTGAGAGCGCCAGCAACGCCGCTGCAACCTCGCCCCGCATGACGAAATCGGGCCCTTCGAGCGCGAAAACCTCCAAAACATCGGCAAAATCCGGATTGCGCCGCACCGCACCCTCGCCAAGCGGCGCGCCCGCCTCATCGCAGTTGAGCGCTCGCGCCGCCGAACTGGCCGAGACGATCGGCGCCACGATCCGCCCCAACCGCGCCTGCATCGCCGTCTCGACCACGCCCTCACGCGCGGCCCGCACCGCAGGCGCCAGAAGTTCCGGGAGCGGCACCCGGCCGGCAGCGGCATGCGCCTCGGCCAACCCCGCCGCGAGACCGGATACCGCAATCGTCGCAGCCCCGATATGGAAGGTCTGCGTCGCATCGCCGAAATCCGCCACCGCCTCCCGGAGATCGCACTCGCCCAAGGCCCGTCGCCGGCCCGGCGTGTCCACGAACATGTCGAGATAGCGCACGTCGCCATTCGGCGCGCGGCGCATCAGATGCCCACCGCCAAGCAACCCCGCGAGCACCGGCTCCGCGACCATGGCCATCGCCGCACCCGCGATCACGGCGTCGACCGCCGTCCCCCCGGCGGCCAGAACCTCGGCCCCCGCCTCCACCGTGCGCGGATGTCCCGCGGCCATCGCAAAACGCTGTCCCATGACGGGCCCGTCACCCATCCCCATGGGTCTGTCAACGCTACAAGCCCGCCAAGCGCCCCAGCAAGGAGCGACCGGTCCCGCAGGACCGGTCACCGCTAAGCGGGCCTTGGAGCGTTTGGAGCCCGCCGGGAGCCCGCTGAAAGCGCGCGATCTCTCCTCAGGCTGCCTTCAGCGCGCAGGCCTTCACATCGGCGGAGACATGCGCCTCATACTGCGCGAAATTCTCGGCGAACATCGTGACGAGTTTCGCCGCTTGGACGTCATAGGCCGCAGGGTCCGACCAGGTCCCGCGTGGATCCAGCAACCGGTCCTCGACGCCGGGCACGGAGACCGGTACCTCGAAGCCGAAATTCGGATCGGCGCGGTACTCAGCATCGTTGAGCCCACCATCCAGCGCCGCCGAAAGAAGCGCCCGCGTCGCCTGGATCGGCATCCGCTGCCCTTCGCCATAGCCCCCGCCGGTCCAGCCCGTGTTCACCAGCCAGCACGCCGCACCATGCTGTGCGATCTTGTCCCGCAATAGCGCGCCATAGACCTCGGGCCGCCGCGTCATGAAGGGCGCGCCGAAACATGTCGAGAATGTCGGCTCCGCCGTATCGAGCCCCTTCTCCGTCCCGGCCACTTTCGCCGTGAAACCGGAGAGGAAGTGATACATCGCCTGTGCCGGCGTCAGCCGCGCGATCGGCGGCATCACACCGAAGGCATCGCAGGTCAGCATCACGATGTTCTTCGGGATGCCCGCAACCCCGGTATCCGAGGCGTTGGAGATGTAGTGGAGCGGATAGGCGCAGCGCATATTCGCCGTCAGGCTGTCATCCTCGAAGTCCAGAACCCGCGTGTCCGGATCCCAGACCATATTCTCGATGACCGTCGCGAATTTCTGTGTTGTCGCAAAGATTTCCGGCTCGGCTTTGGGGTTGAGGCTGATGGTCTTGGCGTAGCAGCCACCCTCGAAGTTGAAGATCCCGTCATCCGTCCATCCATGCTCATCGTCGCCAAGCAGGATGCGCGCAGGATCGGCCGAAAGCGTCGTCTTGCCTGTCCCGGAAAGCCCGAAAAAGACCGCTGCCTCGCCCGTGTCACCAACGGCATGATTGGCCGAGCAATGCATCGGCATCACACCCTTGCCCGGCAGCAGGAAGTTGAGGACCGAGAAAATCCCCTTCTTGTTCTCGCCAGCATAGGAGGTGTCGCCCACCAGGATCATGCGCCGCTCGAAGCTCACGGCGATCACCGTCTCCGTGCGGCAGCCATGCCGCGCCGGATCAGCCTTGAAGCCGGGACAATTGATCACCGTGAACTCTGGGGTGAAGGACGCGAGCTCCGCCCGCGCAGGACGGCGCAGCAAATGGCGAATGAAGAGATTGTGCCATGCAAGCTCGTTGATCAGCCGCACGTTCAGCCGATGTGCCGGGTCGGCTCCGGCATAGAGGTCCTGCACGAAATAGTCGCGCCCCTTCATGTGCGCGAGCATGTCCTGATAGAGCGCCTCGAAATGCTCGGGCGCCATCGCCTTGTTGTTATCCCACCAAACATCCGCCTCGACCGACGGCTCACGCACCACGAACTTGTCCTTCGGGCTGCGCCCGGTGTGCTTGCCCGTCTCAACAAGCAGCGTGCCACCGATGCCGAGCCGGCCCTCACCCCGCGCCAGCGCCTGCTCGACAAGCGCCGGCTCCGTCAGGTTGTAATAGACGTGACCTAAGCCCGCGACGCCGTGGTCTTCGAGTCGAGCTGCCGGGTTCACCGTGCCGGTCTGCATCACGTCGGTCCTCCAGATATCCATGGGCTGTTCGATGACGACCCGGGCCTCCGCCGGATCAAGCCAGTCTTTCGCGGCCTCCGCTCGCGATCCGAGGGCTGGAAAGCCCAACCGCGGCGCGGGTGTAAGACAACTCAACGCGCGTCGTCCAGACTGCCAACCGTTCACTTGCGAATTCGTCTCGATCCCGGACCCAGCGTCATCCGCGAGAGGTGCAGCCAACAAGCAACCTTGGCCAAGAAGCCATTGTTATGCCAAGTCTCGGCCTTGTCGCTGCCCTTGCGATGTTGTTTTCTCAACCTACCGTGGAGCCGGCAGGGATATGCAGCCCGCCCGTGTAGGGTAAGCCGGTGTGGCTCGAGGGGAAAGAATGGCCACCATCGCGCTGGTCGACGACGACCGAAACATCCTCACCTCGGTCTCCATGGTGCTCGAGGCGGAAGGGTATGAGGTGAAGACGTACAACGACGGGGCGAGCGCGCTGACCGCGCTGACGCAGAACCCACCGGACCTCGCCATCCTGGATATCAAGATGCCGCGCATGGACGGCATGGAGCTGCTTCGCCGTCTGCGCCTGAAAAGCGAGCTGCCCGTGATCTTCCTCACCTCCAAGGACGAGGAGATCGACGAGGTGATCGGCCTGCGCATGGGCGCGGACGACTATGTGCGCAAACCGTTCTCGCAACGCCTCCTCGTCGAACGGATCCGCGCAGTCCTGCGCCGCCGCGAGGTCATCCCGGAGAACAGCGCCGAGCGCACCGAAAGCGACAAGGTGCTGCGCCGCGGCCGGCTGGAAATGGACCCGATGCGCCACTCCAGCACTTGGGATGGCCGGCCCGTCACGCTCACAGTCACCGAGTTCCTGATCCTGCACGCCCTCGCTCAGCGCCCGGGCTTCGTGAAGTCGCGCGATCAGTTGATGGATGCGGCCTATGACGATCAGGTCTATGTCGATGACCGCACCATCGACAGCCATATCAAGCGCATTCGCAAGAAATTCAGAGACGTCGACGATAGCTTCAACTCGATCGAGACGCTCTACGGCGTCGGCTACAGGTACAAGGAAGCTTGAGCCAAGAGACGATGTCGCGGGCTGCGGCCTATGTACGAGACGCGGGTATCTTCGGCCTCGACGCCAGGCCGAGGCCGGCTTCCCCGCGCCAGCGGATTGTCGAGGGCCTCCGCCGCTCGGCACCCTTTTCGTCGCTGCAGCGCCGCATCATCTTCTTCAATCTGCTTGGCCTCGCAGTCCTGGTCTTCGGCGTTCTCTACCTCAACCAGTTCCGCACCGGGCTGATCGAGCAACGCGTCCGCAGCTTGGCGGTCGAAGGCCAGATCATCGCCTTCACAATCGCCGAAAGCGCCGGGCGCGACCGTGAGAACGAGTTGCGACCGGCCACCGAGCGCCCATCACTCGACCCCGAGCTTGCCCAGGTTATCCTGAACCGCCTCGCGCGACCCGGCCAAACCCGCGCGCGCCTCTACGACAACAGCTTCGCGCTGATCAGCGATACGCGCTCGGATGCATCCGGGGGTGGTCCGATCGCGGTGTCCAATCTGCCGGCACCTGGCGGCAATCAGAATGTCGACCTGATCGAATGGCTCGAAGCCTTCTACGATGATCTCATCCTGCCGAAGGACGACGATGGCCAAGCGCGCGTCTACGCCGAGGTCTCCGACAGCGTGGAAAACACGCCGCCCAAGGTGCGAGAGGCAGCGCTCGGGCGTGTCACCAACGCTGTCAGCGTCAATTCCGAGCGCAACCTTATCGTCTCGGTCGCGATCCCCGTGCGTCGGTTCAAGACCGTACTCGGCGTCCTCCTGCTCTCGACCGAGGGCGACGACATCAACGCCGTCGTGAAACGGGAGCGGATCGGGATACTGCAGATCTTCGTGATCGCGGCCATGGTCTCGGTCGGCCTCTCGGTCCTTTTGGCAAACACCATCGCAAGCCCCATCCGCCGGCTGGCGCGTGCTGTCGATCCGCAGGGCACGTCCGCGGCGCGCCCACTGAACCCCGACCGGGTCGAAGTGCCGGACATGACGCGCCGCACGGACGAGATCGGCGACTTGTCGGCCGCGATCATCCGCATGACAGGCGCCCTCTACCGCCGGATCGAGGCAATCGAGAGCTTCGCGGCCGATGTCGCGCATGAGATCAAAAACCCGCTCACCTCTATGCGCTCCGCGATTGAGACGATGAGCTACGCCAAGACACCGGAACAGCGTCAAAAACTGCTCGACGTCATCATGTCCGACGTGAAGCGGCTCGACCGGCTGGTGACGGATATCTCGAATGCTTCGCGCCTCGATGCGGAACTGGTGCGCGAGCGCATGGAGCTTTTCGATCTCGGCGCGCTTCTCGAACGTCTCACCACCGTGACCGAAGCGCAGGGCGAGAAACTCGGCGTCGCCGTCGCCCTTGTGCTGCCGAAGGAGGGGTTGCCCGGCCGCGGCCTCGAGGGCCGTCTCGCGCAGGTCTTCGCAAATCTTCTCGACAACGCGCTCTCCTTTTCGCCCGAAGGCAGCACGATCCAAGTCGAAGGCGAAGCCTTGGAAGGCGGCGTGCGCATCACCGTAACCGATGGCGGCCCAGGTATTCCGGAGGACAACCTCGCGACGATCTTCGAGCGCTTCTACTCCGAGCGCCCTGAGCAGAGCTTCGGCAATCATTCGGGCCTGGGCCTTTCGATCTGCAAACAGATCATCGAGGCGCATTCGGGAAGGATCTGGGCAGAGAACATACGGCCCGACGGCGCCAGCGACGACGCCCCACCCCAAGGCGCCCGCTTCACCGTAGAGCTGCCGGAGTGAGCGATCCGGGACGAAAACGTGAGCCGAGCGCAGCGGATCCTTCCGCGTCACATGAAGTGCCCGCAACCGAAGAGACGGAAGAGATCCATGCAAGCGCCGTTGCATACGAGGATCGTGGTCTCTTGATTCTCGGCCCCAGCGGCAGTGGTAAGACGACCCTAGCCCTTGAACTGATGGCCTTCGGCGTGGAGCTCGTTGCGGATGACCGCGTGCAGCTCAGCCATGTGCACGGCCATGGCATGGTAGCCGCAGCGCCACCCGCCCTTCGCGGTCTCATCGAGCTTCGCGGTGCCGGCATCCTGCGCCACCCCTATCGATCCGAGGCGGTCTTGTTGTGCGCCATCAATCTCGGCCGCGCCGCTGCGGGGCGCATGCCACAACAAGGCACCATCGAAATCGGAGGCACGACCCTCCCATGCCTCGCCGGC
>JBCDFC010000245.1:0-7296 GCA_039178805.1 Pseudomonadota bacterium | reverse complement strand
GCGCACGTTCCTCGAGGCCTACAACTTCGCCAAGCGCCTCAAGACGCTCAAAGGGAAAACCCCGTTCGAGTTCATCGTCGAGAACTGGGCTTCAGAGCCGCACCGTTTCTCAGCAAACCCCAACCACCTCATCCCGGGACCGAACAGCTAGGCCTTCGCGGATGCTACTCAGCCGTTCTCAGGGCCTGATCTGCGCGACGCAATCTGTGGCCCGACAGACTTCAAATACTCCACGATGTCGCCTCTTCCGTGACCGTGCGCCACATCTATTGGCAGTCGACCGGCATCGTCAGCAACACAAACGTCGGCTCCTGCTTCCACCAATGCCAAAGTGGTCGCGACGTTCGACCTTGCAGCCCAGTGTAGCACCGACCAACGCCTTGTTCTTTCGATAACATCGTACTTTGCCCCATATTCGAGAAGTACTCGCACGACTTCGGCGTGACCCCAGCCCGCCGCCCCAAAAATGGCTGTTTCTTCAATTCAGTCTTGCCAATTTGGCTCCGCACCATCCGATAAGAATTTTAGAACGTTTGCCTTATCGCCAGCCCAAGATCAAGCGTGCAAATCCGACTCAGCGCCGCCTTCAGTGCCCAACCCGAAAAGAGTTGAGCGGTTTCAGCGGGTTGTGGTTTCTGTCCGGTTGCACACTGGACGGAGCCGACAAAGCCATGCACTGAAACCGTCCGTCGGGAGTATCGGCAGGAGACATCACGCTACGCAAGCGACATGACCGACCGCGAACGGGCGCTGATCGCGCCTTTCATGCCGCCGCCGAAGCCGCTGGGTCGCCCGCGCAAGGTGAACCTGCGCGAGGTCGTGAACGCGATCCTCTACATCGCGACGACGGGCTGCCAGTGGGCGATGCTGCCGAAGGAATTCCCGCCGTACTCGACCGTGCAGCGGTACTTTTACGATTGGCGCGACAGCGGGTTGCAGCACACGATCCGGTTCACACTGCCCGTGGAGACGCGCGAGCTAGAGGGCCGGGAGGCACAACCGACGGCCGGCGTCATCGACAGCCAGACCGTGAAAACCACGGAAAGCGGCGGCATTCGCGGCTATGACGCTGGCAAGAAGATCAACGGGCGCAAGCGCCACGCCGTCGTCAACACCATCGGCCTCTTGTTCGCCCTTGTCGTCCACGCGGCCAATGTCCAGGACCGCGACGGCGCCCCTGCCGTGCTCGCCTCGATCCGCCGCTCGTGTCCATGGCTGCGCCAAGTCTTTGCTGATGGAGGTTATGCGGGGCTGAAACTCCGCGGTGCGCTCGACCGGATCGGCGCGTGGACGATCGAGATCATCAAGCGCTCCGATGCTGCGGAGGGCTTCGAGGTCCTGCCGCGCCGATGGGTGGTCGAGCGCACTTTCGCCTGGCCCGGTCGATGCCGCAGGCTGGCCAAGGACTGGGAGAAATACGTCGCCTCCGCAGAGGCTTGGAAAAACATCTCCCACATCCGCCTCACCACCCGCCGCCTCGCAAGGTACGGTTATGTTTGACCGAGTTTCGAGTCGGGCACTCAGCACTTTGGCTGGACTAAGACTGACCTGCGGCCCCTCCACTAGTTTCATTTGTCTCGTCTTGAAGAAAGCGCTCTCGGACTTGGCTGTCGACGCTGCTTGATCCGCCAGGAAAGGCTGCCGGGGATGTTTTACATGCGCCTAACTGGTCGCGCCAGAAAGCCTGCGCGTTGCTTTGTCTGAGCTAAGGGGCGTTCAACGCATCGCATCCGCCCGTTGGGTAGCGATAGAGTCGAGAGCGCCAAACATTCGACGCGATTTCCTGTAGTCTTCTCCCAATTCGCGGAAGATTTGCAGCCTGGCTGGATGCGCTGTCGGGGACGGGAAATTTCAGGAGGCGGAGATGTTGAAAAAGTTGATTAGCACGTTGAGCGACAAATTCGGACTGGCCTTGCCCGACTACGGGGACGATCCCGCGCTGGCGCTCGTTGCGGCACGGCTCGCCTGGATCGCGCACGAGGACCAAAAACTGTTCGTTACGCTCATGGACTATGCAGCCGGCCGATTGGGGATGAAGTTTCCCGTAGAACCGCCGTTGCGACTACCAAAGAGGCCCTGGGAGGTGAGCGGGATCGATCACCGCGAGCGGGCGCGCCTGTACCATGAATTCTCGTTCGATCCAGAAAGACGCGCTGGTGTGCTGATCATCGCGCCGGGCAGGACGGACCGCGCCTTCGTAGTCCGCTATGCCACGCTTGCCGCCTGGCTCGAGACGCCGGGCGGAACAGTCGAGCACTGGCGAAGCTGGCTGATGGGCGAGACTCGCGAGAGCATTCATTCTTACGATCTCTCAGAGATCGCGCCACCGCATAAGCCGATCCGTGTTACAGACCATCCCAGCGATCATTACGTCGACATCGCCCGCGCTTGGGGGATCGCGCCCTCCGACCTCGTGCTCGAACGGTACCGTGCCATCGATCGCGCTAAGCATTACAGCTACCCGAAGACCGGCTTTCTGCCGTTGAACGATCTGACCGCGCTGCTGGAAGCGGCGGCCCCTGATATTCAGGCCGCGTTGCCGGGTTTCAGTGCCAAGACCAGGGAGCTTGCGTTAGCGACCCTTTCGCGTGCCGCTCCGACTGTGCCATTTCTGCGGGAGATGCTGCTCGATGCTGCTCTCTCGGGGTCGACCAGAATGCGTCGCACCGCGCGCGCAAGCCTCGCGCGCGACTTGCCTGAGGCGATGCGGACACTTGCGCGCGATCACCTTGCGTCGCAGCGCAAGGCAGAACGGCTGGCCGCGATCGAAATGCTGGTGATGTTGGCGGCGCCTGACGACCGGGCCTGGCTTGCGGCGCGCCGCGATGTCGAGAACGACGCGACGCTTCTGCGCCTGATCGACGCTGAAGTACAGGCGCCGTTGTGTTCCGATGTCGAGGGTCCCGCTTATCTCGCGGCCGACGACACCATGGTCGCGATACCGCCAGTACCGCCGCTGCCCGAACGCCCCGCATGCTGGCCGCTCGACACGGCCGCTCTCGACGAACTCGACGCGCTTCTAACGACGCTTCGCGCCCAATCCGAAGCACGCGCCGCCAGGATGATTGAACTGCGCGGCACGCACACGGCGGCAGCGAAGGATTTCGGCTACGACATGTACACGCGCGCGGCTGTCATCGCTTGGGCCGAAAAGGGGGGCGCTGGGATGCCGGTGATCGAGCGGCCAGCGGGCTTGCCCGGCACGTCCTCCGGAGAACTGCGCTTGCTGCTCGACGCGCTCCTCGCGAGCGGCTGGATCGAGCGACGCGTCGCCGGCATGACGGCGAGTGCGAGACTCTGGGCCGCGCTGACACGCGACCAGACGTGGTACATCATCAAGGATGGAGCATCGCAGATCTCGAGCGGATTGCGCGCCGCGGTCATCGATTACCTAACCGACGACAGCGGCGATCTGCGCGTCCTGGACGCGATGGAATGCAGACAATTGGAGGCATGCGGCGTCGGCCCAAATCCGAAACGCTCGACGATCATTGAGCTGATTAAAACCAGGTCAGCGCACAAGAACCAGATTCGCCGCGACGCGCTATCGCCCGCTGCCAACTTTGCGCCTACGACGATCTGGCCGGCCCTAGCGGAGCAGCTTGAAGCGCTGGCTGCGCGCTTCAAGCCTACGGTCAAACTCTTGGCTTATGAGCAGGTGCATCTTCTCGGATATCTCGCGACGCTACCCAAGCTCCCGGCTGCTGTTCTCCCTCCAATCTATGCGCTCGCAGCCGGACCACAGAAGAGGGCGCGCGCCGAGGCGCGACGCCTGCTGGCCGGGCTTCCTGATCTCGAGTCGCGGCTTCTTGCCTCGCTAAATGCGAAGCAGGCAGAAGAGCGCGCCGGCGCAGCCGACTGGTTGTGCGAGCTGGATGTTCCCGCGGCACGGGCGGCCATTCAGAAACGGCTTAAGAAGGAGAAGGCGGATATCGCGCGAGTGGCGATGATCGAAGCGCTGGCACGCCTCGGCGCTGACATGTCGCCGTATCTTAGCGCCGAAGTGCTGACGGCCGACGCACGGGATGGAATGCCCAAGGCTTCGCTTGAGGGGCTGGAGTTCCTCGCTATCGATAGACCCATGGCACTGCGCTGGAAGGACGGTCGACCGGTCGAGCCCGACGTCATCCGCTGGTGGATTGCCTCGGCTGTCAAAGCCAAGGCAGCCGGCGGCGGGCGGATATTCGATCTCTACCTCGCTCAACTCGATCCGGAGGACGCCGGGCGTCTGTCACTGCACGTACTGGATTGTTGGATCGGCCATGATCTGCGCGGTCCCACAGCCGCGCAGGAGGCCGAAGTGGCGTATATGCTCAAGAACTACGGTTTCACCTCCACGCTTAATAACAACGCAACCGCTGAGCGGGGACTGCTCGCGCTCGCGAGCCGGGCACCTGCCGCGCTGGTGGCGGAGCGCGTGCGCCGTTACGTGAAGCAGCATGGCAAGCGCTTTCCCCAGTCTATCGCACTCCTCGAAATGCTAGCCGCACGGTCGGAACCGGTCGCCCTTGCCGTCCTCGTCGGCTTCGCGACGCGAACGAAGCAGAAGGGTATACAGAAGCGTGCAGGCGAACTGATCGCAGCGATTGCTGAGGAGAAGGGCTGGACCGCCGACGAACTCGCCGACCGCACCGTGCCCACCGCTGGCTTCGATGCGGAGGGCGTCATGGAACTGGCTGTCGGCGCTAGCGGAAAGATCTATCGCGCCCGCCTCGACGACCTGGCCGGCGTGACGCTCGAGAGCCCCGCAGGCAATTCGGTCAAGGCTCTGCCGGCCGGCGATGATGATGCGACTAAGGAGGCCAAGAAGACGCTTTCGGCTGCCAAGAAGGAAATGAAGGCAACCGTCGCGCAACAGGCGGTGCGCTACTACGAGGCCATGTGTGCCGGAAGGGCCTGGACGCCCATGGCGTTCCGGGACGATCTCATGGCCCATCCGGTGATGGGGCGGCTCGCTCGGCGCATCGTCTGGTTGGCGCTCGACAGCGATGGGACGGTTGCGGCTTCTTTCCGACCGACGCCAGAGGGTGACTTCACTGATGTCGATGATGCGGAGGTCGATATTTCGGTCGCCACTGCTTTCCGCCTCGCCCATGGCGCGCTAGTCGGTGCGGAACTCTCGGCGGCTTGGGTAGCACATTTCGAGGACTATGAGATCGTGCCTCTCTTCCAACAGTTCGAACGCCCGCTTTTCCGCGTCGAGCCTGACGACAGCCGTACGGAGATTGACGACCGACGGGGATGGGTCACCGAAAATCTGCCGCTGCGTGGCGCGGTTTCGAAACGCGGCTGGACCCGCGGTGAAGTAATGGATGGCGGCGGGTTCTACAGTTACGTCAAAAGCTTCGGCCCCGATGCCCCTCGCGCAGTGCTGAACCATAGCGGCGATGGCGTGGGGCTCGACGAAACGATGACCATTGCAATTCAGGCGCTGCATTTTGAGCGTGCTGGTGGCGGCGGGCGCCGTCTCAGGCTCTGCGAAGTCCCGCCCGTGATGCTCTCGGAGGCCTGGGCCGACTATCGCGACATAGCGTCGAAAGGCGCCTTTGATCCTGAGTGGCAGAAGGTGGGGCCCTAAAGTGCTGAAAGACGTGATGGATGCCCTGATTGCCAACGGCTGGGCCGAGACGGCACGGATCGCGAAGCCGTTAACGCGCGACCTCGGTCGGCTCAATGCGCTTGAGGAGGGCCTCGGGAAAAGGGCCGTCGCGTTTGTTCTTGGGCCTGGTGGCGATACGGCTGTGTTGGCGACGCTCGCCGCACTGGCGAGGGAGGCGGGTGAGACGCTCAAGGTCGCGGCAAATCGAGGTCGTGACCAACAGAATGGTGCGCGGCGGCAGCTCATGCTGTTCGAGCCCGGGCTAACTGACGAAATGCGCAGTCGGTATGCGCAGATCATCGCCACAGTCGATCTCGCCGCAGGCAGCCGTCTGGCTGGAACCGACGCTGTTCCGATGGCCGTCCGCAAGATCTTGTCGGACATGCTGACCGACTATGATCGCGAAGCGCATGAGGCGCAGCGGAGAAAGGCGGCGGGCCTAACCGGAAGGCGCAAGGTCCGGTCGGCTGACGACGAGGCGCTAGCGCCAGTCGGCCCGGAGGCGCTGCTAACGGCCATTCAGGGCGTCGGCGGCACGGCGGTCGATCTTCTCGACGTACTCTACGGGCCGAGCGAGAACTGGACGCGAGACGCGGCCAGCTACCGCGCCGATGCGGATATGGACTTCTTCCTACGCAAGAATGCGGTGGCCGTGGCGGGGGCGGTCCAACGGTTGTCGGCGGTCGACGCCGCGGAACTCCTAAAGGACGCGGGGCTCCTCGGCCTCGACGCGCCGGAGGTTATCGATGCGGCAGTGACGGCGGCGGCGGCTGGGTCGCGCAAGCTTCGAGAGGCCGCGATCGGGGTTATGGCGCGCCTGCCATCGGCGCAGGCCGAGGCGCTGGCGATCGAGGGACTGGCGCATGGCGGAGCTAAGCTGCGCGAAAGCATGGTTGCCGTTCTCGGTACGCTGGCCACTGACCCTGCGACGGCTGCGCTTCGCGCCCATCTCGAGGCCGGCGAGAAGAGCGCCATCGTGGCCGCTGCGATCCGCGGCTGGCTCGACGCACCCGGCGATAGCGGCACGGGCGCTGATATGGGCGCTGAAACAACGGCGAACGGCCCCGGCTACATCGCCGTCGATGGCAGTTTCATTGCGATTCCCCCTCTCAAGCCGCTCGATTTCGGCCCCAACCCACAAGAGGACGCGGCGATCCGCACCCGATTCGAGCAGGAGGTTCAACGCGTCAACGCCTGGCGCGCCGAGGCGCGCGTGAAGCATAAGGGCCAGCGGTTCCTCAACAGTATCGATCCGCTGCCCGCCTCCTATGCATCTGAGTTGCTCGATTGGCTCGCTGCGCCGAATCTCGAAGCCAGAAGTTCTCGCGAGATAAGCGAGATCTGGGATATCGTGGTTCTTGGTAAACGTGTGGAGCACCTTCTGGTCGAGACGATGCCGCCCGCCAGAGCGCTGCGGGCCGCCTGTGCGCTGCTCAGGAGCCGTATCCGCAGCGACTGGCTCTGCTCTGACTGGATCCCCGATGCGCTGGCCGATCTTCGTGACGGGTGGCTGCAGAGCCCTGAGGGCGACATGCGGCACATCGATGCGATGGCTTGCTCGCTGCGGATGGAGCACGCTTACGGCACGTGGGATGCGCCCCGCCGTCGCCACGCCCAGCCCGGCGATCTCCTGCGCAGTTTCATGGATGGTGACGAGACATTGCGGCAAACGCCGCCCGAGGCGATGCCGGCTTCGG
>JBCDFC010000244.1:0-7298 GCA_039178805.1 Pseudomonadota bacterium | reverse complement strand
CTGCGCGGGCACGCGTCGCCGAAGCGCGCCCCGACCCGCCTCCGACCCTGCCGGGTGAGCGCGACGCCGCCCTCGAAGACCTACTTCTTCGTTACGAGACGGATGCGGAGTAAGGCATCACGACGCGGCGGATCTACCGCTGAAGCCCTTTCGCGCGGGTCCTCGGCATAGCAGGGTCATGGTATGAGTCGAACGTCAAATGCCCATCCCGTCCGCCGCCTGCTAGTGCGGCAGAGCCTTCCGAAATGGCTGTTGATCGCCTGCTTGATGACGCTCTCGGCGCCGAAGGCTGTCGCGCAAACACGTGATCGCACTCAGGCCGAGAACATCGTGCTGGAGGATGTGGACTGGGCCTCGGTGCCGCAGGAAGTGGCAGACTTCCCTGGCGTGCCGCTCTTCACCATGCCGCGGGTGAACCAAGAACTGCGGCTCGTCACGACGGTCTCTGCCGCGCGCAACTTCGACAACGCGTTGCGGCTTATTGACAATCTGATCACGCGCTATCCGCTCGTGTCCGACTTCCATGCCACCCGGGCGGCGCTCCTTGCTGCACGTGGCGAGACGGGCGCTGCGCTCGCAGCCCTCGATCGCGCGCTCGATCTCGGCTTCGACCGGGTCGGAACGCTGCGCCGTCTCCCGGTCTTCAAGGAGTTTAGCTCGAACCCCGGCTTTCGCGATGTGACGGCGCGAAGGCGGAACCCCTATACCTTCACCGTCCCCGCCCCGACGCCGGATCGGATCGAGGGGCAGACGGGCGAGGTGGACGCCGCGAACACGCGCTGGTCCCCAGCACAGAACCGACTGCAGAGTGTGTTCGAGTTTCCGGAGGCGATCGAACGCCGCGCCCCCTTCGCCCTCGCCAAAAGCTCCCCGGCGATCGAGCGACTGGCCGAACGCTTGGCGGCCGGTGAGGCAGCGGGCCTTGCCGGCATCCTTTACGACAACCGCGACCGCGATCACGTGACGATCGCCCGGGAGCGGTATCCGCAGTTGTCGTTCGTCGAGTACGGGCGGGCGGCAAAGGCGGCGGGGCTCGATTACGGGCTGAATGTCGGCCTGCTCTTCAACGCGATCACCATCGGCAACTCCTCGACTGCGCGGACCGGACGGCTTTGGCGCAGCCAACCGCGCGTGGCCTTGACCGAGCCTTTCGGCCCGCAGTCGATGGCGCAGCTCTACGTGGCAGACCATCTCTACTTCTTTCCTGAGCACCGCGATCACGACCCAGTCGAAGAGGACGGCAAGGGCGACGTCTTTCCCGCCAACACGCCCTTTTTCATGGTGAGCCAAGGGTCCTCGGGCTCGGAACGGCGGCTTCTGCAGGGCGCGCTGCTGGCCCTCGCGGCGCTGACGCCCGAGACGCGGAGTTACCTCGACCAGCGCAATCTCGTAGCGCCGACGCTGCAGATGATCCTGCGCCGTGCCATGGCGCCCGTTGCGGACGACGCCGAGACCTATCTTTCGGGCATCGCCCATCCCAGCGCGTTCAAGGCAGGGCAGCTCGATCTCGATCTCGCCATCGACATCGCTGCGCGGCTGACACCTCAGACTATACCGCCCATCGTGCTGATGCGCGTCCTACAAGAGGAGAGCGGGCTCGAGGGGCGGGACTATTTCGGAGAGGCGCTGAACGAACGGCTCTTCGACACACCGCTCAGCATCGCCCGCATTTGGCGGTCGGCCCAGTCGAGGCGACGGCTCGTGGTCTTCGCCGGGCCGAGTTTCGAGTTGGGCGAGGACACGGTGCAGATGCACTGGCGCCTTCTGCGCGGCGACCCTGAGCGGGTGACGATCACGCCCCGTGGCGACGACGGCCGACGGGCGGAGATCGTGGTGGATTGGCAGGACCGCGGCACGGTCCCTGGCCGCCCCGAGTTGACCACCGACAGGATCGATATCGGCGTCTTCGCGGACAATGGCAGCGAGATCTCCGCACCCGCCTTCATCTCCATCCTGATGCCCTCCCATCAAGAGCGGCGCTATGAGCCCGACGGTGAGGGCGGCATGCGGCCCCTGGAGATCGACTATCAAGCCCGAGCCGATGACGAGAGCGTCTATCAGGACCCGGTCATCTTCCCTGCGCGCGACTGGCGCGACCGCTATGACTATGGGCCGGACGGCACGTTGCAGGGCTGGACCCGCATCTATACCGGTGACAGAGAACGCGAACGCTACACGGCCAGCGGACAGTTGGTGCGGGAGAGTGACGCGTCCGGTCGACCGACGGTGGTCGAGAGCATGGAGTACCCGCTCGTTCGCCGGGGTGACAGCCTACGCTTCGTGCGGCCCGAACCGACGGGCCGCCTCTTTGACTATGTCTACGCGAATGACAACGACGTATCGGGCGTTCTGGTGCCGCAAAGCGTCGCGCAGCCTGCGGATGCGGGGAACTGACGGCGCACCGTCAGCCCACCCCACGGCCGATCAGGTGATGACGATGGCGTGGATGCCTGTCGCGGTCGTACCGGTGGCGTTCACACGGCTGACGCCACACAGAAGAAAGCCGTAATTCGGCAGAACGACGCTTCGGTTCGAGCCTTTGACGGACACGAAATTCACTGCACCGCCCGTCTCCACATAGATCGCGACCGCCACATCCTCGAGATCGTCGGCGTCGCTGGGCGCGATCGGCACATAGTCGATGCCGGGGCCCACGGGCGAGCCGGCGCGGTTCTCAAACGGATTACTCATGTGTCGTCCTCTTCGCATACGGCCGAGCCGCGGGTCTGCGCGCAGTAAGCGTCAGGCCGCCGGGGCGTTGCGCCGATCGGCTGAGCTGCGCTCGCAGCTAACGTGGCGGACGCAGCACCGCGAAACTCCCTGCAACACTCCTGCAAGCCACCACAGGCGCGGATCGGGCGGGCGTTGTGGCCTGCGCCCGTCCCGGTCTAGGGTCGTGGGATGAGCCTGATCGTCTATACGCACCCGTCGAGCCATCGGCATGTGACCCCGCCCGGCCATCCCGAGCGGGTGGCACGCATCGAGACGGTAGATGGCGTCCTGGATGGCGCCGAGTACGACGGCCGCCTGAACCGTCGCGAGGCACCGGCAGCACCGATCGATGCGCTGAAACGCGCGCATGATCCCGAGTATGTCGAGGCGATTATCTCGGTCGCGCCACCGCAGGGTTCGATCAGTCTCGACGCCGACACGCATATGTCGGTTGGCTCACTTGAGGCTGCGTATCATGCTGCAGGCTCGAACATCGCGGCCGTCGATGCGGTGCTGGGCGGCGAGGCATCCGCTGCCTTCTGCGCCGTCCGGCCCTGCGGGCATCATGCCGAACGCGACCGGGCCATGGGCTTCTGCCTCTTCAACAATGTCGCGGTCGGCGCTGCGCATGCGATCCACGCACATGGGCTGAAGCGCGTTGCGATCATCGATTTCGACGTGCACCACGGCAACGGCACGCAGCACATTTTCGAGGCCGAACCACGCGTCCTCTTCGCCTCGACCCATCAGATGCCGCTCTATCCCGGGACGGGTGCCGCCTCGGAGACGGGGGTGGGCAACATCGTGAACGTACCGCTCGCGCCGATGACCGGTGGGCAGCAGATGCGCTCTGCCTACGGCGATACGATCCTGCCGCAGATCGCGGCGTGGCAACCCGAACTCGTGATGATCTCTGCTGGGTTCGACGCGCATATGAACGACCCGCTTGCGAGCCTCAATTGGTTCGACAGCGACTTCGGTTGGGTGACCACGGAGATTTGCAAACTCGCGCGCGATGTGGCAGGCGGCCGCGTCGTTTCGACCTTGGAAGGCGGATACGACCTCGAGGGTCTTGCCGAAAGCCTGCGCCACCACTTGGACGCCTTAATCGCCCATGTCGAAGCCTAACACAGACCAAAACGCCGATATCGCAGCGATGAGCTTCGAGGCGGCCCTTGCCGAGCTTGACCGTGTCGTCACGGCGCTTGAAGGCGGGGAAGTCCCACTGGACGAGTCCATCGCGCTCTACGAACGTGGCGCGCAGCTTAGGAAGCGCTGCGAGAAACTCCTCGATGAGGCGGAGCTCAAAGTTCAGAAAATCGTCGTTGCCGACAACGGATCGGCGAAGGTCGAGGACTTCGATGCATCCTAGGATCGCCGCCCGTCTTTTGATCACGGAACGGCGATTGCCCGATGCAACCGTCCATTGTGGTTTCGCGCCCCATGTGTCAAATTCAGTTGACAGTTGGCGCCCCTCTACTCCGACAACCCGAGACGCCAAAATCCGGAGGCTCCGTTGACCGATCGTCCCCAGACCCCGCTCCTCGACAAGGTTCACGAGCCGGCCGATATGCGCAGTTTCTCGGACGAGCAGCTACGCGAGCTTGCCGACGAGGTGCGGGCTGAGACGATCTCAGCGGTTTCGGTAACGGGCGGGCATCTGGGCGCGGGCCTTGGCGTGGTTGAGCTTACGGTCGCGATCCACGCGGTCTTCGACACACCGCGCGACAAGCTGATCTGGGATGTCGGGCATCAGTGCTACCCGCATAAGATCGTGACGGGCCGGCGCGACCGGATCAGGACCCTGCGCCAGGGCGGTGGTCTCTCAGGCTTCACCAAACGCTCGGAAAGCGTCTACGACCCCTTCGGCGCCGCGCACTCCTCGACTTCCATCTCCGCCGCCCTCGGTTTCGCTGCAGGCCGCGATTTCGGCTGCGAGGATGTCGGCGACTGCATCGCAGTGATCGGCGATGGTTCGATGACGGCGGGCATGGCCTACGAGGCGATGAACAATGCCGGCCATCTGGATAAGCGGCTGATCGTCATCCTGAACGACAACGAGATGTCGATCGCACCGCCCGTCGGCGCCATGAGCGCCTATCTTGCGCGGCTTTTGAGCGGCAAGACCTATCACGATTTTCGCGAGGCGGCGAAATCGGCGCTCGACCTTCTGCCCGGGCCGTTCCGGGAGGCTGCGCGCCGGTTTGAGGAGCACACCAAGGGCGCCATCGTCGGCGGCACGATCTTCGAGGAGCTGGGCTTCATGTATATCGGTCCCATCGACGGGCACGATATGAGCCAGCTCCTGCCGGTCCTGCGCAATGTGAAGAAGTATGCGCACGGCCCGGTGCTGATCCACGCGATCACGAAGAAAGGCAAGGGTTACGGGCCGGCCGAGAACGCGCCCGACAAGGGCCATGCCCGCGCCAAATTCGACGTCGTCTCGGGCGAGCAGAAGAAAGCGCCCTCGAACGCCCCCTCCTACACCAAGGTCTTCGCCAACGCGCTGATCGCTGAGGCGGAGAAGGACGACAAGATCGTCGCTGTGACGGCCGCGATGCCGGACGGCACGGGGCTCGACGTCTTCGGCAAACGCTTCCCCGAGCGGACCTTCGATGTCGGGATCGCCGAGCAGCATGCGGTGACTTTCTGCGCGGGCATGGCGGCGGCGGGGATGAAGCCCTTTGCAGCGATCTACTCGACCTTCCTGCAGCGCGCCTATGACCAGGTCGTGCATGACGTGGCAATTCAGAAGCTGCCGGTGCGCTTCGCCATCGACCGCGCAGGGCTTGTGGGTGCCGATGGACAGACCCATGCGGGCAGCTTCGACATCGCCTATCTCGGCGCGCTGCCGCATGTGGTGCTGATGGCGGCTGCGGACGAGGCCGAACTCGTTCACATGGTGGCCACGGCCCGCGCTATCGACGACCGCCCCTCCGCCTTCCGCTATCCGCGCGGCGAGGGGATCGGCGTGGAGATGCCGGCCGAGGGTATACCGATCGAGATTGGCAAGGGCCGAATCGTGAAGGAAGGGACCAAGATCGCCCTCCTCTCTTTCGGCGCGCGTCTCAAGGAATGCCTGAAGGCGGCCGAGGAGCTCGATGCCCGCGGCCTCTCGACGACGGTCGCCGATGCGCGCTTCGCCAAGCCGCTCGACCGCGACATGATCCTGAGGCTCATGCGCGAGCATGAGGCGGTGCTGACGCTCGAAGAAGGCTCGGTCGGCGGGTTTTCGAGCCAGGTGCTGAACCTCCTCGCCCATGAGGGCGTGCTGGACCAAGGCGCGAAGATCCGCCCGATGTGCTTCCCCGACGTCTTCATCGATCAGGACAACCCTGCGAAGATGTATGACACCGCGGCCATGAACGCCTCGCACATCGTCGCCCAAGCCCTAACGGCCCTCGGCCAAGCCGAAGCCGCCGCGGCAGAAGGCGCCCGCGCTTAGGCCGTCCGCGATCACTGTTCGCTTCCATCGACCAGTATCCGACCGTCCTGCGCTTGCCAGGGGCGGGCGCGGTCCGGTATTCGCTCGCCACCCCAGCATGGAGGACGGCTGCGATGAGCGAGACCACCGAGACGAAAGTGCCGGAGAGGCAGGCTTGGCCGCGGCCGTTCTACAAGCCCGACGCAGGCACGCCGATCGTGCGCTTCATGATCTTCGGCGCGTTCGGCAAGGAGCGGCCGGTGCTCGATGCGACGCGCCACCATGTATCGGGCCCGCCCGAGGGGATCGAGGCCTATTCGGTGAAGGCGGAAGTCGCCCGCCGGATGCTCGAGCCCAACTTCATGAAGGAACGCTGGGGCGACACACCAGCCTGGGAGCATGCCCATAAGGCCGTCAACGCGGTGCAGATCCATGGCAGCCCCAAGGACGACAGCACGCTCGACTATCTGCGCAAAACAATCGGCCTCGTCACCGCGTTTCTGGAGAAGGCCGGGCGCTTCCCGGCGATCCTGGACATGAACAGCCTGATCCTGCGCGACGCGAAGACCTGGATCGAGGACGTGCATCGCCCGCAACAGCCCGGCCCAGCCGCTTTCGTGCAAACCTTTTCCGTGCTCGGCGGGGAGAAGATCAAGCTGCAGTCGCGTGGCCTGCTGACCTTCGGTCGCCCGGATATTGAGATCCCGGATGTTACGGAGGAATGGAAGGACCCAGCGGCCCGGGCGCTCAGCCATGCGATCACGGCGCAGGTGCAGGGGTTTGTGATCGAGCCGGGCCGGCCCGTGGAGCTTAAAGGATTGCCGCCGGGCACTGTTGCCGAACTTCATGACGCCACGAACGTCCCGATCTATCCGAACCGCTTCTTCCGCTTCGTTTCCAAGGCGGCTTGAGGAAAGGCCGACCGCGCTTCGCACGCGCTTCCACGTTCCGGGGGTGCTGCGGTCGGCTCAACAGGCGCGCCACCTGAGGGCAGTAGCGTGGCTGCATTCGGGCCTAGGCGCTAACGCGGACTCGAGCCCAATGGACCGACTGGCCCATGATGTCGTCAGGGGCGGCACGCACTAGCTTCAGCGCCAGCCCGGGTTCGATTACCGCCACGGCATTCGCGACAACGCATCTCTGCAACGAATTGCGTGGACTT
>JBCDFC010000243.1:0-7328 GCA_039178805.1 Pseudomonadota bacterium | reverse complement strand
GCTAGAGCGGAATCCCATCAGTCTGGATCGTATCCGCATGCAGCGAAGTAGTTTCGGCACTCCGTTGGCGTGAAGAGATCGACGATGCGGCCGATGGTGGTCCAGAGGCCATCCACGGTTCGCTCGGCGGCCTTTCTGAGCAGGGCCTTGAGCTTCGAGAAGGCGTTCTCGATCGGATTGAAGTCGGGGCTGTATGGCGGGAGGAACAGGAGGCGTGCGCCGGCCGCCTCGATCAGCGCCTTCGTTCGCGGGCCCTTGTGGCTCGATAGGTTGTCCATGGTGAGGCGTGAGCCGCCACCGGTTCGAGGCCACGCCGAACGATGTCGCCAGGGCGCAGTTCGGGCATGAGCACGTGTTCGACATAGGTCTCGAAGGCGATGCGGTTGATCGGACCGCTGAGCACGAATGGCGCCACCATGCCGCGCGTTGTCAGCCCCGCGACGAAGGTGGTGGTCTTCCAGTGTCCATGGGGCATGCCCATGCGCAGCCGCTCGCCGCGCGGGCACCGGCCGTGGGTCCGCGCCATGTTGGTCTTCGCCCCTTCGCCATCGGGCTCGAACCGATGGCGCCTTCGATGGCTCAGCTCGTCGATGAAGACCAGATGATCCGGATCGAGATCGGGCTGACCCTCGAACCAGTCCCACCGCTTCTTCAGGACGTCGGGGCGGTCCTGCTCGCTGGCATGCGCGGTCTTTTTTTCCGCGTGATCCCGTGACGGCGGAAGAAGCGCTGAAGGGTCCCGTAGCCGAAAGCGTGACCCCGCTCGGAGAGGGCCGCGCGCAGTTCCTCGACGGTGATGTCGGGCTTCTCCTCGATGAGCGCCCGGATCAGACCACCCTGAGCCTCGATGCGCCCAGAGCGGCGGTCGCCCCCGAGGGGCCCAGACCGGGGCTCGCCCTTCTCGCGGGCAAGCGCGCGCCAGCGACTGACGCTCGCCGCACTCACGCCGAAGCGCTCGGCCGCTTGGCGGTGGCTGGCTCCGGCATCTACGGCGCCAAGAACACGGATACGGAGATCGAGGGAAAGGGCTTTCGACATGTCTGCCGGCCTCCTCGTCCGGCAGACAGTTTGAATCAGACCCCGCGCTCAATGGGAATCCCAATCCGATTCAATCAGCTCGGCTCGCGCTCTAGCGGGGGATACGGAGGACGGCGCGCAGGCCGCCGAGCCGCGGGCTCGTATCGAGGGCGAGGCCCCCGCCATGGCCGCGCGCGACCTCGAGCGCGATGGAGAGGCCGAGGCCGGTGCCGCCGCCTGCGTCCTGGCCGCGCGCGGGATCGAGCCGTGTGAACGGGCGCATCATCTCGTCCCGCCGATCCTCGGGGATCCCGGGCCCGTCGTCCTCGACCACGAACTCGGCGGTGCGGCGCGTCAGTCGCAGCGTGAGGACGGTGGCGCCGCCATAGCGCCTGGCGTTCTCCACGAGGTTCACCACCGCGCGTTTCAGGGCGTTGCGTCGGACGGTGACGATCGGGTTGGCGGAAGGCTCGAGATCGGTCTCGATGCTGAGCCGAGCGCCGAGGGGGCGGGTTTCGCCCGCGACATCCTCAAGAAGCGCTGTCAGGTCGCTCGCCGCGGGCTCTTCGCTCGCCTCGCCGCGTGCGAAGGCCAGGAAGCTCTCCAGCATCCGCTCCATCTCGGTGACTTCGCGGCTGAGCTCGCCCGCCTCCGCCTCGTCGCTCAGCATCGCGAGGCCGAGCTTCATGCGGGTGAGGGGGGTACGCAGATCGTGGCTCACGCCCGAGAGCATGGCCGTGCGGCTTTGCATCTGACGCTCAAGCCGCGCGCGCATGTCGAGGAAGGCGTGGCCTGCCCGCCGGACTTCCTCGGCGCCCGAGGGGCGGAACGCTTCGTTGCGACCCCGCCCGAAGGCCTGGGCCACTTGAGCGAGCTCGCGGATGGGGCGTACCTGATTTCTGAGGAAGACCACTGCGACGGTCACGAGGCCGAGGGCGACAAGCGTCGTGACGACGACGAGCTGATGGGGATTGGCCGGGTTCATCTGCCGGCGGGGCACCGATGCTGTCAGCACGCCCTTCGATGTCAGCACCCGCACCTCCACGCTTTTGGAGCTGCTATCGAGGTCGAGGGAGACCGGACGGCCGAGGCCCGATGTCAGTGTCTCCGCGATCACCCGTCCCGTCAGATCCCAGTAATCGAGCTCTGTGGGAGGCGGCAGGCCGATGGCACCCGGGTCCAGCCTGAAATCGATGCGGAGCGGTGGACCAACGCTCGCCAGCAGGCGCTGCGCCCCTCCGAGCGTTGAGGTCTGCTCGATCTCTTGCACGAGATAGTCGATCTCGCGGGCGACGCCGGTCGTCATCTGAACCGTCACGCTGTCGTGGTGACGGGTGACGAGGACCATGGTCACGACCCCCTGCAGGAGGAGGACGGGCAGCACCAGGATGAGGACGGCGCGGCCGAACAGGCTGCGCGGCAGAGAGCGCTTGAGACGGGTGGTGAGCGCTTGCATGGTGAGCCCATAGGATGCGCGCGCGCCGCTCGGCAAGCCCGCAGGACGAAGCAAGGGCGACGCGGGGCGGTTCCAGCGATGGCAGCGGCGCGATACGGCCAGCCGGTGGGGCTGGCGCCGGGGGTCTGGCGGGTGACGGCGCCGAACCCCTCGCCCATGACGCATGACGGCACGCAGAGCTATGTCGTGGTGGCGGATGGCCGGGCGGCAGTGATCGATCCGGGGCCGAGCCATCGCGAGCATCTGGCCGCGCTCGCGGCGGTCCTGGGCGGGGCCACGCTCGATGCCGTGCTCGTCACGCACAGCCATGCCGATCACAGCCCCGGCGCGCGTCCCTTCGCCGAGGCGCATGGCGCGCCGGTCCTGGCCTTCGGTCCTCATGGCGCGGGCATGAGCGCGCAGATGCGCCGGCTTGCGGCAGCAGGCGGCGATCTTGGCGGGGGCGAGGGGGCGGATGCGGGTTTCGCGCCGGACAGGGAGGTTGCGGATGGGGAGCGCATTGGCGTGGGCCCCATCGAGATCGAGGCGCTGCACACGCCTGGGCATCTCTCGAACCACTTATCCTTCAGGCTTGTGGGGCAGGGCATCGTCCTTACGGGCGATGCGGTCATGGGTTGGTCGACGACGCTCGTCTCGCCGCCCGAGGGGGATATGGCGGCGCAGGTCGCGACCCTGGGTCGGCTGCGGGCGTTGGTCGCCGACATCACGGACGAGCCGCCAGTGAGGTTCCTGCCGGGGCATGGGCCTGTCGTGGAGGATCCTGCAAGGCTCCTCCGCGAGCAAATCGCCCATCGGGAGGTGCGGAGGAGCGCACTCGTCGCGGCGCTCGCCGATGAGCCCGCCGATGCGGTATCCCTGGCGCGGCGGCTCTACACCGACACGCCGCCGGCGCTTCTGCCCGCGGCGGCGCGCAATGTGCTGGCGACGCTTCTGCAGCTTATGGCGGAAGGTGAGGCGGAGCCATGTGGGCCGCTTTCCGCTCGCGTGGCGTTCCGATCGCTGTCAGTTTGAAGGGGTGGCGTTGATGCGCCTTGGGGGGCGCACCCCGGTGCTCGATTGCGGCGATCGCGACACCCGAACCCGATCTGCCCGCGCCGATGCCGTCATCGCCGGGTCGAGCGCGGCAATGACAGCCGTCCACTGTGCGTTCGAGGTCGGAGACGCTTTAGTCGCGGGCGTCGCAGATGCTTTGTAGGGCCACCCAGTCGCGGTCGCTCAGGACCGGGTTGAAGGTTTCGCCGACGGTGTTCGCGCCTTCCGCCCGTTCGGCTCGGCCCGAGAGCGACGGGTGCGACGAGAAATAGGCCATGACGGCGGAGGAATCGCCATACTCGTCGCGGAGCCGGATGAAGAACTTGGCGAAGGGGCGGCTGGGCAGACCTGCTTCGGCCAGCATCTCCAGCGCCGTCACATCCG
Organism: Pseudomonadota bacterium; assembly: GCA_039178805.1. Classification (GTDB taxonomy): domain Bacteria; phylum Pseudomonadota; class Alphaproteobacteria; order Rhodobacterales; family Rhodobacteraceae; genus Thermohalobaculum. The sequence goes on along the minus strand of JBCDFC010000243.1, from coordinate 3,439 downwards.
CCCGCCCTTCGACCTCGCGCTGATAGCTTGCGTTCAGCATCGCCTCGCCCGCAGCGGCCAGGATGCCCGCGCCGAAGATATCGCCCAGCACCACGCTGAAGATACCCGCCGTCCCCGCCGCGCGCAGGACGCCAGTGGTAGGATCGCGATGGACGATATGGCCCATCTCATGGGCCAACACGCCGGCCACCTCTTCCGGGCTCTCGGCTTTCTCGATCAGGCCGCGGAACAGGAAGATGCGCCCGCCCGGCATGGCGATGGCGTTGACAAGCTCATGGTCGAGCACATCGACGCGGATCTCGTAGGGCAGGTCGGCGGCAGCCTCCAGCCGCTCCGTCATCCGTGCCAGCGCGACATCGCCGTCCTCGCTGGAGCAGAGGCCGTCATCATCGCCATCGCCGGCTGCACCCATCAACCGCGCCACATAGCCAGCCACCGCGTCGCCGAGCGCGCGTTCCCGCTCGAGCGGGATCATCGGCGCAAGCTGCACTGCGAGGGCCGGGATGATGTAGAAGATCAGGAGGAGGACCGAACCTATCGCGCCCGCTCCCCACAGCCCTGCGATCCCGAGCTTTCGTCCGCTGACCGGGCGTCGGTAGAGATCGCGGCAGACGCGTTGGATCGCCCGCATCATCACCGGATCGTCCAGCACCAGACGCTCTTCCGCATCATGCGACGGCACCAGCGTCATCTCGCCCGCACCGCGCCCGTTCAACGCCTTCAAGGATGCGAGCGGCCAGTGCGCCATGGCGGTGTCACCATCGGCGTTGGCGCGTCCGTAGATGATCAGCGTGCGGGCGCCGAAGCCGACGATAACCGGCTCCATGCGCGGGGACCGCCCGTCATAGTACCGCCCAGGCGCCTCCAGCCGTGCAAACTCATCCAGTGCTGTCGTCATCCGAACCCAGCACCGAGATCGACGCCGAGCGCGTCGGCGAAGCCGCCCGCTTCGCGTGCCTGGTCATGGTCGCGCTGCTGCGCCTGCATAAGCGCCTCGGGCCGACGGATCAGCATCGCCTCGACTTTCAGCCGCAGGATGGGCTGGGTGATCAGGCTTTGACCGAAGGCGAAGGACGCAGCGAAGAAGAAGAAGTAAGTGAGCGCTAAGCCGAGGATCAGCGGTGCCGCAGCAGCCAGCGCTTCGATCGGTGGAAGCTGCTCGCTCTCCAGCATGTCGGGCAGCTGCCGCAGGAGCTGCAGCGTCGACTCGTCGCCCTCGACCATCGTCGCCATCAGCACGCTGCCGCCGCCGATGAAAACGATGCCCGCGATCGCCCCCACGACCATCGTCAGCACGCTCACCAGGAACGAGCCCTTAACGTAGGTCCAGATGATCGCGCTCACGGTGACGTCGTTCTCGACTTCCGCGCGTCCGATCCTCCGATTGTCCCAGAGATACCGGAACGCCCCGATCTGATAGTTCATGAACAGGATGAAGAGCAGCAGGAAGGCGAAGGGCATGAAGATCGCCAGCATCATGCTGATGCCCTGCTCGCCAAGCTTCATCTCCTCGGCAAGGCCCCAGGCCGCCAGGAACACCATGCCGGCCGCGATGTAGAGCCAGACCCAATAGGCAAAGAGCCCGAGCCAGCTCCCCTCCTGGCGCATCTGGAGCGAGCCGAAGCTGCTCCGATCCGTCATGTACTTCGCCTGGCGGAAGTGGAGATAGGGGTAGAGCAGGCCGAGCGTCACGACCGCCGCGAAGGCCCAGAGCAGCGAGCGCAGCATGTAACCCCATGCGCCTCCGCCGAGCCCGAAGCGGATCCCGCGCCAACGCATCCGTGCCATGACATAGCGTTGGCCTCGATACTGAGCCCAGAAGATGAAGGGAACCACCGCCACAAGCGAGACGGGCGCAAAAAGTGCCCCTGCATCGAGCGATGCGATCCCCGCGAAGATCAGGAGGACATTCGCGATACCGAGATAGATCGCCAGCATGCTAACCGCGATCAGGAAGCCCAGCATCTTCTCGAAGCCCGTGCCCGTGTACTCGATCGGGTCGCCGTCGATCCGGATCGAGCCCGCGTAGGCGCGTCTCAGCTTCGTGATCATCCAGAAGCGGTAGAGCCCGACCGTCAGCACCGAGAAAATCGCGCCCAGGAAGGCGATCCAGAAGATCGCGCCGGACTCGACGAAACGCGGCCGCTGCTTCGAGGCGGCGGGCGCCAGCCAATCGCCGTCATCCTGATCGGTGACGTGCTCGTCTTCGAACTTTTTGTTGAGACCAAGCGTTGCGGCCTCGGCCATCTCTTCGCGCCGAGCAGCCCGGCGTTCCTGCCGCGCTTTCACCGAGTACTGATCCAGGTCCCATGCTGGGCGCCCTTGGGTTTCGTCCGTCAAATCCGAGTCCGCCCTGCCATCGCGCTCTCTCGTGCAACGCCACAATCACGCGCCAGCGCGCGCCCGCACGCTCCCGCGCCGCGCGCATCCCGGCCACTATGCCGCCTATGACGCGAAATTATGGCGCCTTTGAGGGCTTTGGTCACCTTGAAGATGTGCGCTGCAGCAAGGCCCGACCCAAGTGCTGCGATCGGGTCGCGATCAGGCCCCGATCAGCCCCCAATCAGGCCGCGCCGGGGTCGCGCAGGTCGGGCAAGCGATAGCCATCCGCCGTGAGCTGCTCGCGCAGACCCTTCTTCGAGATCTTGCCAGTCGCCGTGTGCGGAAGCTCTTGGAGGAAGATCACTTCGTCTGGAAGCTGCCATTTCGCGAAACGCTCGCCGAGACCTTCGAGGATCGTCGCCGGATCGACGGCTGTACCATCGCGCGGCACCACCACCAGCACCGGACGCTCGTCCCATTTCGGGTGCGGCATGGCCACTGCCGCGGCCTCGGCCACATCCGGATGCGCGACAGCCGCGTTCTCGAGCTCGATGGAGCTGATCCACTCGCCGCCCGATTTGATCACGTCCTTGAAGCGGTCGGTGATGCGCGCATACCCGTTTTCATCAAGCGTCGCCGCATCGCCTGTGTCGAACCAACCATCGGAATCGGCGATATCCTCATCTTGGCCAAGATAACGCTGGACGACCCCGGGCCCGCGGATCTGCAATCGGCCTTGTGTGACGCCGTCGCGGGGCAGGGCCGCGCCTTCATCGTCGACGATGCGCAGTTCGACGGTGAAAGGCGGATGGCCCACGCTCTCCTGCATATCGAGCTGACGTTCTGGCGGCAGGGCGCGCACTTCGGGTTTCAGCGAGGCGAAGGAGCCGAGGGGCGAGGTCTCGGTCATGCCCCAAGCGTGCAGCACCTGCACACCGTACTCGTTCTGAAAAGCCTCGATCACCGCGCGCGGGCAGGAGGAGCCACCGATCACCACGCGTTTCAGATCCGGCAGCGTCCGCTTCGTCTCGCGCAGATGGGCCAGCAGCGGCAGCCAGACGGTCGGCACGGCGGCGGTGATCGTCACACCTTCGTCGAACATCTCGCAAAGCGAGGC
>JBCDFC010000242.1:0-7334 GCA_039178805.1 Pseudomonadota bacterium | reverse complement strand
TCGTCCAATGTCTGCAGTGGCCGACCTAAGGCATCTGGAGGCGGCCCCTGGGCGTCCCTTGCAAGATCGCTTCTGTGCTTGGCCGAGATCGTTGCCGTGAGGCCGGGGGTCGTGGGGAGAGCGACCCGGATGGCAGCCTTGGGCGACCCCAAAACCAGAAGCGCTTGCCGGGTCTGCGCACCCTCGGTCGCGGGCTCCAGCGCCGGCAGTTGTCCTGCGCCCCGCGGATCGCCGAGTACCGCCTTTGCGACGGGCGTCGATCCCTCGGCCAGGGTGACAGGGTTGCTTGCGGGACCCGGGTCTTGTGAGGGGGCGTCGGCGCGCGCGCTCTCGGCACTCGATAGTGCCAGTTCCGTCTCTTCGGGGTCCGTCGCATCCGCCTCAGCCAGCGGCGTCGCTGGCTCGCTCGGTTCCACCTCAGGCGCCGGTTCGCTCGCCGCGACATCGACCGTGTCTTCCTCGATGCGCGGGGCTGGGGCAGGGGCCGGCAACGGTTTGGCCGGTGGCGAGACTGCGTCCGGCGCTGCAGCGCGTTCTGGCACCGTCTGGGCCATCGTTAGGGTCGCTGGCAGACCGTGGAAGTCGAGTGTTAGGGCGTCCTCCACCTTGGGCGCACGCATCGGCGCCGGTGCGCCGACCTCAATCGGTGGCGTTGACGCGAGCACTGGGGGCGCTTGCGGTGCGGCCTCTTCGTGCGCCGGTGGCTCGATCTCCGCTTGCAGCGCGACGGATGGCGCCTGCGGGCGTTTCCCGAACTCGACGCCCAGCATGAAGGCCATGACCCCGACTGCGCCGAGTGCTGCGCAAATGGCAATCGCGCCCGGTGCTTTGCGCCGCGGCCTAGGCGCTGCGACCGCGCGATCCGCGGCGAGGGACGCAGGTGCTGCCGGGATCACAGTCGCGGCGACACGTGCCCTCAGCGTCGGCACATCGAGGAGCGAACGGAGCCGTCCCGAAGGCGCATAGCTGCCATCGATACCCGGTGCGGCCGTCACGACCTCCGCATGAAAGCCCCAAGCGGCGGCGTAGTTCTGCGCCTCGCGCGCCGTTTGCGCAAAGGCGCCGATCACCTGTCGCGTTCGGCTTCCAGGCTCAGCCGCGCCGATGGACAGCGCCAGCTCTGTCGATGGCTGTCCGGTCTGCGCGGCCACCGCCGTGATCGCCGCTTCGAGGCGTGTCGCGGGATCGGCGTTTTCCGGTAGCTCGAGGTTGAGCCGGATGACGTGCTCTTCGGGAAGCCAGAGCGCGACTGCCGGTGGCCCGCTCGGATCGGGGCCGACAAGGCGCGCGCGGTCCAGAAGCGCCTTCGGGCCCACGGCATTGCCTTCGGGGTCGAGCGCCACTTCGACCTGCTCGGCCCATGCGCCGGCCGGATCGCGACGCATCAGCACGACAGCCTCCGGCCTGAACCAGAGGGCGAGCGGCGGGTTGCCAGAGCCGGCGACCGTGGTCTGGCCACCGCTGGCAGGCTGGCGCGGGTTACCGATCACGGCTCCTCACGTCTTGTGACAGTCGCGAGAGACTAGACCATGCGGCAAGCAGCAAACAACGTCGCTTGCGTCCCAGGCGCGGGGCATGCGAAGGATCGCCACGCAAGGCGGCCTGGGACTGCGTTCCAAAGTGAAGCCGTAGAGCAATGGACGGAGAGACCCGATGAGCCTTAGCCCGACCTATGGTGTCCTTGCTGAGACGCTGTCGCCACCCGAGAGCAGCACCAGCCTTTGGGTGAGGCGCGCAGTGCTCGTGACGCTTGGCATCGCGGCGCTGGCGATTGCGGCTAAGGTCAAAGTGCCATTCTGGCCGGTTCCGATGACGATGCAAACCTTCGTGGTGCTCTCGATTGGCGCTGCCTATGGCGTGCGGCTCGGCGGGGCGACGTTGTTCGGCTATCTGCTGATCGGGGCGTTCGGCTTCGATGTCTTCACGTCGTCCTCGGCCGAGGCGAACGGGCTCGCCTACATGATGGGCGGGACGGGCGGTTACCTCCTCGGCTTCTTGCTGGCGACGCTCGCGATGGGCGCGCTCGCGCGGCGGGGCTGGGATCGGCGGCCGATGATGATGGGGCTCGCCATGTTGATCGGCCAGGTGCTGGTGTTCCTGCCCGGTGTGCTGTGGCTCGGCTACCTCTATGCCGGTGCGCAAGGCTGGGGCTGGGTGGTCGAGGTCGGCTTCACGAACTTCGTCGGGGCGGAAGTGTTGAAGATCGCGCTCGCGATGCTGCTTTTCCCGACGCTGTGGCGGATGGTGGGCAACGCGCGGAGCTGACGCGTTGCTATCGATCGGCTGGCGTCCCACAAGAGCGGGATGCTGCCGATCGTGCACCACCCGGACTATCAGGCGCCCCTTCGTGAGGGGCACCGCTTTCCCATGTCGAAATACGGCTACTTGCGAGAGGGGCTGCTCAGGCGCGGTCTGATCGCGCCCGGGCGCTATGTGGCGCCGGCACCGGCCACCGCAGGACAGCTCGCACTTGCCCATGACAGCGCCTATGTCGAGCGGGTACTGACGCAGTCGCTGGGTGAGGCGGAGATCAAGCGGATCGGCCTGCCGGGGACGGAGCGGGTCGCCCGCCGTGCACGGTTGGCCTCCTCCGGCACATTCCTCGCAGCACTCCTGGCACTCGAACATGGGCTCGCGGCGAACTCGGCAGGTGGGTCGCACCATGCCGGGCCCGAGGGCGGGGCCGGGTTCTGCGTCTTCAACGATGTGGCGGTCGCCGTGCGGAACCTGCAGGCGCAGGGTCAGCCGGGGCGCATCCTGATCGTCGACTGCGACGTGCATCAGGGCGATGGGACGGCGCGGATCTTCGCCGATGACGCGTCGGTTTTCTGCCTCTCGATCCATGCCGCCAACAATTATCCGATGGAGAAGGCGGTCTCGGACAGGGATGTGGCGCTGCCGGACGGGCTTACGGATGAGGCCTATCTGGCGGCGGTGGGCGAGGCCGTGGACGAGGCCCTCGCCGCCGTCCGCCCGGCGATCGCGTTCTACAATGCCGGGGTCGATATCTGGGCGGAGGATCGGCTCGGCCGCCTTGCCGTCAGCTTGGACGGTATCAGGGCGCGGGATGCGCTGGTGCTCGGGCGGCTCCGGGCGGCGGATGTGCCGACGGTGGGCGTGATCGGCGGCGGTTATGGCGAAAGCCCCGAGCAGGTCGCCGAGCGCCATGTGATCATGTTCGAGGAGGCAGCGCGGCTGGCCGCCTGATCAGGTCGGCTGCGCCCGCCGCGCCATGGCGCGCTTGAGCGCGATGGACCAGACCAGCGTTCCCGTCGCGACCAGCCCGATCAGGATCGTCGCCACCGCATTGATCTCAGGCGTGACGCCAAGGCGGACAGCGCTGAAAATCTTCATTGGCAGCGTCGTTGCACCCGGTCCCGTGGTGAAGCTCGCGATGATCAGATCGTCGAGCGACAGCGTGAAGGAGAGGAGCCAGCCCGCGAGGATCCCGGGCAGGATCAGCGGCAATGTGATGCGCGCGAAGGCCGTGGCCGGGCGGGCGCCGAGATCGGCCGCCGCCTCCTCCACCGACCGGTCGAAACCGGCAAGCCGCGCCTGCACGACAACCGCGACATAGCACATCGAGAAGGTCGCATGCGCGATGATCAGCGTCATGAACCCGCGATCGATGCCGATGGCGATGAAAGTGAGGAGGAGCGAGAGCCCCGTGATGACCTCCGGCATCACCAGCGGCGCGAGCACCATGCCGGTAAAGAGCGTCCGGCCGAAGAAACGCGGCACCCGCGCGAGTGCGAAACCCGCCATCGTGCCGAGGACGGTGGCGATGGTGGAGGCGGCCGCCGCGACCATCAGCGAGACCCAGATCGCGTCCAGCAACTGCTCGTTCTGGAAGAGCTCGCCATACCAGCGCAGCGACCAGCCGCCCCAGACGCTGACGAGCTTCGAGTCGTTGAACGAGTAGATCACCAGGATCACGATCGGCGCGTAGAGAAACAGGAAGCCCAGCACGAGCATGAGCTTCAGCGTCAGGCCGGGGCCTTGCTTCATACCGCCCCCTCGCGCCGGGCATAGCGCTGGAAGATCACGATGGGCACGACGAGCACCAGCAACAGCAGCACCGCCACCGCGGAGGCAAGCGGCCAGTCTCGGTTTTGGAAGAACTCCGAATAGAGCGTCGAGCCGATCATCTGGGTCGAGGAGCCGCCGAGAAGTTCGGGGATCACGAACTCCCCGACCGCGGGAATGAAGACGAGAAAGGAGCCCGCGAGGATGCCCGGCAGGCTGAGTGGCAGCGTCACGCGCAGAAATGCCGTGAACGGGCGCGCGCCGAGATCGGCGGAGGCCTCGAGGAGCGATGGGTCGAGCTTCTCCAGCGTCGCGTAGAGCGGCAAGATCATGAAAGGCAGGTAGCTGTAGACGATGCCAATATAGACCGCGATCTCGCTCGGATAGAGCGGGATCGGCTCGGAGGTGAGCCCGATCCATTGCAGCGCGCCGGTCAGCACGCCCTCTGTCGAAAGGATGCCGATCCAGGCATAGACGCGGATCAGGAACGAGGTCCAAAAGGGCAGGATCACGAGCGCGAGCAGCGCGCCGCGCCAGGCCGTCCCACAGCGGGCGATGCCATAGGCGATAGGGTAGCCCACAAAGAGCGCGATGATCGTCGAGACCGCCGCGATCCGCAGCGAGTTCAGATACGAATTCACATAGAGCGGGTCTTCGAACAGAAACTCGTAATTGTAGAACTCGATGGTCGAGAGGTGCTGGATCGCGGCGTCGATGCTGTCCCAGACCGGTGTGTAGGGCGGCTGTGCGATCGCGGCCTCGCTGAACGAGATCTTCAGCACGATGAGGAACGGGGCGAGGAAGAAGGCGAGGAGCCAGAGATAGGGCAGCAGGATCGTGATGCGTCTGCTCCAGCCCATGGTGCCCCCAACTTCTGTCGTCGTTAACCGCACGCTATCCAGCCAGTTCGACCTGGGGAAGGTTACATTTGCGGCCGACCTGCCCTTTGCTGCCTCTTTTCGCTGCGTCGGCGGAGCGCTAGGCTCGCGCCAAACTGTAAGTGTACGATCACAGGGAAAGGGATCGAAGTATGAAGGCACTTCTCACGGGCGTCGCGCTCGCCGCGCTTGTGGGCCTGCCGGCGCTCGCCGCCGAGGGCACCGTCCGGATCTACAACTGGTCCGATTACATCGACGAGGAGATCCTCGCCGAGTTCACTGCCGAGACAGGGATCGAGGTCGTCTACGATGTGTACGACTCAAACGAAGTTTTGGAGACAAAGCTACTAGCTGGCGGCACGGGGTATGACATTGTGGTACCTACTGGCGACTTTCTTCAGCGCCAGATCCAGGCCGGAGTATATCAGAAGCTCGACAAGTCGAAGATCCCGAACCTCTCCAACATGTGGGATCTGATACAAGATCGCACCGCAGGCTTCGACCCGGGCAACGAGCATTCGGTCAACTACATGTGGGGTACGACCGGCATCGGCTACAATGTCGATGCGGTGAAGGAGCGCCTGGGCGTCGATGCCGTCGACAGCTGGGATGTCGTCTTCAAGCCCGAAATGATCGAGAAGTTCGCCGATTGCGGTGTGTTCTTCTTGGATGCGCCGACCGAGGTGATCCCCGCGGCGCTCAACTATCTGGGCTTCGACCCCAACAGCAACGACAAGGGTGAGATCGAGCAGGCCGCGGCGCTCCTCGAGAGCGTTCGACCCCATGTGACGCAGTTCCATTCCTCACAATACATCAATGCTTTGGCGAATGGCGATGCGTGCCTCGCGGTCGGTTGGTCGGGCGATGTGCTGCAGGCGCGCGATCGCGCGGCGGAGGCGGATAACGGTGTCTCGGTCGAGTATGCGATCCCGAAAGAAGGGGCGCTGATGTGGTTCGATCAGATGGCGATCCCGAAGGATGCGCCGAACCCTGAGGCGGCGCATGCGTTCATCAACTATCTTCAGCAGCCGGAGGTGATCGCGAAGGCGTCAAACTATGTCTACTACGCCAACGGGAACGATGCTTCGAAGGAGTTCTTGGTCGAGGACGTGATCGGCGATCCGGCAATCTATCCGTCTGAGGAAACGGTATCGAACAGCTGGACGGCAGTGCCCTATCCGCCCCGGGTGCAGCGTGACGTCACGCGTGCCTGGACACGCGTGAAGACCGGCTCTTGATGGACGACGCGGCGGCGCCTGAGACGGCCGAGCGTCGCCGCGCAGGCCGACCAGCTGAGGGGAGTGCTTGCGCGCGCCCTTGGTTGGAGCCGGGCTCGGTACCGCATTTGCGCGTGGTCGATGTGGTCAAGCGCTTTGGCGATGTGACCGCGATCGACCATGTCTCGCTCGACATTCATCGCGGTGAGTTCTTCGCGCTCCTCGGTCCCTCGGGCTGTGGGAAGACGACGCTTTTGCGCATGCTGGCTGGGTTCGAGACGCCGGATGCCGGGCAGATCCTGCTGGATGGGGAGGATTTGAGCCGGGTCGCGCCCTATGAGCGGCCCGTGAACATGATGTTCCAGTCCTATGCGCTGTTTCCGCATATGAGCGTGGAGCGGAATATTGAGTTCGGGCTCGAGATGGAGAAGATGGCGAAGCCTGAGCGGCGGCGTCGAGTGGAGGAAATGCTGTCGCTGACCCGGCTTGAGCGGTTCGCGCGGCGCAAGCCCGATCAGCTTTCCGGCGGTCAACGTCAGCGCGTGGCGCTGGCGCGGGCCTTGGCGAAGAAGCCGAAATTGTTGTTGCTGGACGAACCGCTCGGAGCGCTCGACCGCAAACTGCGCGAGGCGACGCAGTTCGAGCTTGTGAACATTCAGGAAAGCCTTGGGCTGACCTTCGTGATCGTCACGCATGATCAGGAAGAGGCAATGACTGTCAGCACTCGGATTGCGGTCATGCGCGACGGGGGCGTGGCACAATTGGGTGAGCCGCGCGAGATCTATGAAGCACCGAGAAGCCGTTACGTGGCAGAGTTCATCGGCGATGTGAACATTCTCGAAGGCGTGGCCGAGGCCGGTGCCGTGCATCTGGCGGCCGGCGGAATGGCCCGGGCACCTGGGACAGAGGCGCTGAGCGCGGGTGGCGAGGCGGTGCTGGCCGTACGGCCAGAGAAGATCGCGATTTCGCCTGCGATGCCAGGTGGCTCGGCTGTAGAGAACACGCTTGCCGGAACCGTTGAGGACATTGCTTACCTTGGCGACATCTCGGTTTATCACGTGCGTCTGGCGACTGGTGGGATCGTGAAGGCAACGCGCACGAACCTCGTGCGCGCCGACGAGGCGGAGATCACCTGGGAGGATCCGGTGACACTGAGCTGGGACGCGAGTGCTGCTGTGCTGCTCTCGACTTAGGGGATCACTGCGGGGCATGG
>JBCDFC010000241.1:0-7409 GCA_039178805.1 Pseudomonadota bacterium | reverse complement strand
CGCTCAGCGTATCTCCGAGCGTTTTGCCAAGTCCGGCAACACCGAGCGGCTGGGCGAATTGAAGCTCAAAATCTCTGGCTGCATCAACGCCTGCGGGCACCACCATGTGGCGCATATCGGCATTCTCGGCATCGATAAGGCGGGGGTGGAGAGCTATCAGCTGACCCTTGGCGGAGAGCCTGCGGATGTTCCCTCGATCGGGGAGCGTACGGGGCCGGGCTTCGGCTTCGACGAGGTGCCTGGCGCGATCGAGACCATCGTGGATCGGTATTTGGAGCTTCGCGAAAGCCCGCGGGAGACCTTCCTGCAGGCCTATCGCCGGCTCGGCATGGCGCCTTTCAAGGAGGCTCTCTATGAGGCTGCTTGACCGCACTGGCGAGATCGCCGAGCGCTGGACCTTCGTGGAGGGCGATGACCCGGTACCCAACGACCTGGCGCCCGACGGAACGGTGACTGACGGACCGGTGTCTGATGGGGCCGTGATCCTGCCCCATGCGCGTCTTGGCGAGGCCCTGCTTCTTGCGGCTGAGCGGCCGGGGAAGACGGGGCTGCATCTGGAGAACGATGTCGATCCGAGGCCCTTGGTTGAGCATTTCGGGGCGCTGTCGCTCATTTCCGTGGCCTTCCCGTCCTTTGCCGATGGGCGGGGCTTCTCCATTGGGCGGCGGCTCCGGGATCTGGGCTATGAGGGGCGATTGCGGGCCACGGGGCCGGTGATCGCGGATCAGTTCGCTTATCTTTTGGAATGTGGCTTCGACGAGGTGTGGCTGCCGGCAGCGGTCGCCGAGCGTCAACCGGTGGAGAGCTGGCTCGCCCAGCTCTCCAAGGTCAATCTCAGCTATCAGCGGGGGCAGGGGGCCACCGGCCAGGGTGAGCGACGGCGCTCGATCCTCGACCGGCGCCGGCAGGCGGGTGGCGCGCAGACTGGCGGCGCGCAGGCCAGCCCGTGACCCGGGCGCTCGCGCCAGCCGAGCTCAGGGGGGCGCGCGTTCTCAGACCCTCGGCCCGGACGATGGCCGAGACGCTGAACGCGCTCCATGCGGAAAGCGGGGCCGAGACGATCCTTGGGGAGGCTTTGGCGATCCACGAAGCGGGCTCGGTCGCGATGGTGTCATCCTTCGGCGCGGATAGTGCGGTGCTTCTGCATATGCTCTCCCGAGTGGCACCCGAGACGCCTGTGCTGATGCTTGAGACGGGCATGCTGTTTCCCGAAACGGTCGACTATCAGCAGGATCTTGCGGCGCATCTGGGCCTTTCGGATGTGCGGCTGATCCGGCCCGATGCGGGGGAGGTGGCACGGGAGGACGCGAGCGGCAGTCTGCATGAGCGTTTGCCGAATACCTGCTGCGATTTGAGGAAGACCCGTCCGCTTGCGAAGGCGCTGGCGCCTTTCGAGGCCTGGATCACGGGGCGGAAGCGCTTCCAGGCGGCGTCACGGGGGGCGCTGCAGCCATTCGAGGCGGAGGAGGGGACGACGCGGCTCAAGATCAACCCGCTCGCCGGTTGGGATGCGGCGATGCTGAAGGCTTACGCCGCGCGCCATGAGTTGCCGCGCCATCCGCTCGTAGCTCGCGGTTATCCCTCGATCGGCTGCGCGCCCTGCACGACGCCGGTGGCCGAGGGGGAGGACCCGCGGGCGGGGCGCTGGCGGGGGCAAGAGAAGACCGAATGCGGCATCCATTTCGACGGCGAGAACTGGGTCCGTACCGCCGCCGGGCTGCCTTGACCGGCTGCTCATGGGCCTCCAAGGCCTAGGAAGCGGTATCGCGCCGCCGTGCGGCGCGATGCTTTCCTAGCCCGTTCCGCGCCTTGCGGCGCGAAACGGGCGGTTGGTGCCCGGTTTCTGCTTTCGGCGGGTACGGTGTGAGTGCTTTCGAGCCGCGGCATTCGCTGATTGTGCTGGCTGCGGCTCCGCCGTCGACTGTTGGTCTCAGCCTTTCCTGCGGCGGAGCACCGCGGCGCCGATCGGGGTTTCGCCCATCACCCGCTCTAAGGCCCAGAGCCCGTCCGGGCGTTGGCGGAAGACGGCGGTGAAGGGGAAAGGCGGTTTCGCCAGCATCTTGGGCTTGTAACCCGCGACCCGCCGATACTCCGCCTCGCAGACGATCTCGCCCTCGGCATCCGGCTCGCCAGCGGGTTTGAAAGTGACCGCGTAGTGCCGGCGCGCGTCGAAGATATCGATATGCCGGTCGCAGAGCGCCTGACGGGGGCCGGGCGAGAGGCCTGCCATCAAGGCCGTGACCGGATCGAGCAGGCCCCGCTGCTCACCGGGCTCGAGCTGCCAGGGCTTCTCGCTATAGGCCGGTTCGGCCAGCACCGTGGGCGCGCCGGCGGCATAGCGCATCTCCACGCGCCGGTCCTTGCGGGGATTGAGGCTGACCGAGTTAAAGCGCTCGGGGCTGAGTTCGGCCGCACCCGGCGCGCCGCCGGCGACGCTGCCCTCGACCCGGGCGTCGATCGAGGCTGTGTAGAAGGTGCCGACGACCCCTGCCGTGGTGATCTTGGCCGCCGCCCTGTAGCGCCCGTCCGAGATGCTGCCCTCGATCCGAAGCTCCGCTGCCTTCGCACCGCCGACGAAGAGGTCGAAATCGCCGCTGAGGGGCACCATAGAGCTCGCCTGCGACGCGATCGCCTCTCCAGCCGGTGCCGTTGCCAGGAGGGGAAGCGCGCATAGAAACGTAAACGCCGCACGCATCTTGCAGAACGCTCGTCGAAGGATCGTCATCCGCTGCCTCCGTCATCCGCGGTTTGCCACCCGCCGGGTGCCAGGCTAGACCCGGCCCTCGGTCCACGGGTTCTCTCAACGAAGAAAATAGCGGAGTGCGCGCGCGATGGAAGCGGGAGACATCGACGCGCTCGCCGAAGCGCTCTCTACCGGGGATCGCCGGGCCCTGGCGCGAGGGATCACGCTCGTTGAATCGACCGCACCGCGCCATCGGCCGGCCGCAAGGGCATTGCTCTCACAGCTTACTGCCCGCGCGGATGCGAGGGTTGCGGCGCGGCGGATCGGGCTCTCGGGGACACCGGGCGTCGGCAAGTCGAGCTTTATCGAGGCGCTTGGCAGCCGTTTGATCGCGCAAGGTCATCGCGTGGCCGTCTTGGCCGTCGATCCGTCATCGTCGCGCTCCGGCGGCTCGATCCTGGGCGACAAGACCCGTATGGAGACGCTCGCTCGGGCCCCGCAGGCCTTTGTGAGGCCCTCGCCCGCGGGGCGCACCTTGGGCGGGGTGGCGAGACGGACCCGCGAGGCGATCGCTCTGGTCGAGGCCGCCGGTTACGACGTCGTTCTGGTCGAGACGGTGGGGGTCGGACAGTCGGAGACGGCAGTGGCCGAGATGACCGACGTCTTCTGCCTGCTGCTCGCACCCGGCGGCGGGGATGAGCTGCAGGGTGTGAAGCGCGGTATCATGGAGATCGCCGACATTGTCGTGATCAACAAGGCCGATGGCGCGATGAAGCGGGCGGCCGAGGCCACGCAGGCGGACTATCAGGGCGCGCTTTCTCTCCTCCGCCGCCGCGCAGGCGATCCGGAGGGGTTTCCCAAAGCGCTGACCGCCTCGGCTATGACAGGCGACGGGCTCGACACGGTTTGGCAAGCTCTGACGACGCTCGACGATTGGCGCCGGGACCGAGGTTGGCGCGATGAGCGGCGCCAAGCCCAGGCGCTCACATGGTTTCGGCAGTCGCTTGAGCGCGGGTTGGTCGAGCGGCTTGCGCGCGACGTGGGTCTGGCGCGGCAGCTCGAGGTCGCGGAGGCTGCTGTCGCTGCTGGGCGGGAGACGCCGGATGCCTGCGCGGAGCGGATCGTTGCTGCGCTGCGCATCGCTCTTGCCGGCGCCGATGTCGATGCCGATGACGATGCCCATGCTGGGCAGGACTGAATGCGCTGGCCCGAGCCGGCGCTGACTTGCCCCAACCGGTCTTCGCCTTGACGGTTTGGTGGGAATTGCGTATCCGGCGCCCTCTCGAATTCGGAAGCGGTATCGCGCGGGCGTGTGGCCTGCTGCGGCATGAGGAAGGACCGGACCATGGCGCGTCGCTGTGAATTGACGGGCAAGGGCGTGCTCACCGGAAACAAGGTGAGCCATTCGAACATCAAGACGCGGCGGCGCTATCTGCCGAACTTGAATGTCGTGACGCTCCAGTCGGATGCGCTCGGTCAGAGCTTCCGTTTCCGCGTCGCGGCATCGGCCCTGCGCACGGTCGAGCATCGGGGCGGGCTGGACGCGTTCCTCGTCAAGGCCCGCGATGGCGAGCTCTCGACCCGGGCGCTGGACGTGAAGCGCAAGGTCGTGGCGGCTGCTGCAGCGGCCTGACGAGCAGCCAGGCGGTCTACCCGTATTTTAGGATGCTCTCGACCCAGGCTGGCACGAGGATGCCGGCCTCTCCTAATCGAGTCTCTTCGAAATAGGCGGAGACCTCGGAACGCTCGAGATTAAGCTCGAGCGTGTCGGCACCGTGGCGCGACGCCTCGGCGACGAACCCGGCGGCTGGATAGACAGCGCCCGACGTGCCGATCGCGACGAAGAGATCCGCCTCCGATAGAAGCTCCGCGATCTCGTCGAGGAAGTACGGCATCTCGCCGAACCAGACGACATCCGGGCGTATCCGCCCGACGCTCTCGCATTGGGCGCAGCCACTCTTCAAGGTGATGTCGCCGGTCCAAGCGGGGCGGGCCTCACAGTCGGCACATCGCGCGCGCATGATCTCACCATGCATATGCAGGACCTCTGGCGAGCCTGCACGCTCATGCAGATCGTCGATGTTCTGGGTGATGAGGGTGACCCTGCCGGGGTATTCCTTGGCAAGACGGGCCAGGGCGAAATGCGCCGGATTAGGTGCCGCCTCGCGACAGTTGGCGCGCCGCTGATTGTAGAAGTCGAGCACCAAGGCCGGGTTCGCGGCATAGCCTTCAGGCGTCGCCACCTCTTCCAGATCGTACTCGGACCAGAGCCCATCCTCGTCGCGAAACGTGCCGAGACCGGACTCGGCCGAGACGCCGGCCCCGGTCAGGATGACGATATGCCGGCCTCCTCGCTGCGTTCCCATTCCGCTCTCTTTCCTCATCGTGGAAGCCTCTCCCGGCAGAGCTGTGGCCCTTGGGTCAAATCGATCCAAATTGCCACTTAATCGCTGAAACTGGGCCGTAAACTTCGCGTTTCCCACCGTATAATCAGAACGCATCGAACTGACGAAATGACTTGCATCGAGGTTTCAATGATCCGGATACTTTGCGTCTGCAGAGGGAACCTCTGCCGATCGCCGATGGCGGCTGCGGCCCTAAGGTCCGCGCTAACGGTCGAAGGGGTCGAGGCGGAAGTCGATACGGCCGGTGCAGCCGCCTGGCACATCGGCGATCCGGCTGAACCGCTGGCGCTCGCCGTCGCTGCGGACCGCGGCTACGACCTCTCCCCTCACCGGGCACGCCGGCTGATCGAGGCAGATTTTCACAGCTTCGACCTGATCCTCGCGCTCGACACATCGAACCTCACTGCAGTTCTGCGTCGCCGACCCGAGGGTGCGCCCGCGCGGATCGCGCGGTTTCATCCCGAGCGGGCAATCGACGATCCGTTCTACGGCGATCGCAAAGCCTTCGAAGAGGCGATGGATCTGATCGAGCAAGCCGCCATCTGGCAGGCGCGGCGCCTCGCCTCGCTGCCCACCGATGGCGCACCTTGGCTGACACCGGCCGCCGCGGCGGATCGCGTGATCGCCGTCTGAACGGCCTCTGATCGCCGTCTCATCGCAGGAGGCGCCCATGCCCGCCCGTGTGCTCTATGTCTGCCTCGGCAATATCTGCCGGTCACCGATGGCGGAGGGCGTCCTTGCCGCGCGCGCCGCCGAAGCGGGTATCGAGATCGTCGTCGACAGCGCCGGCACGAGCGATTGGCATGTCGGCGACATGCCCGATCCACGCGCCATCGAGGCCGCGGCGGTACGCGGTATCGACATCTCGGAGCAGCGGGCGCGGCAGGTGCAGTCGACTGATTTCAGAGCGTTCGACCTGATCCTCGCGATGGACGAACGCAACCTCGCGAAGCTGCAGCGATTGGCACCCAAGGGCGCGCGGGCCCGGCTCCGCCTCGCGCATCCAGACGGGCGCGAAGTGCCCGATCCTTACTACGGCGGCCCTGACGGCTTCGTGGCCGTGCTCGATATGCTCGAAGAGGTCGCCGCCGACGTGCTGCGTAACTTGAAGACCCGAGAGTGATGCCACGTCGCTTCGGGCAAGGGGGTGGCCGAGCTCAAAGCTCAGCGCCCACGGCCAGTCCGACGACGACCAGCATCGACAGCGCCATCGCTGCGTTGATCGCGCGGTTCACCCCTGGCGCCAACTCCATCCGCCTGAGCGTCACTCCGACCCAAAGCCACGTAAAGTGAATGGGGACCCAAATCAGGTTCATGATCAGAAACTTCAGCGCAATCTCGGTTCCGCCGCCACCCATGAACGCAAAACCCGAGAAGAAGGTCGTGTTGACGGCATAGGCCTTAGGGTTGATCGGCTGCAGCGCCAGCCCGTTCAGGAAACCGGGCGCCCGCTCCGCCTCGATAAAGGCCACTCGGCTACCAGCAAAGGCGATCCTGGCCGCGAGATAGCAAAGATAAAGAACCGAGGCCCCCAGCAGCACTTCGCGAAGGCCGGGCACCGCTAGGGCCGCCGCCGCAAGCCCCGAGACAACCAGCAGCGCCACCAAGCTGTTACCGACGCAGAGGCCCGCGCCATAGGCGATCCCCGCCCGATAGCCGAAACCCGATCCGACCCCAGCGATGCTCAGCACCCCCGGTCCCGGCGTCGCGAGCAGGAAGAAGACAGCGGCGGCAAACTCCAGCATAGGGCCTTCATAGCGTCGCCCGGCTGCACTGCAATCGCGCCGGTGGTACGAACCCCTCGCGGCTCAACCAAGAAACCGCAGCGACCTGTGATCTGTGGCACAGCTGCGAACACTTCGCCTCTCTGCCAGCGACGTCCGACCTGCTACGCAACTCGGGGGAAAAGGGGGTTGTGAGATGAAGCTTAGCGTAATTGCGCCATCCATGATGGCCGTCGCTGCGATCGGAGCCATCGCGCTCGCCATACCGCTCATCGGTGAGTTGGACTTCGCAGGACCGATCCTGCTTGTCGCAGCCGCCCTCGGCGTATTGCTCCTCCGCCCACGACGTTAACCGTCCCACCGCCAGCGACGCGCGAATGCCCGCCCGCGAACCGCGACATCGCGGCGGCAAGCGGTCCGCTTGACGGACCCCTGCACCCGCCCCACAACCGCCTGCATGAGCACGCAATCCCATATCCGCAACTTCTCCATCGTCGCCCATATCGACCACGGGAAGTCGACGCTGGCCGACCGCCTGATCCAGTCCACGGGGACGGTGACTGAGCGTGAGATGAAAGCGCAGCTCCTCGATACCAT
>JBCDFC010000240.1:0-7447 GCA_039178805.1 Pseudomonadota bacterium | reverse complement strand
CGAAACGCTCACGGTGGAGTTCCTGCTGGTCGGCGAAGGGTTTGAGCGGATCACGACGCCTTACCTCAAGAACCTTGAGCGGATCGGCGTCCAAGGCAGTGTGAGGACTGTCGATCCGGCCTCCTACAAGCAGCGCACCGACGATTTCGATTTTGACCTGACCGTCAGCCGCTTTGCCATGTCGCTAACCCCGGGGGTCGAGCTGCGGGACATGTTCCATTCGGAGTCCGCCCAATCGCCAGGTTCGGACAACCTGGCGGGCGTGAATTCTCCGGTGGTCGACAGCCTGATCGAGGTGATCGAGCGCGCGCAGAGCCGCGAGGAGCTCAACACGGCCGTCAGCGCCCTCGATCGCGTGCTCCGCGCGATGCATATCTGGGTGCCGCAATGGTCCAAGGCGGCGCATCACATCGCCTATTGGGATGTCTACGGCAAACCACAGGGCAAGCCCGCCTATTCCCGC
Organism: Pseudomonadota bacterium; assembly: GCA_039178805.1. Taxonomy (GTDB): domain Bacteria; phylum Pseudomonadota; class Alphaproteobacteria; order Rhodobacterales; family Rhodobacteraceae; genus Thermohalobaculum. The sequence continues at coordinate 6,984 of JBCDFC010000240.1, read as the reverse complement.
GGTGTGATCGATACTTGGTGGATCGATCCCGAGAAACAGGCGCGTCTCGAAGACCAAGTGGGGAACTGACGCCTTGGGCGCCTATATCCTGCGCCGGCTGCTGCTCATCATCCCGACGCTGCTCGGGATCATGGCGCTCAACTTCATCATCATTCAGTTCGCGCCGGGCGGTCCGGTCGAACAGGTGCTGGCGGAGATCGAGGACCAGGGCAGCACAACCGAGCGTTTCGCCGGTGGCGGCGATGCCGGTGGGGGCGGCGCTGGACAGCAGGTCGGCGGCAGCGACAGCCAGTATCGCGGCGCTCAAGGCCTCGACCCGGATTTCATCGCGCGGCTGGAGGTCGAGTTCAACTTCGCCCGCATCGTCTGCGAGGAAGGTTACGAGGGCCCAGAACGCGTCTCGGCCGAGGAATGCACCAAGGAAGCGATCCCCGTCTGGGAGCGCTTCTTTCTGATGCTCGGCGATTATGCGGTGTTCGATTTCGGGGAGAGCTTCTTCCGCTCGGTCTCCGTGATCGACCTCATTCTCGAGAAGATGCCGGTTTCGATAACTCTCGGTCTATGGACGACGCTCATCAGCTACCTGATCTCCATCCCCCTCGGCATCGCGAAGGCCGTGCGCGACGGGAGCCGGTTCGATGCGGTGACCTCCGGCGTGATCATCGCGGCCTATGCGATCCCGGGGTTTCTGTTCGCGGTCATTCTGCTGGTGCTCTTTGCAGGTGGCAGTTTCGTGCAGATCTTCCCTTTGCGCGGCCTCGCTTCCGACGATTGGGAGAGCTTGAGCCTTACGGGACAGATCCTCGACTATCTCTGGCACATCATCCTGCCGGTGACGGCGATGGCGATCTCAGGCTTTGCGACGCTGACGCTCCTGACCAAGAACTCGTTCCTCGACGAGATCCGCAAGCAGTATGTCATGACCGCACGCGCGAAAGGGATCGATGAGCGGCAAGTGCTCTACGGCCATGTCTTTCGCAATGCGATGCTGATCGTGATCGCGGGCTTCCCGGCGGCGTTCATCTCGATCTTCTTCACGGGCTCGCTCTTTGTTGAGACGGTGTTCTCGCTCGACGGACTTGGCCTCCTCGGCTTCGAGGCGGTGGTGAGCCGCGACTACCCGGTTGTCCTCGGCACGCTCTATCTCTTCGGGTTGATGGGGCTCGTGGTGAAGCTCATCTCGGACCTCATGTATGTCGCGATCGACCCGCGTATCGATTTCGAGGGGAGGCCCGGCTGATGGACGACACCCCGACCATGCGCGACGTCCCAACTGCCGAGGCGCCAACGTCACCGACACCGTCACCGACACGGGCGGCGAAGCGCGGCCCGTTCGCGCTGTCGCCTCTCAATCAGCGGCGCTTGCAGAACTTCAGGGCAAACAAGCGCGCGCTTTGGTCGCTCCGTATCTTCTCGGTCCTCTTTCTCTTCAGCCTCTGCGCGGAACTCGTCGCCAACGACCGGCCGATCCTGATCAGCTTCAAGGGGGAGTATCTGACGCCGCTGACCGAGAGTTATCCAGAGACCCAGTTCGGCGGCGATTTCGAGACGGAGGCGGCCTTCACCGACCCCTTCGTGCAATGCCTCATCCGAACCGGTGGCGCGACAGATGCCTGTTTCGACGACGACGAGGCCGCCGTGCCTGAGGGGAACACCGGCGGTTGGATCCTCTGGCCGCTCATCCCCTTCAGCTATGACACTGTGGACTACGAAGTCGCGACGGCCCCCTCACCACCCGACACGACCCATGTGCTCGGCACGGATGACCGGGCGCGGGACGTGCTGGCCCGTGTGATCTACGGCTTCCGCCTTTCGGTCCTTTTCGGCTTCGGCGTCACTGTCGCGGCCTCTCTGATCGGGATCGTCGCGGGCGCGGCGCAGGGCTTCTTCGGCGGTTGGGTCGATCTCACCTTCCAGCGGGTCGAGGAGGTGTGGTCGTCGATGAACACGCTTTACATCATCCTGATCTTGTCCGCGATCTTCGCACCCTCTCTGTGGCTCATGTTCTTCATCTTCGTCGCCTTTAGCTGGACACAGCTCATCGGTGTCGTCCGGGCCGAGTTCCTGCGGGCGCGGAACTTCGAGTATGTGCAGGCGGCGCGCGCGCTCGGCGTCGGGGACTGGGTCATCATGTTCCGCCATGTGCTGCCCAATGCGATGGTCGCGACGCTGACGCTCGTGCCGTTCCTCTTGACCGCATCGATCGGGCTTCTCGCCGGGCTCGACTTCCTGGGCTTCGGGCTCTCCGAAGGTTATCCGTCGCTCGGCGAGCTTGCGCTGCAGGGCAAGAAATACCTTACGGACCCGCATCTTGCGATCACGGCCTTCTTGACCTTCGCTGTGATGCTCTCCCTCATGGTGTTCATCTTCGAGGGCGTGCGCGACGCTTTCGATCCGCGAAAGGCCTTCCAATGAGTGCTCCTCTCCTCAGCGTCCGCGATTTGACGATCAAGTTTGCGGGGACGCCGCGGCCGGCGGTCGACGGCATCAGCTTCGATGTGGCGGCGGGGGAGACGCTCGCGCTTGTGGGCGAGTCCGGCAGCGGCAAGTCGCTCTCCGCGCTCTCGACCGTGCGCCTTCTGCCCGACACGGCGGATGTGGAGGGGGCGATCTCCTTCGCGGGTAAGCGGCTTGACGGGGCGCCCGACAGTCTCCTGCGCGACATACGCGGCAATGACATTAGCTTCATCTTTCAGGAGCCGATGACCTCGCTCAATCCGCTGCACACGATCGAGAAACAGATCAGCGAAAGCCTGACGCTGCACCAGGGGCTTCGCGGCTCGGCCGCCCGGGCGCGAACGCTGGAGCTCTTGGACCAAGTCGGTATTCGCGACGCGGAGAGCCGGCTCGGCGCGTGGCCGCATCAGCTTTCGGGTGGGCAGCGCCAGCGGGTCATGATCGCCATGGCGCTCGCCAATCGGCCAAAGCTGATCGTCGCCGATGAGCCCACGACGGCGCTCGACGTCACGATCCAGGCGCAGATCCTGGAGCTTTTGGCGGAGCTTCAGAAGCGCGAAGGGTTGGCGATGCTCTTCATCACTCATGACCTTGGGATCGTACGCAAATTCTCGGACCGCGTGGCGGTGATGGAGAAGGGCGTGATCGTCGAGACGGGCGACACTCGGAGCGTTTTCCAAGGTCCCGAGCATCCTTACACTAAGAAGCTTCTCGGGGCGGAGCCGACGGGGCGGCCCGATCCGGTGCAGCCCGGGGCGCAGACGCTGCTGCAGGGTGAGAAGATGCGGGTCTGGTTCCCGATCCGCACGGGCTTCTTCCGGCGCACGACGGGCCATGTGAAGGCGGTTAACGATATCGATCTCGAGCTGCGCGAAGGCGAGACGCTCGGCATCGTGGGCGAGTCGGGCTCCGGCAAGACGACGCTCGCGCTTGCGCTCATGCGGCTCATTGCTTCGGAGGGACGCATCGCGTTTCTGGGGCGCGATGTCGAGGGGCTGCCGAGGGGCGAACTGCGCGCCCTTCGCCGCGACATGCAGGTCGTCTTCCAAGATCCGTATGGCTCACTCAGCCCGCGCATGTCGGTCGCCGAGATCATCGCCGAGGGGCTGGGCGTCCATGGCCTGCGCGATGACAGCCGCACCCCGCGCGATGCTGTTGCCGAGACCATGAACGAGGTCGGATTGGATCCGGCAACGATGGACCGCTATCCGCATGAGTTCTCAGGCGGGCAACGGCAACGCATCGCCATCGCCCGCGCCATGATCTTGAAGCCGAAATTCGTGGTTTTGGACGAGCCGACTTCGGCGCTCGACATGACCGTGCAGGGCCAGATCGTCGAGCTTCTGCGCGATCTTCAGCGGCGCTATCGCCTTGGCTATCTCTTCATCAGCCACGATCTGAAAGTGGTCCGCGCGATGGCGCATCGCGTCCTCGTTATGCGTTATGGCGACATCGTGGAATCGGGTCCGGTCGAGAAGATCTTCGAGGCACCGGAGACCGATTACGCACGCGGGCTGATCGCGGCTGCCTTCGACCTTGAAGCGAGTACCGCCGTCGCGGATTGACCCTTTCCCGTTCCTGAGGCGCTCACAGCATTTGCGACGCTGACGCACGCTTGGCTCCGAGCCCACCCACGACAGTATGGCGCCGAATGCGTTAACACTCGGCGAACGCAACCCCATCGCATTGCGCAACAGCAGTGCAGGGCATTGTTGGGTTGGCTGCGGCCCGTTTGCGCTCGCCCGGTCCCTAATCGTGGAGCGAACCGATTGCTTCCGTTTAGGAACCGAGAACAGGCAGGCATTTCGGGGCCCTTAGAAGACCCTTGAGTTCTTGCTCCGTTCCGTCGACACTTGGCAGCGGAGTTGCACCATGACCCTGACCGACCCGCCAAGTCAGAACCGCGAACGCGCGCCCGGCCATCGTCTCGCCCGCGGGGTGTTGTCGGCGCTCGGCAATCTCGGTTTCGAAGCGCTCGGTGAGTTTCCTGCACCGAAAGGGCGGCGCATGGATCTCTGCGCCATCGGTCCGAAGGGCGAGATCTGGTGTGTCGAGGTCAAATCGAGCCGTGCTGATTTTCAGGCCGACGGCAAATGGCCGCTCTACTTGCCCTGGTGCGAACGCCTGTTCTTCGCCGTCCCGCAGAGCTTTCCGGCCTCGCTCATCCCTGCCGAGCAAGGGCTGATCGTCGCCGATGACTGGGATGCTGAGATCCTGCGGCTACCGGCGGAGCGGCCGATGGCTGCGAGCCGGCGCCGCTCGATGACGCTCAGTTTCGCGCGCCTCGCCGCCCATCGTCTCGCCAGCGCAGGTGACTGGCGCTCAGCGGATGTTGCGACGCCGTTTCTCGCTTAGACACAGGCTAGGTCCTGGAGATCTCAACTTCGGCTAAGCGTCGCTTCGGGCGCGAAGGCAAGGCAGGCATGAAGGCCGCCGGACGCACGCTCTTCGGTTGAGAGCGTGCAGCCCGCAGCCTCGGCAAATCCTTCAGCCTCCTGCAGAAGAGGCAGCGCCGCCTCTTCCGAATGATCCGTGGTGCTATCGTCAGAGAGCGCCGCGATGACCGTGAGAGCGACGCGCCCGGCCTGATCGCGATCGACTGTGGCGCGGACCGCGCCCCTTGGCCCAGCCGCGGCGACTGCCGCTGCGATCATGGCCTCGACGGCGCTCCACAATGACTGACCATCGGCGACAGCCAGACAATCGCGGGCCTCTGGCGTCGTCTCCGAGGTCACCGCGATACCGGACCGCGCCGCGCCCGGTGCCGCCAGCCTCGCAAGGCGCCCAGCCAACAGACCGAGATCCACTTCCGACGGCGCAGCACCGGCGCCGGGTATTGCGCCGGAAGTCGACTGGGCTGTTACGGCGCGCGCAAGACCGATCAGGCGCCACATGGCCGCCATCGCGTCCTCGGCGACCAGCGCGTTCTTCGGTCCTCCTTTCCGACCGGGTCGCAAGCCGTCGAGAAGGCCGAGCACCGCCTCGGCTGGACGACGTAGCAGGGTACCGAGATCGGTGTGCTCGGCGGTGCTGCTGCCAGCCTCGCTGTCGCACGAGACCTCCGACGACCCGGCATCGTCGAGAGTGGGATCTGCGCCACTCTCCGGCGCGATAGCTGCGACGAGCCTGATCCGATCGCCACCGCGTTGGCGCCACAGGCTGACGCGGCACAGCAACGGGCCGCCTTGCGTCTTCAACCTCAGCACACCTTCGGCAGCGCCCTGCTGCACAGCGCGGGTGAACAGCGCCTGACCCGACGCGGCGTCGAGAAACCGATCGACGAAGCTGTCGGCATTCGGGCCGAAGAGCGCGAGGTCGACCGGGCTCCGTTCCCGGCATTTTCCGGCGACGGTGAGCGCCAAGAGCGCGACGGGCGACTGGGCCGGTTCCGAAGGCTCTTCTGCCGACCCGGTGCTCACTATCTCGCCCTCGGACCGCGTGCGACGGGACGGACGTGCCGACCTGCCGGAGCGGCCGGAGATTGGGCCGGGATTGAGGGTCTCGCTCTGACGCTCCATCTGCGGCGACCGATCAGCGCCGGCGCGGACCTTTGCCGCGGCTCGAGCCCTCCTTGGCAGCGTTCGGGGCGTCACCGGCACTGGACGACCGGCGACGCCCTTTGCCACCCTGCCCGTTGGCACCTGCGGCGACGGCCTCCGCCGCGAGACGCAGTTCTTCGGCGATCTCTTTCGCCTCGTCCGGAAAGAAATCCATAGGAAGCTCAAGGCCGTCGGCCTCGACATAGACGCGAACCATGCCCTCGGTCGTGGGGCCGATGGTGAGGGTGGCCGAGACGTCACTCTCGTTGTTGATCCCCAAAGCCCCCTCCAATGTTATTATGACAAGGTTGCGAACGCCGGCGCATGCTAGGGAATTGGCACGGGCTGAACAGGGGAATTCAACATGGTTTCGAGACATTCCTCCCCGGCCTGCTTCCAGGGCAACGCCCCGGGGCACCGGATGATCGTCGCCCGTACTTGGCTTGAAAATCGCGCGCCGCGCAGGTAGAGCCCACGTCACGCAGACGGAATGCCGACGTAGCTCAGTTGGTTAGAGCACTAGATTGTGGATCTAGGGGTCCCCCGTTCGAGCCGGGGCGTCGGTACCATCCTCCATCCGCTGAGCCAGCCGCGACCGACCGACGGCGCGGTCGTGCCTTGGCTCGGCATGGCGTCTCATCAAGAACACATCTCCGGGGAGATCCATCATGTCCGACACCTTCGTGAGCCATCTGGAATGCTCGATTTCAGGCAAGCGCTACGAGGCTGGGCGGCCGCATGGATTGTCCGAGGCGGGGCGCCCGCTGCTCGTGCGATACGATCTTGAGACGATGAAAGAGAAGCTGGATCGCGCTGCCCTGGCGGCGAGCACCGCTCCCGGATTTTGGCGCTATGCCTCGATGCTGCCGGTTGAGAAGCCCGAGAACCGGGTCTCGCTCGGCGAGGTAATGACGCCGATCATACCGCTCGCTGCCAGCGCCGCGGGGCTTGGCGGCAAACCGGGGCATGTGTTGGTCAAGGACGAGGG
>JBCDFC010000239.1:0-7471 GCA_039178805.1 Pseudomonadota bacterium | reverse complement strand
CCGCTCCGCCCGAACCGCTTGGCCGTGCTGACGCTTCTCGACGATCCGGCCTTCGTCGCGCCGGGCGAGACGGTTTGGCTGCATGATGCTGTGGTCCATGCGGGCGAGGACGCGGACGAGACCGCGGCCCTGGCAGAGAGGCTGATGGATTTCGGCCCGCTCCACATGGTCGGTCCGGCCGAGACGGCTCGGGCCGTGCTGCCCCCGCGGCTTGAGGATGGGCGCCTCACCACCACTGTGCTGCGCGCGGGAGGTGCCGGAGATATCGGACCCACGAGCGAGACCGTCGTCGCCATCGCGGCCGTGCAGGGCGAAGACGGCAGCGTTTCGGGAGAGCGTCGTATCGCCGTCGCTGAGGCTTCTTTCGAAGCTGGCGAGAACCGGGCCGATGCGACCTTCGATCTCCCGGCTGAGCTGATGGGCAGCGTCGCTCGCCTGACCCTCGCCGATGATCCGTCGCCCGGCGGCACGGCGATCGCAGATGGCGCCGTGCGCCGCGTAAGGGTAGCGGTGGTCGATCCGGCGAGCGAAGGCGATGTGATCCGTCTCACCTCCCCACGTCATTACCTGACGGAGGCATTGTCGCCCACGGCGGAGGTTCGACAGGCGACGCTCGTCGCCGCGATCGAGAGCGAGCCGGCCGCGATCTTCCTCGCGGATCAGGGTGAGATCGCGCCCGAACAGCAGGAAGCGCTGACCGCCTGGCTCGAAGAAGGCGGCCTTTTGGTGCGCTTCGCCGGGCCGCGCCTTGCTGGGGCAATCGCGGCGAATGCCTTGGCGGGGAATGCGGCCGCCGATGACAGATTGCTGCCCGTGCGGCTTCGTCGTGGTGGGCGCACGCTTGGCGGCGCGCTTGCCTGGGGCGATCCACGGACGCTTGGGCCGTTCGCCCCTGAAGGCCCGTTCCGTCGGCTCGAGCGACCCGAAGAGGTTGAGGTGCGAACGCAGGTCTTGGCCGAGCCGAGTCCCGATCTTGCCGATAGGGTATGGGCGACGCTCGACGACGGCACGCCGCTCGTCACGGCCGATGAGCGGGGAGACGGGAATCTTGTCCTCTTCCACGTCTCGGCGGATGCGGAGTGGTCGTCGCTGCCGATCTCGCGCCTCTTCGTCGACATGCTGCGCGAGCTGCTGACGCTCGCCCCTGGCCGGGGCAGCAGCGTGCCCGAAGCCGATGAGCTTTTCGGGACGCTTTGGCGGCTGGAACGGACACTTGCGCGGGATGGCACTCTGCTCCCCGTGCCGGCGAACCGGGATCCGGTCGCGGGGGAGCGGTTGGGTGAGGAGTTGATGGCACGTGGTGGCGAGATCGACGGCGTGCCGCCCGCGGCCCCCGGGTCGCTGATGCCAGGCCTTTATGCGCGTGCGGATGGCGGCCCCCGGGCAGCGGGCGCGGCTGAGAGCTTGGTTGTGAACCTGCATGGCCCGAACGATAGCCTCGGCGCCTTCCCGCCCCCGCCCTCCGGTGCGGTCGTCGACCGGTTAGGTGGGGCTGAGAGTTTGAAGTTGGCCGCGCCCCTGCTGCTCGCGGCGGTCCTCCTGGCGGCCATCGACGCACTCGCGACCCTGTGGCTCTCTGGCCGCCTGCCGCGCCTGCGTCGCGTACCTGCTGCAGCCACCGGCGCCCTCGCCTTGGCCATTGGCCTCCTTAGCGCCGTTTCGGGCGGTCACGGCATGGCGCAGGAGCGCTCGCCGACCTCGGCGCGTGATGTCTCCACGGCGGCCGAGACCACGCTCGGCTATGTGGTCACCGGCGTTCCGTCGATCGATCGCGTCTCGGAACGGGCGCTGATCGGGCTTGGTGGGGCGCTGACGGCGCGCACGGCGGTGGAACCTGGACAGCCAGTCGGCGTCGATCCTGAGCGGGACGAGCTTGGCCTTGTGTCGGTCCTCTACATGCCGCTCACCCGCGACACGCTGCCGACGGATGTCGCCCTCGAACGCTTGGAGCGGTATCTGGCCGGTGGTGGGCTGCTCTTGATCGACACCAAGAGCGGGGCTGCCGGTATCGGCGGGGCTGCAGCCCAGGAACTTCGGCAGGTCGCGCGCTCGCTCAATCTCCCGCCCCTCGCACCGGTCGATGAGGACCATGTGCTGACGCGAACTTTCTACTTGCTAACGACTTTCCCAGGGCGTTGGCGGGGTGGACGTGTCTGGGCCGAGGCCCCACCTGAAGGACGCGAGGCCGTCGAGGATAACGGCCTGCCGCAATTCGACCGGGTGGACGATAACGTTAGCCCGGTGGTCGTGGGTTCCGCTGATTGGGCCTCGGCCTGGGCGGTGGATGAGCGCGGGCGCCCGATGTTCTCCGTCGGCCGGCCGGGCGATCGGCAGCGCGAGATGGCGATCCGCTTCGGGGTCAACCTCGTGCTCTACGCGCTCACCGGGAACTACAAGTCCGACCAGGTGCATGCACCGGCCGTCCTCGAACGGCTAGGCCAGTAGGCCGGACCAGTAGGCGGAACCAGTAGGCGGGGCGAAGGAACACCGAGATGCAGACCAGTGTCGTCTTCGATCCGTTGCTGCCGTGGTCGCTGATCCTGCTGGCGGCTGGATTGGCGATCGCTTCCTGTGGGTTCGCCTTCTTACGGGGGCTTTCGGGCTGGTGGCTTCGGGGTCTTGCCCTCGGTGTGCTCGTGCTCGCGCTTGCGGGCCCGCAGCTCAAGCGCGAGGAGCGCGACGGCCTCGCCAATGTGGGCTTCGTTGTCGTCGATCAGAGCGCGAGCACCGGGCTCGAAGATCGGGCAGCGCAAATCGCCGAGGCGCGCGATCAGCTGCTGGCTGAGGCGGAGCGGCTCTCCTCGCCCGACCGGCCGCTTGAGCTGCGCGTTATCGAGGTCGAACCCGAGACGGATGGTCGGAACCGGGGCACACGGCTTCTGGCAGCACTCGATGCCGCGGCCGCGCGCGTGGCACCCGATCAGATCGCGGGAGCTGTGCTGCTGACCGACGGTCGGGTGGACGATGCGGGGTTGATCGAGCGGTTCCCGGCGCCAGTGCACCAGCTCTTGGCGGGCGACCCGGATGCTTTCGACCTCCGCCTTGCCCTGCTGAACGCGCCCGCTTTCGGGATTGTGGGCGAGAGCGTGACGTTTCGCGTCGCGGCCGAGGTCTTGGGAGAAGCCGCGGGGCGCGTTGGCGCGGACGTGATCGCTCAGGTCTCGATCGATGGCGGGGAGACCCAGCCGCTCGCCCTGCGGGTTGGCGAAGAATTTGAGCTCGACGTGCCGCTGACCCATGGCGGGCCGACGGTCGTCGATATCCGGATCGACGATGTCGAAGGCGAGCTTACGACCCGCAACAACCGCATCATCGCGACGGTCTCGGGCGTGCGCGATAGGTTGCGTGTGCTCCTCGTCTCGGGCGAGCCGCATCCGGGCGGGCGAACCTGGCGGGATCTGCTGAAGTCGGACCCGATGGTGGATCTCATCCACTTCACCATTCTTCGCCCGCCCGCAAAGCAAGATGGCACGCCGGTTTCGGAGCTTTCGCTCATCGCCTTTCCGACGCGCGAGCTTTTCCTCGATAAGATCGACGGGTTCGATCTGATCGTTTTCGACCGCTACCGCTGGCGGGGTGTGCTGGCGACGGCGTATCTTTCGAACATTGTGCGGTATGTCGAGGAAGGGGGCGCGGTTTTCGTTGCCTCGGGGCCTGCTTTCGCCGGGGCGCAGAGCCTGGCGCGGACGCCGCTTAATCGGGTTCTGCCGGCGGAGCCCACGATCGAAGCGATCGAGCGGCCGTTCCTGCCACGCGTGAGCCGGATCGGCGATCGCCATCCCGTGACGTCCGATCTCGAGGCGGCGGCGGGGACGGTTTCGGGCAGCGATGGTGCCGATCTGCCGGCCTGGGGGCGTTGGTTGAGGCAGATCGACGTCGCCCAGCGGAGCGGCAATGTGGTGATGACGGGCGACGAGGAGCGTCCGCTCCTGATCCTGGATCGCGTCGGCGAAGGTCGCGTGGCGCTGCTCGCCTCCGATCATGCCTGGCTATGGTCGCGCGGCTATGAGGGCGGAGGGCCGCAGGCGGATCTGCTGCGCCGCACGGCCCATTGGCTGATGCAGGAGCCTGAGCTCGAGGAAGAGGCGTTGCTGGCCGAGGCCGACGGCGGCGGTGTGACGGTCGAGCGGCGTTCGCTCGAGGAGAACCCGGGCGAAGTCGTGATCGCGACCGCGCCGGATGGTGAAACGCTCGAGCTTAGCCTTTCGCCCGCCGGGCCCGGCCGTTGGCGCGGGCGGATCGATGAGGCGGAGGAAGGGCTCTGGCGGTTCTCGGCCGATGGTTTCGAGGCGGTCGCGGCAGTGGGGCCGGCTTCACCTCGGGAATATGCCGAGCCTATCGCGGATGGTGAGGCGCTCGCGCCGCTGGTCGAGGCGTCGGGCGGACGCAGCGGATGGCTGGCGGAACGCGGTGTGCCGGATCTGCGCTTCGTCGATGAAGGGCGGCGGGCGCATGGTCGGTCCTGGCTTGGTTTCGTTGAGCGCGATGCCTATCGCGTGACGGGTATTCGGCTGACGCCGCTTCTTCCGGCATGGCTCGCCGCGCTCGCCACGGGTCTTCTGTTCCTGATGGCTTGGCGTCGAGAGGGGCGCTAGGGGCCTTCAAGGCCTTCTCTGCGGTGTCGCTGTCGCGACGCTCGCTTCGCTGCGGCACGTCCTTTGGCCGTGCCGAAGCCGCAAGCGTTGGCCTGACGCGTGTTGGGCGGGAGCCGCGCTTGACCGCCGCGCCATTGGAGCGTTAGCCCCGCGGCGAGCGGGAGGTCACGATGGCGAGGCGGAAGCGCGGGCGCGATATCCATGGCTGGCTGATCGTAGACAAGCCGGTGGGGCCGACTTCTGCCGATGTGGTGGCGCAGGCGCGGCGCGCGCTCGATGCGCGCAAGGCGGGTCATGCCGGGACTTTGGATCCCCTTGCATCGGGTCTTCTCGCCATCGCTTTCGGCGAAGCGACGAAAACGATCCCACTCATCCAGGATGGCGCGAAGACCTATCGATTTACTGTTCGTCTGGGGCAAGCGACGACGACGGATGACGTCGAGGGCGATGTGATCGCCGAGAGCCTGGCGCGGCCGAGCGATGCGTCGATCCGCGCGGCTCTGCCTGCCTTCACCGGTGAGATCATGCAGATCCCGCCTGCCTTCTCGGCCGTCAAGCTTGAAGGTCGACGAGCCTATGATCTGGCGCGTGCGGCGTCTGACGATCCGGCGGCCTTCCCAGCGCTCGCCGCGAGGCCGCTTACGGTGCATCGGCTTGCGCTCATCGAGCGGCCCGATGCGGATCATGCCGTGCTGGAGATGACCTGCGGCAAGGGGGGCTATGTGCGTGCCATCGCTCGCGATCTCGGCCGCGCGCTCGACTGCGAGGCCCATGTGTCCGCGCTCCGGCGGATCGCGAGCGGGGGCTTGACGCTCGAGCGGTCGATTTCCTTTGCACCGGGTGAGAAAATCGGGCATGAGGCCGCTTCCGCGCATCTGCTGCCGGTGGCGACCGGGCTGGACGACATCCCGGCCCTGGCCGTCTCGGCAGAGGACGCGGACCGGCTGCGGCGCGGCCAGGCGATCGTCCCTGGGGATTTCCCGCAAGACTTCGCCGAAGGGAGTACCGGCTGGGCAGCCGGTGTCGACGGGCTGCCCGTCGCCATCGGCCGCCGGGACGCGACGACCTTCCGCCCCAACCGGGTCTTCAACCTCTGACCGGGCCTTGGCGCCCAGGACCGAAAGGGACCCCGATGTCGATAACGCCGGAGCGTAAGGAAACGCTCATCAAGGAATACGGTGCCAAGGAGGGTGATACCGGCTCTCCTGAAGTGCAGGTCGCGATCCTGACAGAGCGCATCACCAACCTCACCGAACACTTCAAGGACCACAAGAAGGACAACCATTCACGCCGCGGCCTGCTGAAAATGGTGAGCCAGCGGCGCAAGCTCCTCGACTACGTGAAGGCACGCGATGTGGAGCGGTATCAGAGCCTGATCAAGCGCCTCGGCATCCGTCGGTGAGCGCGGCTCGATGAAAGACCGGACGGCGCGGGGCATGGCTCCCGCGCCGTCTTTCGTTCATGCTGACAGCCGGTGGCGATCGATGATCGCTGCCGCATGCGCCCCGGCTCGGCCCCCCGGCCGCCCGGCGCGAGGCTGAAACCGGGGGGCCGCGGCCGAGGGCGGCCGTCGACGCAGGGCCCGATCTCCAGGGGGAGGCGGTGCCGGATCAAGGAACCGACATGTTCGATATCGTTAAGAAAGAAATCGCGTGGGGCGGCCAGACGCTCACGCTGGAAACCGGGCGCATAGCCCGCCAGGCCGATGGCGCAGTGCTCGCCACCATGGGCGAGACGACGGTCCTCGCCACCACGGTCTTCGAGAAGAAACCCAAGCTCGGGCTCGATTTCTTCCCGCTCACGGTCCACTATCAAGAACGCTACTACGCAGCCGGCAAGATCCCAGGCGGGTTCTTCAAGCGCGAAGCGAAGCCGACGGAGAAAGAGGTGCTGACCTCGCGCCTCATCGATCGGCCGATCCGCCCGCTCTTCGTCAGCGGCTTCAAGAACGAGACGCAGGTCATCGTCACTGTGCTCTCGCATGATCTGGAGAACGATCCGGACATTCTGGGCATGATCGCGGCTTCGGCCTCGCTCACGCTCTCGGGCGCGCCGTTCCTGGGGCCGATCGGGGCGGCTCGCGTGGGCTTCGTCGACGGGCAGTATGTGCTGAACCCCGCCGTCGACGATATGCAGAAGCTCTGTGAGAACCCGGAGCAACGGCTGAACCTCGTCGTCGCGGGCACCAAGGACGCGGTGATGATGGTCGAGTCGGAGGCCTACGAGCTCTCCGAGGAGGAGATGCTGGGTGCAGTGACCTTCGGGCACGAAACCATGCAGCCGGTGATCGACGCGATCATCGACTTGGCCGAGGACGCGGCGAAGGAGCCCTTCGACTTCCAGCCCGACGATCACTCAACGCTCTTCGACCGGGTCAAGGCGCTTGGCGAGACGGCGATGCGCGATGCTTTCGCCATCAGCGACAAGCTCGAGCGTCAAGATGCGATCGCGGCGGCGCGGGAGACGGTGAAGGCCGGGCTCTCGGAGGAGGAACTGGCCGAAGACGGCGCGCTCAAGGGCTGTTTCAAGAAGCTTGAGTCGGCCGTGCTGCGTGGCGACGTCATTAAGACCGGCAAGCGCATCGACGGGCGGGACCTCACGACCGTCCGTCCGATCCTCTGCGAGGTGGGCGTTCTGCCGCGTACTCATGGCTCCTCGCTCTTCACCCGTGGCGAGACGCAAGGTTTGATTGTCACGACCCTCGGCACGGGCGACGATGAGCAGATCATCGACAGCCTTGAGGGCGATTGGCGGGAGCGGTTCCTGCTGCACTACAACTTTCCGCCCTATTCGGTGGGTGAGGCCGGGCGCATGGGTCCGCCGGGGCGTCGCGAGGTCGGCCATGGTAAGCTCGCCTGGCGGGCGCTGCAGGCGGT
>JBCDFC010000238.1:0-7497 GCA_039178805.1 Pseudomonadota bacterium | reverse complement strand
GCGGCCTTGGCGGTCGTCGCTGTCTTGGCAGTTTGGGCCGTGGCGGGCGCTTTCTTCGCCGTACCGGTAGCCTTCTTACGCACTGTCCGGCGCTTCACCTTCTTGGGCTTGGCTTCCTCTTCGAAGGCTGGCCGTCCGCCTTCCCAGCGGAATTGCGGCTCCTCGGTTGAGGTTTCGGTCGGGCGGGCTTGGGTCTTCGTCGCGACGCGCGTCTGTGCGGCGGCGCGTTGCGGTTGCGCGCGCGCGACTTGCGTCTCAGCGGTCGTCCTCTGCGTTCGAGTGGGCTGAGTAGCGGCGCCTGCTGTCGCTGCCGCGTTGCCGGTCGCCCCGGCGGCCACCCGCCGCTCGGTCTCCACCGGTCTCCGCGCGACCTGAGTCTGGCTCGTGGATGTCGGCACGACCGTCCCGCGCTCATCCGCGAAATACGCCGTCACCAGCGCCTTGGCGGCGTTCCGATCGGCAAAGTTCCAGAGCCCGGTCTGCGAGCCTTCGATGATCAGCCCGTATACCGCCTTCTCGATCGTCCGGCGGAGCGCCATAGTCCCGGGCTCGTTGTTGGTCACACCTGCCTCGACCTCCAGGAGCTTGTCGAAGCTTACGAAGCGAAACGTGCCGCCCGAGACCGCGACCGAGGCGAGCGTCTTCGACGTCGTGACATTCGCCAACACCTCACCCGTCTTCACGCTGACGGCGCGCAGGTTCACGGTGACGGTGTTCTGGCGATACTCGACATCGCCGCCGATCCCGAGGAACCTTGCCCCTAGGCCGCCCGTCAGCGTGTTCGTGTCGAAGCCGACGATCCCACCCTGAAGGATGATGCCGGCGAAGAGGAGTGGCGGCAGCGCCTGAGGGTTCACCTGACGCTCACCAAGATAGCGCAGGCGCATATCCTGGATGATCTGCCGTTCCTTCAGCAGCGCGTCGAGGCCGTTCCGCTCCAGGATCGTGAACCATTGCCCATTGCCCGCATCCCGCAATGCCTTCGTCAGCAGCGAGGCGCCGCCCTGGCTCACGGCGCGCGAGAGCGTCTGAACGTTCTCCTGCGGCTTGAACTGCCCCGTCTCGTCCGGGAAGGCATAGACCGCAACCGGGATCCGCGACTGCGGCGGCGGCAAGGTCTGCAGCGCCGTTTGCGTCACCGTGACAGGCACGATCTCGGGTTCGCGATAGGTCCCCGGTGGCGGGGGGCCGACACAGCCGGCGAGAACAGAACCGGCAACCACAAGGGCCGCGCAGCGCGAGGCAGTCAGACCGATTACAGACACAACTCCGTCTCCTGGCAGAGGCGGCGCAGCCGGTTTCCCAGCTTTGCCGGAGAAACGTTACTGCGCGGGTTCCGCGAGGAACCCAGGCACTTCGATTGTGGTGACACCGCCCGTCGTCTCATCCGCGATCGAGACGATCACGCTGCCGTCGAGCAACGTGTCGAACGAGATCCTGGTATCATCGAATGCGAACTCTCCGCTCGGTTCGGCATCCTCGCCGAAGATCGCATCAGTGATATCGGATGAGAGGCGAGACAGAATCCGGCTCTCCAATTGCCGGACAAACAAATCCGCCTGAGAAGTTTGGCGCCCGAAGGTGCTCGTGGTGCTCGTTGGCGGATCTGGGCGATCAATCTCAGCGATCGACAGCAAGTGACTTGAATTAAAAGGAGGTCCGCCAAACGACGGGTTCTTAAATTGATGGACGAACTCTTGGGCGTTCGCTTGAGGCGCTGTGAGAAAAAGTAACGCCGCTACGCATGTATACCGAAACGAAAACATCAATTGCTCCGTACCCACTTACACAACCCCGAAGCCGTCGTAGTTGCTTCAAGCTTGAGCACATTTTCGCGGTCCGCAAGCGGCGATTAACGTTCCGTTAAGATTTTTCAGCGCCATGGGTTTCGCTGTATGGCGGAGAAATCCAATGAAATCAGCATGTTGCGGGAGATATCTAACTGGCCAGAGAGTCGCAGTAATCTAATCGGAATCTGAGAGGCGACCTCCCGCAACGGCACGCTATCCGCAAAGTCTGTCGAAATCTGACACAACTTTGAGCAGAATCGCAGCGGAAAGATTCGCTGCATGGCTGAGCGTTGGTCAGCTTTTTTCTGGCTTGAGATCACCTTTCCAGCGGGTGCCACAGCCATCCAGAAGGTGCAGCATCCTCGTTCAAAGCTTTAACAAACGGGGCGGGATCGTCAGCGATCTTGGCAGATCACGTCACCGTGCTGTCATGGATCAGTCGGCTTCCGGACAACGGGGAGCATCCGAAGCGACTGGTCTCGAAGAAGCGCCCGTGCAGCGATCAGCGCCCAGATTGCAACGCTTCGAGCACGTAGACCCGGATCGTCGAGGCGAGACCGACCTCTGGGTCGCGGGCGGCGTCGAGTTCGGCGGCGAGACTATTGAGCGAAAGCCCCTCGCGCGTGGCAAGCTGTCGGAAGGCCTCCCAGAAGGGCGCCTCCAACGTGACGGAGGTGCGGTGGCCACGGAGGGTCAGCGAGTGCTTCACCGGCTTCACCCGGCCCGCGCACTTGATGATGGAAGGTGCTGCGCCGGGCGCGCCCATACGCGCCTAGCGGTCCTTCTCGTCCCCGACACGATGACCTTCGTGATCGCGGCGAACCTTTTCTGCGCGCGCATCGTCGAGCCGCGTTACCGAGAGCGGTAGACCGTGTTTCAACGCATTGGCATCGGCGCGGGCGCGGTCTGCGGCACGCTTCATGTCCTTGCGCCGTTGGCGGAGGTTGATCACATCGCCGGGCATTCGAGCCTCCCACAGCCTTCAAATCGGATGCTGCGGGAATTTGCGCGCAGTGGAAAGAGTTTTCACATCGTACTGGTGCGTTTTGTTGGGCCAAGATGACGCAGGTACGCATTTGCCCAACACTGGGCGCCGCGATACGCGCGGATCCTCACGCTGCGCGCCGGTTTGCCCGCATAGCAGTGTCCGCCTCAGAACGTCGCGCCTAGCCCTTGAAGCGCAGCCGCGTCATCGCGGTGTAGATGCCGTCGCGCGACGCTGGCGATAGACAGTCGAGCGCCATCGCCTCATCGAAAGCGGCGCGATCCTCAAGGCCGCTACCCTCTTCGAGGCTTCGGCGGATCGAGCCCAGGATCTTGCGCCCCAAGATGATGAGGCGCGGGCGGATCTCTTCGGTCAGGTTCGGCGGATCCGAAGGCGGTTCGGCGTCGCCAGCCTCCCAGCGCGCGATTGCGCAGTTCTGGATATCCTTTGCCCCGTCGATCATCGCTTGGAAGAAAGCCTCGGCCCCCTCCTCGCCAATCCCTTCCGCTTGCGCATTCTTCACGGCAGCTTCGAGCACGACCGCCTCGCGCTCCAGATCCTCGACCGGTTTGCCGTTGGCGTGCTTCCAGGCCGCAACATCCTCCATCACCGAAAGCCGCTCGGCGACGAGAGCGTAGACCTTGGCCGGCGTCTCGGACCAAGCGACGCCCGGCAGGGACAGGATGCCCGCGACCAGCACCAGGCATGCAAGCCGCGCGACGGTCATTTCGGCCCGATCATCTTCTCGGGGCGGACGACGCGGTCGAAGGTGGCTTCGTCGCAGAAGCCGAGCTTCAGCGCCTCTTCCTTCAGCGTCGTGCCGTTCTTATGCGCGGTCTTCGCGACCGTCGTCGCGTTGTCATAGCCGATCTCAGGGGCGAGTGCCGTGACCAGCATGAGGCTCTCGTTCAAAAGCCGCGCGATCCGATCCTCGTTCGCCTCGATGCCCGTGACGCAATTGTCGGTGAAGGCGACCGCCGCATCGCCGAGGAGCTGCATCGACTGCAGGAGGTTGTAGATCATCATCGGCTTGAAGACGTTGAGCTCGAAATGCCCCTGGCTGCCGGCAAAGCCGATAGCCGCGTCGTTGCCCATCACATGCGCGCAGACCTGGGTCAGCGCCTCGCACTGGGTGGGGTTCACCTTGCCCGGCATGATCGAGGAGCCGGGCTCGTTCTCCGGCAGGCTAAGCTCGCCGAGGCCACAGCGGGGGCCGGATCCCAGGAACCGAATGTCATTGGCGATCTTGAAGAGGCTGGCGGCGACGGTCTTGAGCGCACCCGACATCTCGACGATCGCGTCATGGGCGGCCAAGGCCTCAAACTTGTTCGGCGCCGTCTCGAAGGGCAGGCCCGTGATCTCAGCGATCTTCTCGGCCACCGCATCCGCGAAACCGGGCTTCGCGTTCAGCCCGGTGCCGACCGCCGTGCCGCCCTGCGCGAGGAAGTAGATGTTGTCGAGGCCCTGATCGACGCGAACGATGCCCTGGCGCACTTGATGCGCGTAGCCGCCGAATTCCTGCCCAAGGGTGAGGGGTGTCGCGTCCTGCGTATGCGTGCGCCCGATCTTGATGATGTGCTGAAAGG
This sequence comes from Pseudomonadota bacterium, assembly GCA_039178805.1. Classification (GTDB taxonomy): domain Bacteria; phylum Pseudomonadota; class Alphaproteobacteria; order Rhodobacterales; family Rhodobacteraceae; genus Thermohalobaculum. The sequence goes on along the minus strand of JBCDFC010000238.1, from coordinate 3,136 downwards.
ACTTGGCTTTCGCCTCCAACGCATCGCCCAGTTTCGAGAGCCCAGGGATCAGGATCGCCTGCGCCGTCATCGCGGCGGCGATATGCATGGCCGTCGGGAAGGTGTCGTTCGAGCTTTGCGAGCGGTTCACATGGTCGTTCGGGTGCACCGGGGATTTCGAACCCATCGTCCCGCCCAGGATCTCGATGGCGCGGTTCGAGATCACTTCATTCGCGTTCATGTTCGACTGCGTGCCCGAGCCGGTCTGCCAGACCACGAGCGGGAAATGCGTATCGAGCTTGCCGTCGATCACCTCCTGCGCGGCGCTGACGATGGCCTTGCCGATCTCTGGCTCAAGATTGCGAAGATCCATGTTCGCCTCCGCCGAGGCGCGCTTGACCACACCCAAGGCGCGCACGATGGCGACGGGCTGCTTCTCCCAGCCGATGGGGAAATTGGCGATAGATCGCTGCGTCTGCGCGCCCCAGTAGCGATCCGCCGGTACCTCGATCGGCCCGAAGCTATCGGTCTCCGTACGCGTCGCGCTCATTCGCCTGTCTCCCTCTGTCTCGGCTGGGGGGCCGCTGCTCGTGTGCCTGCCTAAACGACCTGCGCGCGGTGACCAAGGGCGGGTTAGCCTGACCAATCAATGGCGTCGAGAAGTGCGGCAAGGCGGCGACCGCGACGGGGATTGACGCTCGCATGCCAAGCGACCCGGCCTTCGAGATGCTGGCGGAACGCCGGGTGGGCGGCGCGGTTCTGCGTGGCGGGACCGTGTCGGCGGCAATTCGTCAGGATCGCTTTCAGCGTGTCGTAGTCTTTGCGCGCCGTGTTGATCCCTGCGTTGACGGTAAGCCCCGTGACGCTTTGACGGCAGTGCCGGCCCATCACGCGGGTCTTTCGATTGTTGAGAAGAAATCCTTCGTCCTCAACGATCGCTCGAGCCAAGCGGATGAAAGATGCCGCGCCACTGGGAAACGCCGTGCGAGGGCCGGAGAAGGCCAAGTCGTCAGCATACCGGCTGTACCGCGCGCCGAGCCTGCTCGCGAGCGCGGAGAACCTGCGATCGAGGCCAAAGGCTGCAAGGTTCGCGAGGGCGGGGGACGTGGGCGCGCCCTGCGGCAGATGCGGTACGCGAAGACGCTGACGATGCTGGAAGGGAAGGGGATGGTCGCAAGACGCCAGCACATCGCTTGGTGTCACGACCGTGGTGAGGCCTGTCAGCAGTCTCGCGACAGGGTGCGTGTATCCGAGGCAGCGAAAGATGGCATGCACCCGCGAGGCTGAGACGGTCGTGAAGAAGTCCTGCAGATCGAGCGTGATGACGACGTCTTCGCCGGCATGCATTGCTGCCCCGGCGCGACAATCCCGCCCTGGCGTGAAAGCGAAGGCGGCGGCGTGGGGAGGAACCTCTGCGAGCACGGCGCTGTTGATCTCCCGCTGTATGGTCTTCAGCCGTGGGAGCGGCGCTTCGATCAAGCGCGGTGCGCCGGAGCGTTTCTCCTGCCATCGGCAGCGATAGTGCCGGGTTGCCCGAGTGCTTGGCCGAGCGAGCCGAGATTGCGGATCGGCGAACCAGTCGAGCTCCCCAAGCGTCAGACCCAGCCACCCGGCCAGTGCTGCGGGCGTCGGTATGGTCGGCAGCGCCAGATCGGCGAGGGCGGGCAGCACCTCGGCATATGCAGGCGAAAGGTCCCAGGCCGGCCAACGCGCCGTGCGTCGGCAGTTGCGGTAAAGGCGTCGCACCGCCCGCATCTGGAGGAGTTCCGAGACCATCGCGGCCGGTCCGGGCGGATAGGGGCGTGGGGTTGCTAGCAACTCGGTGACCAGCGCCGATACGGTGCCCGCGCTTCGCCCATCGAGCCATGCAAGCAATCGCGCCGTGAGTGCGTCCTCCTCCCATGGTCCCGAGAGGGCGACGCCAGCAAGGTTCGCGGCAAAGCTGCGGAAGCTCGGTGGCTTTCGCTTCACCCTTCCGCCTGAAGAGCCACCCGCAGCCATCGTCATTGAAAGATTGAGGTGACGCGTGCCGGCAGCACTGGCGGAAAGTGACGGCAGCGGCGATGCCGACCCATTCTCGTGCGGCGCGGGCGTATCATGCCGGAGGCATGGGCCGCCCGTGCGCCGCCAATGCTCGCGTCTCAGTAACCGCCGGGGTAGCCCCGGCGCGGTCCGACGGACCAACTCGACATCGCCGCTGCTGCAACATGCCTTGCCGCCACCGGATCATCAATCGGTGTTAGGATTTGCGGAAGCGATCGATGCTCACGATCTCTGCGGAGCCGGTCTCGTTCGTCCCTTGCGGCCGTCCATCCGGACCGTCGTCCTCGGGCCCCTCCTCATCGTCGCCCGCGTTCTGATCGCCCGCCGCACTACCTGGGAACACGGCGGTTTCCTCGCCATCCTCGACTTCGTCCTGATCGTCGAATTTGAGGCCGAACTTGACGCTTGGATCGATGAAGGTCTTCACCGCATCGAAGGGGATCACGAGCGTCTCGGGTTGATCGGCGAAGTTCAGCGTGACGCGGAACCGGTCGCCCATCACAGCGAGATCGTCGAACCACTCCTGCAGGACGACCATCATCTCTTTCGGATAGCGCGCCTTGAGATAGCCGGGCATATCCACACCCGGATGCTGGGTCTCGAACGTGATATAGAAGTGATGATCGCCGCCCAGACCATGCTCGGCAACTTGGCCGAGCACATCCGCCATCACGGAGCGCATCGCGCGCTCCATGTAGCGTCCGTAGTTTATGGTCTTGGGGTCGCTCATCGGGCCTCCCTTCCGGTTCCAGACCATAGCCGATTCGACGATGTTGGAAAGCCGGCCGAAGGGGTTCGGTGGCGGTTTGCTTCCGGGTAGCGCGATCTCGTGAAGAGCAGTGCGAGGAGGGTGAGTGCAGGCTTCTGTTGCCAGGTGCCTGCGAACCCCGCCTGAAGCGGCTAAGCCTCAGGACTTAGGTTTCGGCAATTTAGGCTGCGAGAGCCTTCGGTGCCGGAGCAGAGTTGAGATTGGCAACTATGCTTGTCGGACCGATAACGGTGGTACCTCACCGAGCGAAAGCCACGCCTTTACACGTCTGTCGATCCTGTTTCGGCCCCAGTTCCCGTCCATCTCCGGGTGTTTGGTGGAGCCGCCGGGTACCGCCCCCGGGTC
>JBCDFC010000237.1:0-7534 GCA_039178805.1 Pseudomonadota bacterium | reverse complement strand
GACTGAACCTCAACCGGCGAGATCCTGCGCGCGATCGTCGCAACGCCTTCTGTCTCTTGCGCACGGGCCGGCGCGGTAAGCGTCGAAAGTGCGAGCACGGCCGTGAGCGGCGCCGTCGAACGTATCACTCGCTGTCCTCAATTCTCGACAGTCAGGCCGAACTCGCGGGCGGTCTGACAGGCTGTGAAAATAGTAAATGGGTACGACCGCAGGATCGGGCGAGATGAGGATGGGTGCAACCCATAGGCGCTAGTAGAGCCCTAAGCTCATGAGAAGTTGTGATTTTACGCAGTGCCAGCGGGCTGAGGACGACAGAAACGCAACAGGCTCGCTACGTGTTGAACAGGAAGTGCAGCACGTCGCCGTCCGACACCGTGTAGCCTTTGCCCTCGGCACGCATGCGGCCAGCGTCCTTGGCGCCCTGTTCTCCGCCATGGGTCACGTAGTCGTCGAAGGCGATCGTCTCCGCCCTGATGAAGCCACGCTCGAAATCGCCATGGATGACGCCTGCGGCCTGTGGGGCGAGCGTGCCCTTGGGGATGGTCCAGGCGCGCGATTCCTTGGGGCCGACGGTGAAATAGGTGATGAGATCGAGAAGCGCGTAGCCCTCGCGGATCATGCGGTCGAGGCCGGGTTCGGCCAGCCCGATGTCGGACAGGAATTCAGCGCGCTCGTCGTCTTCGAGCTGCGCGATCTCCTCTTCGATCCTGGCCGAGATCACGACCGAGCGGGCGCCGTTCGATGCGGCCCATTCGGCGATCTTGGTGGATTGCGCATTGCCCTCGCCCGCGGCGTCCTCCTCGACATTGCAGACATAGAGCACGGGTTTGGCGCTGATGAGCTGCAGCACGCGCCAGGCCTTTTCCTCCTCCGCGCCGATCTCAACAGTGCGGGCCGGGCGGCCTTCTTCTAGGACGGCCTTCGCGCGCTCGAGCAGGCCTTGCTGTTCGATGGCTTCCTTGTCGCCGCCACGAACCTTGCGGGAGAGGTTCTGGAGCCTGCGTTCGATCGATTCGAGATCTGCCAGCATCAGCTCGGTCTCGATCGTCTCCATATCCGCCAGAGGATCGACCCGGCCGTCCACATGGGTGATGTCGTCGTCCTCGAAGCAGCGCAGAACATGCGCGATGGCGTCTACTTCGCGGATGTTGGCGAGGAACTGGTTGCCGAGCCCTTCGCCCTTGGATGCGCCTTTCACGAGCCCGGCGATGTCGACAAAGGTAAGGCGGGCGGGGATGGTCTCACGGCTCTTCGCCATATTGGCCAGCCGGTAGAGGCGGTCGTCGGGTACCGAGACCTCGCCCACATTCGGCTCGATCGTGCAGAAGGGGAAGTTCGCAGCCTGAGCGGCGGCTGTGCGCGTGAGTGCGTTGAAGAGTGTCGACTTGCCGACATTCGGCAGGCCCACGATACCGCAGCGAAAGCCCATTACCCGTCCCTCGACCCGTCCTTGAGGATCGGCGCATTGCCAGCCGTCCAAGGCGAGGTCAAGCGCTGTGCCCTCGTATGCGGGGTAAGCTGGGGGGCCGCTCCAGACATTTGGTCCCGTCATCGCCGGACTTGATCCGGCGATCCCGCTTGCCCTCAGATACCGGAATGCGAACGGAGTTCTGGATTCCAGGGTCAGGCCCGAGGATGACAGGGACGGGTAAGTGGCGTCCGGGTCAGACGATTAGGCGTTGCTAAAGGTGCTGCCTGTCAGCGCGCGGCTGTCGTTACCGGCACATCGGGCCAGTCAGCGTGGGGGCGGAGCGGTGCTTCTTCCCTCTGCGCGACATCGGACAAGAGCCCCGCGCTCGGCATCTCGACGTAGTTCTGATACGGCACAGGAGCGTCGTACGGGGTTAGCACGAAGTGCTGTTCCCCCCCGCCTTCGACCACTGCCGAGCCGTCATCCCGCCAGGCAAGGCTCAAGTCGTGCTGCAGCCCGCTCACCAACGACGTCAGCGCCAAGCGGCCCCGTACGAGGCGATAGTCGAACGTATCAACGACCATCCCGTACTCGGGCAGCACCTTTTCGCATCGTGCAGCGTCGCAGGCGATGATGGCCCCGCTTGACGATTGCCACGCGCCCGCAAGGCTGCCGGCGGCCGCCGACACTGAGGCAGCGAGCGAGATGAGCGTTGCGACGACAGCAGTGCGATACATGACGAGCGATCCGGTTGCGGCGATGATCTCACGTATCGAGAATATGGTGCGCCTGACGGTTCAGGTGTGATGGGCGTCACCACATTCCTGCGATCAGCCTAACGGACAATTGAACCGCCAGCCTTGGTAGATCTCGACGGGCTACTTCCGGCCGAGAAGGCCGCGCAGAGCGTCGAATGGGGAGCGGGACTGTTTCTCTACAACCTTAGACGCGTCCTCGGCACGACGGTCGGGTTGTGCATCCTGCGGCGCAGCGGATTTCGGGGCGGCCTGCTTCTGCTTGGGCGGCTGCAGGCGTGAGGCGACCGCGTTCATGAAGCCTGCATCATCGCCTTCGGCAAGTTTCGAGGCTGATCGTGCCACCTCATCCATAAGCGGCAGCACCCATTCCTCTTCGGCCTTGGAGAAGTCGTGCAGCACATAGCCCGCTACCCGATCCTTGTGCCCTGGGTGCCCGATACCGAGGCGGACGCGGCGATACTCCGCACCGATATGCTGATGCAGCGAGCGCAGGCCGTTATGCCCAGCATGCCCACCGCCGCGTTTCACGCGGAGGCGCCCGGGCGCGAGATCGAGCTCGTCGTGGAAGACCGTCACGGCTTCGGCCTCGATACCGAAGAAGCGCGCCGCTTCGCCGACCGATTGTCCGGAGAGGTTCATGAAAGTGGTAGGTTTCAGGAGAATGACTTTCCGGCTCTCGAACCGGATCTCGGTCAAATTCCCCTGAAACTTGGACCGCCATGCGGGTGCCGCTTCACGCTCGGCAATCGCGTCGAGCGCCATGAAACCGATATTGTGCCGCTGACGCGCGTGTTTTGGCCCCGGGTTGCCGAGGCCGACGAAGAGCTGCATCGCCGCCTCCTAAGCCGGGGTCCGACGACTGCCGGCTAAGCTTCTTCGCTGTTGTGGGCGCGGATCGCGTCGGCCGCCTCCTTGGAGAAGGTGACGCCAGCCGTTTCGAAAGTCTGATCCAGCTCACCGGAAAGCGTCATCTCGGTGACGATGTCGCAGCCGCCGACGAACTCGCCCTTCACGTAAAGCTGCGGTGTCGTCGGCCAGTCCGAAAAGTCCTTGATCGCCTGGCGCAGCTCCGGCTTCTCAGGGTCGAGGATGTTCACATCTTTCCACTCGACCTGCAGGTAGCTGAGGATCTGTGCCACGCGGCTTGAGAAGCCGCATTGCGGCATCTGTGCCGTGCCCTTCATGAACAGGACCACGTCATGAGCGGCAACCGTCTCGGCGATCTCGGCTTGAATGTCGGACATCCGGTTCTCCTAGGCACGGGCGCTGGCCCGGCGATTTCATTCGGGCGCGCTGGTCTGCAGGCCCAGATAGTGGAGCGGCGCGTCGGGGCCTTTGAGGATGGAAGCCAGCGCTTCGTTGACCATGCGCTGCTGTTGCACCCGGTTCTTGCCACGAAACTCTTCGGCCACCACGGTTGCGAAGTAGTGATTGCCATCGCCCGCGGTGTCGCGAACCTCGACAGTCGCAGACGGGAACGCCGCCTGTATCAGCCGCTCGATTTCGCTTGCCGCAACCGCCATTCGCACCCTCCATTCACCTCGCGATGTAAAATGGCGACGAGCGCAGGGCAAGTCCGCTGGGCCCGCCTCGACGCCTATTGTTCGCGGTTGCGCCCGTTGGCGTCGGATAAGCCATCCAGAAGACGGTCGAGCGGGCCGTTCTCCTCCGGCACAAGGCGTACCGGTAGCGCCATCACCTCGGTACGGTATCGTTCTGGCAGGCGGACGGCGTCCTTCTCCGTCGTCACGATCACGGCGCCCTCGGCCCTGCCACGGCGGATCAGGCGATCGAGCACCGCCGGGGCGTAGACATGATGGTCGGGAAAAGCCTCGGCGACGCGGAGATCGGCGCCCATCGCCCGTAGCGTTGCGAAGAACTTCTCTGGCCGGCCGATGCCCGCAAAGGCGACGACGGGCGCCCCTGTAAGCGGCAAGCCCGTCTCGACGGGTTGGAGCGTCGCGGTCACCAACCTGCCCGCCGATCGGAGCGATGCGAGCTTGGGCCAGAGGTCGAGGCACGCTTGGCGGACGTGTTCGGGACCGACCAACACAACGAGATCGGCGCGGGAAAGGCCCGTTTCCAGCGGCTCGCGCAGAGGTCCGGCTGGTATCAGCCGGCCGTTGCCGAACCCTTGTCCCGCATCGACCATTAGGAGACGGTAGCGCGGCGCGAGATGCGGGTTCTGATACCCATCGTCCAGCAACAGGACACCCGCACCTGCAGCCTCAGCCGCGCGAAGGCCCGCAGCCCTGTCCCGCGCGACCCAAGTGGGGTGGGTTGCGGCATGCAGCAGTGCCTCATCCCCCACATCGGCCGGTCCGTCGCGCGAAGGCTCGACCCGATGGGGTGTGCCGCGGCCCAGCCGGCCCCCGTGACCCCGCATCACGATGTGCGGCGCCTGCTCAGCCAATCGCTCCGCCAGATAGGCAGCCATCGGCGTCTTGCCCGCACCCCCGGCCGTCAGGTTCCCGACACAGATCGAGGGCACCCCGGATGCATAGGGTTTTGCGCTAAAGGCACGGAGCCTGCCACCGAGCTGCCAGAGCAGGCTCGCGGGCGTCAGCAAGCGCGGCAGCGCGCCCGGTGCGCTGGGATCTGCGAACCAGAAGGACGGTGCCTGCATCAACCCGCCTTCGTGTCGTTTCGCAGGAACGACAGGGCTTCGGGCGTGGTTGCTACCGGCTGCTCCTCGGTGGCGGCACCAGCTGGGTCGAGTGCGGCGTTTCGAACGTCGGGCTGAGGGCTAGCGCCATTTGTGCGCGGACGCAGGAGCGCGTGCGCCTTCTCCAGGATCGGCGCGAGATCCGGCAACGCAGCCTGGACCGCGCCCTTCGCAGCAGCCGTCATCGTGGCGCGGGCGGCGGTGTCCGTGAGAAGCGCATCGACACCACCGGCCAGATCATCCGCCGACAAGAGCGGCCGATAACCGGCGACCCGGGCGAGGGCTGCGTATGCAGGGGCAAAGTTGCGCGTCGACGGGCCCGCCAGCACCGCGGCGTCGAGCGCCACAGGCTCGAACGGATTGTGCCCCCCCATCGGCGCGATAGACCCACCGACGAAGACGACAGGAACAAGGCGATACCAGACACCCATCTCTCCGAGCGTATCGAGGATCCAGGCGCCGCCTGCCGGCGGAGGACCCTCACCCCCGCTGCGACGGGTGACCGGCAGGCCGCGCAGCGCCGCCATCTGTGCGATCTCAGCACCCCGGTCCGGATGGCGCGGCGCGATCAGGGTGAATAGGCCCGGATGTTTGGCGGAAAGCGTGAGATGCGCGTCGAGCGCGGCCGCCTCCTCCGGCGCGTGGGTAGACGCGGCAAGCCAACATGGTCGATCGCCAAGCGCCTCTCGCGCATCCGCCAAGGCCGTTTCGTCGGCTGCCGGTGGGGGCAGCAGCATCTTAAGATTGCCCGTGACCGACAGTCGCCCGGGCGCGACGCCGAGGGAGGACAATCTCGCAGCTGTCTCATCGTCTTGCGCAAATGCCGCGTCGAACAAGCCAAGCAGGCGACACGCCATCTCGGGCGCTCGCGCCCAGGCTCCGGCGCTCTTGGCGGAGAGACGCGCGTTGACGAGGAGCATGGGGATATTGCGGCGCCCCGTCTCCCACATAAGGCGCGGCCAGAACTCGCTTTCCGCCCAAATCGCCAGATCGGGCCGCCAGCGATCCAAGAACCGGCACACCGCGGTGCGCGTGTCGACGGGTGCGAACTGATGGGCCGCAGCGTCCTCGCCGAAATCAGCGAGCCTCGGTGCCAGCAACTGAGCCGAAGTCACCGTTCCGGTTGTCAGCAGGCAGAAAGGCGGTGTTGGGCTTCTCCGTAGCGCTTCGATCACCGGCAAGAGGCTCATGCCCTCACCGACCGAGGCGCCGTGCAGCCAGACAACCGGCCCCTTTGGCCGAGCGATACCCGGATGGCCGAGCCGCTCGGCGATGCGGACGGGATCTTCCTTGCCGCGACGCTTCCGCAGGGCGAGCAGGATTGGTGCGAGAGGGCCTGCAAGTCGGCTGATCGCAAGATAGGCGGAGAGGGCAATCGGGAGCGCGCCACCTTCCGCCGCTTGGCTCACGGTGTCTGCTCGCTCGTGCCTACTTGCGGCACCTCGGTGCGCGTCGCGACCCGCTCCAATTCGGGCGCCTCGGTCTCTTCAGGCGGCGCGGCAACGATCCTGTCGCGCCCGATCCTGTCGTCGGCCGCGTCCGTCAGCTCGGTCAGCATGGCCTCGATGGCAACGCGATGCGTGGCGACGGCGACGGGGTCGTCAGCGGCGGGGGGCGTCAAAGGCTCCGACCAGAAGATAACCCCGCGGCCGAAGGGAAGGGGTAGCAGAAATCGGTCCCAGCTCTTGAGCACAATCCCGCGGCTTACCGAAAATGCCACACCGATCACCGGTGCCTGGACCCGTGCCGCCAGTTCCGCAGCGCCCGCCCGTGCGTGCATGCGCGGGCCGCGGGGCCCGTCGGGCGTGATCGCCACCACGGCCCCCTCGCGCAGCGCACGCTCCGCCCCCTCAAAGGCTTGCGCACCGCCCTTCTCCTGACGCTTGCGCCGGTCGTAAGTGGAGCCGCGCACCGTCTCGACGCCCCATCGGCCGACAATGCCGGTGATCACGTCGCCATCGCCCGCTCGGCTAATCATCGCGACCGTGCGCCGTGGCAGCGGGGCGTAGGATGGGGACAGAAAAAGCCGCCCGTGCCACATCACGGCGATCACACCGCCCCCTGGGGCAAGGATCGCATCGAAATGCTCACGCCCTTCGACAGTCCAGCGCGTGGTTGCGATGACAAGGCGGATGTACCCGGCGCCCAAGCGCGTCGCCACCGCCTGCCCGATCCGTGAGTTGCGCAGCCAGCGACTAAGTGCGGCGAAAGGCCCGCCCCGCTTCGACGCGCGAACCGCCGCCATGATCAGCGCTCGAGCGCGGAGGGCTCGACGCTCTTCTCCTGCTCTTCGTCCCGCAGACGATGGAGATGCGCGATGAAGTAGCGCATATGGGCATTATCGACCGACTGCTGAGCCTTTGCCTTCCAGGCTGCGTGCGCCTTCGCATAGCTTGGAAAGATGCCAACGATGTCGAGGTCGTCAACATCCTTGAAATTCGTGCCACTGGGATCGACGAGCTCGCCGCCGAAAACGAGGTGGAGCTTGGTGGTCATGGCATCCTCCGCCCAGTGCCGCAGCCCGTGCCACAGCCCGTGTCGCAGCCAATTTCGCGGCCCGGCCGCTCACCGCGCGCACCATGGCCGCACGGGTCGGGCCCGTCAATTCCGCGGGCTGTGGGCGCTGGTCCTTGCCGTCATGAGCCGAGGCGCCCCTTGGCCAATTGAGCATGGAGTGCCGGGCCGGCCGCCATGATCCCG
>JBCDFC010000236.1:0-7585 GCA_039178805.1 Pseudomonadota bacterium | reverse complement strand
CGAAGGTACTCCGCGGCTGGGCCCTTACGGAGCTCGATGGCGACGGGACGCTCGCAGGAATGCGGGCCGCGCTCAACGGATACGGCCGGGACACTTCGCCGACGCCTGCGTCACCGCCTGCCGATCGTGTCTGGCGCGATCTCAGCCGGGCTGGCGCATTACGATCCCCGTTGAGGCTGTCGGAAGCGGAGGCGCACGCCTCGTCGGACCGGTCGCACGAGACCGCGAGGACCCTCCACACTCTGATCAAACTCTCGAAAATGTTAGGCAGGTTTAGACGAGACGATCAGACTGAGGCCCAGGAACCGAACGACGCGCTCACTGGCGCCACGATCGGGCAGCCGGTAACGCAGACCGCCTCCAATCATTCGCGAGCACCAGCTCTCATCGAAGATCGACAGGCCGATCGGGACCGCGCGCTAACGCTCGCCCTGGCCGCTGGGCTGCCGGACGGGTTGCCCACCGCAGAGGCGCCTGTTGGGCCACGTCTTGCCGCGTTCTTAAACCAGTGTGCGGCGGTCTCACCTGACGATGCGAGCATGCTTCAGCGCGTTCTCGCAACGGCGTCATGCCGTACCGCCGCTGTCGGCCGCACGGACGCCCTGCCTACGCCCGGTCTTCGTCTCATCGGCCATGCCAGTGCGGAGATGGGGCTCGGCGCCAATCTTGCGATGTCCGCCGCCGCCTTGGCGCATGAGGGCATCGCGTCGAAAATTCTCTCCGCGGATAACGGACTCGCACCGTTGCCGGGACCGCCAGCCCAGGGACCGGAGGTGGTGGCAGCGCGCGAGGCGACGGTACTGCACGTGAACGCAGATCGAGTGCCGCAGACACTTCTCCATCCGAGGCTCATGCGCCCTGGCCACCGGGGACCCACGATTGGCCTACTCCTCTGGGAATTCGAGGTCTTGCCCGGAGCGCATGCTCTCGCCATCGAGATGCTCGACGAGATCTGGGCACCGACGCCGTTCGTTGCAGACGCCTATCGCGATGCAGCGGCGCGCTGCGGCACGCGTGTTGAGGTCGTGCATAAAGCACTCCCTGGCGGGAGCGTCGCGCGCATGGATCGGTCTGCTCTCGGTCTGCCGGATGGTCCGTTCCTCTTCCTCGCCAGCTTCGATTTCCACTCCTCAGTTGAACGCAAGAACCCGTTGGCGCTGGTCCGGGCCTTCACCGACGCGTTTCCGGCCGGGGCACCCGGCGCCAGTGACGTGGCACTCGTCCTCAAGACGACTGAAGTGATGCGCGGTCATTGGGGGGATCCGCATGATCAATGGACGGCGATCTCGGTCGCCGCAGCGCAAGATCCGCGGATCCGCGTGCTGACTGGGCGCTTGGAGGCGCCGGTCTACCGCGCTCTCCTCGCTGCCGCGGACTGCTATGTCTCGCCCCATCGTGCCGAGGGCTTTGGCTATGGGCCGGCCGAAGCGATGCGCCTTGGCCGACCGGTCGTGGCGACCGATTGGTCGGGTAGCACTGCGTTCTGCACGAAGGAGACTGCCTTTCCGGTACCGGCGAAGCTTGTCCCGGTTGCCCCGGGCGAGACGATCCACCCGGTCCCAGGCGCGCGCTGGGCCGAGATCGATCACGACGCTTTCGTGGCCACATTGCGCGACGTGGTGCAGGATGAGAGCGGTCGCGAAACGCGCGCAGCGGCAGGGGCGCGGCTGATGGCGGAGCGCTACGGCCTGGCAGCCCATGGCGCGCGCCTCCGCGACAGGCTCACCAAGCTTGGCGTTCTATCGGGTGAAGCGCCTGATCGCCGCCAGAGGACCGCGGCATGAGCCCGGATGGCGAGCGGCTCGCGCCCCCAGCGGCATCCCGCCACGATGACCAACCGTTGCCGGATGCCGCAACGAACGCAGGAGATCGCACGCGCGACCCAACCTGTGGCGGCGGGCGACTGATCCTCGCGCAACCGGGCATCGCAGCCGACCGAACACTGGGGGAAATTCTAAGGGCCGCGGGGTGGCACACCGGACTGTCTCAGCCACGCCTGGAGCAGTCGTCGCCACCAATCCGACATGAGCATGCACATGGCGCACCACTCCACTTCGGGGTCTGGGGGCGGCGCGCCTGGTCAGTACCTGGCAGGACTGCGGCCAGGCTCCTAGGGCGTCGGGTCCTGACGCTCGAAGACGGCCCCCTTCGCAGCATCCAACCCCCGGGAGCGCGGCTCGAAGCAGCGCGATCTGGACCAATCCCTCCGCTCTCTCTGATGCTCGATGATCGCGGCATTGCTATCGACGCCGAACACCCGTCTCGCCTCGAAGCCTTGATTGCGGCCTTAGCCGCCGAGCCACTACCACCGGAACTCGCAAGGCGCGCAAAGGCGGGGCTCGCCACACTTCGCAGTTTAGGTTTCTCGAAATACACGCCCTATGGTCGTGGCACGCTGAGCCTGCCTGAGCCTGGATATGTGCTCGTGTTGGATCAGACGCGGGGCGATGCCTCGATCGCGCTCGGTAGCGCGAATGCGAGCGCCTTCCGTAGGATGCTGGAGGCCGCGCGAACGGAAAATCCAGACGCCCCCATCGTGATCAAGACCCATCCAGAGACCGCGAACGGACGCCGCGCCGGGCACTTCGCACCAGCGGATCTTGAGACTGGTGAGGCGCTCATCACCTTGCCGATCAACCCCTGGGATCTGATCGAGGGGGCATCCAAGGTCTACGCGGTGACCTCGCAGCTCGGCTACGAAGCCGTCTTGGCAGGGAAAGAGACGCATCTCTTCGGCCTGCCCTACTATGCGGGTTGGGGACTGACGCATGATCGGCAGTCAACGCCCAGGATCGCACGCGCACGCGCTGCGCGCCCCTGCAAACAAACGCTCTTCGCAGCGACGCATCTTCTCGGTCCACTCTACTGGAACCCGTACGAACGCTGTCTCACCAGCTTCGAAGACACGCTCCGCACGCTCGAGGCGCTAGCCAAAGTCGAGCAAGGCGACGTAGCCGCGGGCCGACCCCTCGCGCGCGCCGTTTATGGCGGCTTCGCGCCTTGGAAGCGCCAACATCTCAGTCGGTTCAGCGCACCCTATACCGACGGTGCTCAGCATTTTCGGTCGACGCCAAAGGCGATGGCCAAGGCGCGCCGCGACGGAACGGGCGAGACACGTGCTTGGCTTTGGGCGAGCCGGGCGAACCCAGGGATTGTCGAGACAGCACGTGCCGAGGCAACACCCATCGGTTTGGTCGAGGACGGCTTCCTCCGCTCGGTCGGGCTTGGTGCCGCGCTAACGGACGCAGCGTCGCTCGTCTTCGACGATCTCGGTATCCACTACGATCCTGCGCGCCGGTCCAGGCTGGAGGCGTTCATTGCCGAGGCCGCAACCTTCGCGGCGGACGACGAGCGTTTGGTCCGGGCGGCGGCCCTCTGCGACGCGATCAGGGCGTCGGGCGTTACGAAATACAATCTGGATTGCCTCGGCGCCGCGGGTGACCCAGCGGCAGGGGCAGGCGTGCGCAGCGCCGACGCCATGCTCACCACGATCCCGTCGCATGCCAAGGTCGTGTTGGTGCCAGGTCAGGTCGAGGACGACGCCTCCGTCAGGCTCGGCGCGGCCTATGGCCCAGCGCGGAGCAATCTCGAACTCCTGCGGGCTGCTCGCGCCGCCAACCCCCATGCGTTTCTGATCTACAAGCCGCATCCGGATGTGGAGGCGGGGCTGAGAGTGGGTCGGATCCCGTTGGACGAGGCCGAGGCCTTGGCGGACCTCGTCGCGCATCGCGCCTCGGCGCCGGCGCTTCTCGAACGGGCAGATGCGGTCTGGACGCTGACATCATTGATGGGGTTCGAAGCGCTGATCCGCGGGGTGAGCGTTACCTGCGTCGGGACGCCATTCTATGCGGGTTGGGGCCTGACCGCGGATCTTGGGATCGTGCCGATGCGCCGACAAGCGCGGCCATCGCTCACGGCGCTGATCTGGGCGGCGCTGATCGCCTATCCCCGCTATGTCGACCCCGAAACCCGCCTGCCCGCCCCACCGGAAGTCATTCTCGTCCGTTTGGCCAAGGGGCGGCCTTCGGGCGGGGGCGGCAGGCTCCGCCGCATGATGGCAGCATCGCAAGCAGCACTCGGCGCACGCAACTTGGTCCGCTGGCGCTAGAGCCAGAACAGAGTGGGATCAGACTGGCAGCGCCCTAAGCGATTTCAACACCGAGAGAGGAGGCCGTCTCAACGAGGTCGTCCCAGAGCGATGCGGCATAGCTTCGGGGCAGGAGGAGCGCGAAACTCTCCGCCTCCGCATAGACCGTGATGGCGATGTGGTGGATCGGCGTCGTCGCCACAGCACCTTCCGGGAATGCATTCTTCCGCCAATCGATGGGTGCGAGACGGGCGAGAAGCTCCGCCCGGCGCGCGCCCGACACGCGCACGCGCCAACGCGCATGCGAAAGATCCAGCGCCGTGCCCACATCCGATGCGAAAGATGGGGCTGGCAGCGGCCCTTCGGACAGGATCAGCCAGCGCAAAGGCTCGATGCGGAGGGCCGTGACGCCATCGGCGCCGGCCGCGGCACCAGGTCCCGGAGCGAACGCACCGCATAGATCTCCAACCGCGCCCGCCGTGCGATCAAGCGCGCCCGGCCAAGCGGTGACTTGCCAGAGCGTCCCGAACGGCGCTTGCGAGAGAGAAACGCCGGTCTCACCCGTAGCCGGGCCCAGACGCCGTGGCGCTGCAGCATCTCGCGGGATCGGGCTCTCGGCAGCGGGCGCAGAGCCAACTGCGGCGGGCGCCGAGAGCGCATCGAGGAGGGCAGGCTCAGGCATGCATCCGCGCTCCATTGGGATCGAAGCGGTGGGCCGAGAGAACCCGGCCCCGACATGCGCGACCGCGGACCGGTTCGGCCACGGTCACTTCGCGGCCCTCCCAGGCGGAGGCGCCGCCTTCGACGAAACCGATGCCGAGCCAGCCGCCAAGCGCGGGGCTGGCCGTCACGCCGGTGATCCAGCCAACGCCATGCCCCTCACGCCCGCCTGGCGGGGCTTCGGGATCGAGGAGGACGGCACCGCCCGAGAACTGCACGCCCTCTTCGACCGGCACGACGTGGACGAGCTGCGGTCGGCCCTCTTCGGTCAGGCCGGGTCGCTGCCGCAGCGAGGCACCGATGAAGGGCTTCTTGCTCGACGCCATTTTGCCGAGCCCCGCATCCTCAAGCGTCGTGCGCCCGTCGAGCTCTGAGGCCGTCACATGCCCCTTCTCGATGCGGAGCGTGCCCAACGCCTCCATCCCATAGGGCGCGCCACCCTCGGCCTCGACCGCCTGGGCAAGCACGGTCCAGGTCGCTGCCCCCCAACCGGCGGGCACGTAGACCTCAAAGGCGAGCTCGCCCGAGAAGCTGATCCGAGCGATGAGAGCTGGAACCAGGCCGCCATCGACCGCGATCATCGCCCGCGCGATGCCCATGAAAGGCAGCGCCTCGCCTGAGACATCGCCCTTGGCCACGGCCCGTTCGAGGACCGCGCGCGCTCGGGGCCCGGCGACGGCGGCGCCCGCCCACTGATCCGTGACCGACGCCACATGCACGCGAAGATCCTGCCAACGCCAGGCAAGCAGGTTCTCGAGCCAAACCATCACATGGCCCGCCTGCGCCGTCGTGCAGGTCATCAGGAAGCGGTCTTCCGCAAGCCGCCAGCTCACACCGTCGTCGAGCACGATGCCGTCATCGCGCAGCATCACGCCATAGCGGCACTTCATGACGGGCAGCTTAGCGAAGCCGTTCACGTAGACCCGGTTGAGGAGTTCCGCGGCATCGGGGCCTTGGATGTCGATCTTGCCAAGGGTCGAGACATCGACGATCCCGCAGCGCTCGCGCACGGTGGCGGCCTCTCGCCGGTAGGCGGCATCAATGTCCTCGCCCGGGCGCGGATAGTACCAGGCACGCTTCCATGCGCCGGCATCCATGAAGGGCGCGCCAGCGGCTTCGTGCGCGGCGTGCATCGGGGTCCGACGCACAGGCTGCCAATGCGCGCCGCGCGCCCGCCCCGCGATCGCCGCGATGGGCACGGGCGTGTAAGGTGGGCGGAACGTGGTGATGCCGGTCGCCGGGATCGACTGACCCAGCGCCTCCGCCAAAAGCGCGAGCCCCGCGACATTGCCCGTCTTGCCCTGATCCGTCGCCATTCCGAGGGTCGTATAGCGCTTCATATGCTCGACCGAGCGATAGCCTTCGCGCGCCGCCTGACGCACATCCTCGGTCGTGACATCATGCTGGGGGTCGAGGAAGCTCTTCGTCTTCACCCCTGCTCGCCGAACCTCATGGAGCGCGACGGCAGTCGACGCCGCACGCGACGGCCTTGCTTTGCGACGCCGTTTGCCCGTTAGGGCAATCACGGCCTCGACCCCCGCCGCCCGCCCATCGGCGACCGCTGCCTCAGTCGACCAGAGCGCGCGGGCGCTGCCGGCAAGGGACACGCCCTCCGGCGTCTGCTCTGCGAGGAAACAGCCCTCCGCGGCGTCCCAAACCGGCTTCACGCCCCGATGCGCCACAAGATGGATGACCGGTGACCAGCCGCCGCTCGTGCCGACGCAATCGGCCGCCAGGACGCGCTCGCAGGATGTCGAAACCGCACCAGCCTCGGCTGAACCGTGCCTCACGCGGCCGATGGCGAGCCCTGCGACAAGGTCGCGCCCTCCGACTTCGACGGGGACATAACCGGGTAGGATCTCGACACCCGCCGCAGTGGCGTCATCCGCCGCGCTCGGGTCCGGGGCGCCTGGATTGTCGCGTGCATCGAGGAGCGTCGTCTCGACGCCAGCACGCACGAGCAACGTAGCCGTACCGTACCCGCTGTCATTGGTGGTCGCGATCACGGCCCGGCTGCCGGGTCCGACGCCCCAGCGCGCGGCATACCGCTCCATCGCGCCCGCCAGCATCACGCCGGGGCGGTCATTGTTGCCGAAGGCGATCGGCCGCTCGATGGCGCCCGTGGCCAGGATCACACGCTGGGGCCGCACGATGCGCATGGCCGCGACGGGGATCGCAGGGTCGGGGGTCGCCTCATGCTCGGCGATCCGTTCATAGACGCCAACGACGTTGGTGTCGTAGAGCCCGAAGGCCGTCGACCGCCGCAACACGCGAACACCCGAAAGTCCCGTCTCCTGCGCGGCGAGCCAGTCAGCCGAAGGCAGTCCTTCGACCGTCTCATCCGCCCCGATCAAACGACCGCCAAGCGCGAAGTCCTGCTCGACGAGCATCACGTCGAGACCCGCCGCCGATGCCTCCGCCGCAGCGGCGAGCCCGGCGGGCCCCGCGCCCACGATCAGCAGGTCGCAGAAGTCATGGACGACGTCATAGGCGTCGTGCGCTGCAGCCATATCCGAGGGATCGGCCGCGCGGCCCATGCCCGCGGCGCGGCGGATCAGCTTCTCGAACTGCATCCACTCCCAAGTGCCGCGCCCGGTGATGCCGAAGAAGGTCTTGTAGTAGAAGCCGGCCGAGAAGAACCGGCCCATCAGGTCGTTCACCCGGCCGAGCTCGAAGCGCACCGAGGGCCAGGCGTTCTGCCCGCAGGCCTCGAGCCCTTCGAAGAGCTCGACCGCGGGTGCCTTGGCATTCGGCTCCCGCCGCGCGCCGCGCCCGATG